>DIYG01000036.1 GCA_002428935.1 Halieaceae bacterium UBA6060
GGAGGGTCCGCCGCCGCCGTTGCGGCGGGTCTAGTCCCGGCGGCCACGGGTACGGATACGGGGGGCTCCATCCGTCAGCCCGCGGCCCTTTGTGGCATTACGGGTCTCAAACCTACCTACGGACGAGTATCTCGCCTGGGGATGATCGCTTATGCCTCCAGCCTCGATCAGGGAGGCCCCATGGCTCGCAGCGCCAAAGACTGTGCTCTGCTCCTAAAGATCATGGCGGGTCACGACCCCCGAGACTCAACCTCCGCGGATTGCCCCGTTGATGACTATCTCGCCGCCCTTGACCAGCCTCTCAAGGGTCTGCGCATGGGCTTGCCTCGGGAGTATTTTGAGGACGGTCTCGACCAGGGCGTGGCCGAAGTTATTCGCAGCGCTCTCGCGCAGTACGAAGCCCTGGGCGCAACGCTGGTGGATGTTTCCCTGCCACGTACGGCGCTGTCGATTCCCGCCTACTACGTCATTGCCCCGGCGGAGGCTTCAACCAACCTGTCCCGTTACGACGGTGTTCGCTACGGTCATCGATGCCAGGATCCCGTCGATCTTGAAGATCTGTACACCCGCAGCCGCGAGGAAGGCTTTGGCGACGAAGTACAGCGACGAATTCTTGTCGGCACCTATGCCCTTTCCTCCGGCTACTACGACGCCTATTACAAAAAAGCGCAGCAGGTGCGGCGTCTCATAGCCAATGACTTCGCTACGGTTTTCGAATCCGTTGACGTCATCGCCGGCCCAACGACACCGGGAACCGCCTTTGCCATCGGTGCCAAAACGGACGATCCCACGGCCATGTATCTGGAGGACATCTACACCCTGTCGGTGAACCTGGCCGGGCTTCCCGCTATCAGCCTTCCCGCAGGTTTTAGCCAGGGACTACCCGTGGGACTGCAACTCATTGGCAAACACTTTGACGAGGGGCGCCTGCTGGCCGCCGCACATCAGTACCAGGATCACACGGACTGGCACACCCGTCGCCCCCTGCTGGAGACTACGTCATGAGCTGGGAGATGGTCATCGGACTGGAGGTGCATCTGCAGCTGGCGACCCAGTCCAAGATCTTTTCCGGGAGCGCCACCACCTTCGGGGCGGAGCCCAATACCCAGGCCAATGCCGTCGATCTAGCCATGCCCGGCATGCTGCCGGTGCTCAACCGCAAAGCCGTACGCTATGCGGCGATGTTTGGGCTAGCCATCGACGCCGAGGTCGGTCGGCGCTCGGTTTTCGATCGCAAGAACTACTTTTACCCCGATCTCCCCAAGGGCTATCAGATCAGTCAGTTTGCCGAACCCATCGTGGGCCGGGGGCGCTTTGCCTTTCGTCTCGAGGATGGCCGTCTGCAGGAGATCGGCATCACCCGGGCCCATCTGGAGGAAGACGCTGGAAAGTCTCTCCACGAAGACTTCCATGGCATGACCGGTGTAGACCTGAATCGGGCCGGCACACCCTTGCTGGAGATCGTTACGGACCCCGATTTTCGCAGCTCCGAGGAGGCCGTAGCATTTCTCAAAGCCCTGCACAGCCTCGTGACCTACCTGGGAATCTCTGACGGCAATATGGCCGAAGGCTCCATGCGCTGCGACGTCAACCTTTCCCTGCGCCCTGCGGGCACCACGGAGCTGGGGACACGGACGGAAATCAAGAACGTCAACTCGTTCCGCTTTGTCGAGAAAGCCATTCATCGGGAACGCGCCAGGCAAGAGGATCTCCTGGAAGACGGGGGCTCTGTGGTCCAGGAAACCCGTCTTTACGATGCGGACCGCGATGAGACTCGCTCCATGCGCAGCAAAGAAGTAGCCAACGACTATCGCTACTTTCCCGAGCCGGATCTGCTACCCGTCATCCTGACGGAGGCCGACATCGACGCCCTACGGGAAGCGCTTCCCGAATTGCCTCTGGATCGCCGACAGCGTTTCCGCGAGGACTTCGGTCTGTCGGATTACGACGCAGGGGTACTCACCGATGAACGGGCCATCGCCGATTTTTTTGAGGGCACGCACGCCGTCTGTGAGGACGCCAAACTGGCCGCCAATTGGGTTCAGGGGGAACTCCTGGGTGCTCTGAATGCCGCAGACATGTCCATAGCCGCGAGCCCCGTAACCCCCAGGCAACTCGGCGACCTGATCCTACGGATCAAGGACGGCAGCATCTCCGGAAAAATCGCCAAGGAAGTCTTCGAAGCCATCTGGAACGGCGAAGGCGATGCCGACGAGATTATCGAAGCTCGAGGCCTGAAGCAGGTTTCCGACAGCGGAGCCCTGGAAGCCATGGTCGACAAGGTGATCAGCGAGAATCCAGACCAGGTTGCGCAGTATCGCGCGGCCGATCCGGCGAAGCGGAAAAAGCTCTCGGGCTTCTTCGTCGGCCAAATCATGAAGGCCTCCAAAGGCCAGGCTAACCCGAAAATGGTTAATGAACTGTTGCTCAAGCAATTGGACAACGAAGACTGATTGCCCGCAGCGGGTGACCACCGCCTAGAGAAATTCAAGCATGCGTAAAGACAAAGCCAAGGTACTCGACGAACAGTGGGACGATGCGCGAGTAGCGAGCTTCCTGGATCCGCGACCGGGCGATGGAGATAACGCAGACTTCCAGCTTCTGCGCCGGGCCTACCAAAGCATGCGCGACAGCGATTTCGCTCGTTTCGTGCCGCTGTTTCAAGACGCGGGTCGCGACCTGAATGCCACAGGCCCCGAGGGGAAAACCCTTCTGGAAGAGATCGCCGAGCACCGCTACGGCACCCCCTACGGCGATATTCTCAAGCAGCACGGCGCAAGCTGATCAGGCCCCATACCAGGACCGAAGGCCAAGCGCCGATCCCAGCTCCGCTCAGGGATCCCCGTCGTAGGGTACCCGTCCTCGCATAAATCGCTCGCGGTTCTCGCGCTTTTTCTCGGCGCTTTTGGCCAGCAACACATAAACCGCTCCCGTACCGCCCTGGGCCGGTTGCGCGCTGTGAAACGCCTGCACCGGTGCCAATTCGCGCAGCCAGTGATTGACGAAGCCTTTGAGAACACCTATTGCCGCCGCATTGGGGCTGCGCTCACCCTTACCATGAACTATGAGTATGCTGCGCAGACCGAGAGCGTGGCACTCATTAACAAAGCTGAAGATCTCTTCTCGGGCTCGCGCCACGCTCATACGATGGAGATCCAGGCGCGCCTCCGCGTCATAGCGCCCCTGTTTCAACTTACGATACACCCCGTTTTGAATCCCCGGGCGCTTGAACTCGAGCACATACCAGGGATCCAGGGGCTTCACCCCTTCGTCGACCAGGGGATTCCCATCCCTTCCCTGCTCCGTAACAGCGGCCCGACGGCGAACGTCCGCCGCCACATCGCGGTTTGCATTGCGACTTAGGCGTACACGTTGCTCTTTTTCCAGAGGCTGCACATCGGCCATCTCCCGCAGAAAGTCGTCATCGTCGTTTTCTGTCATGAACCCACCTCTGCCACGGCCCGTCGTTTCGGGCCTTCGCTCTGTCGCAGCGCTCGAATCGTCACCGCGCAAGCCGTTAAACTACGCATTCCAAGAGCCTCACAGATCAGGAGCAATATTGGAAGGCGATCCCGTATACGGCGCGGGTTGTTTGGTTCGTGGCGGCAAAATGCTGAGCCACCCCAGGCTGCGACCCTTTGTCATTGTTCCCCTGGTGGTGAACGTTCTGATCTTCGGCTCCCTGATCGGCTGGGGGCTTAACAACCTCGTAGCCTGGGTAAACAGCTGGATGGCCTGGATTCCCGACTGGCTGTCGTTCATCGAATGGATCCTCTGGCCGCTTATCGGTATCGCCATCGCCCTTGTGACCGGCTATGCCTTCACCGCTGTGGCCCTGCTCATCGCCTCGCCCTTTAACGCCCTCCTCGCTGAAAAAGCGGAGGAACTGATCACCGGTCAGCCGGTACAGGGCCTGGAAGGCCTGGGAGCCGCCCTGATGAGCGTCCCTCGCGGTGTTTTTCGGGAACTCGCGAAACTCCTGTACTACCTGCCCATGGCGCTTTTCGTGTTTATCGTCAGCTTTATCCCCGCGGTAAACGCCGTGGCACCCTTGCTGTGGTTGCTCCTGGGAGCCTGGATGATGAGCATCCAATTCGTTGACTACCCCATGGACAATCACCAGCGCAGTTTCCGCGAAGTCCGCAATGCGGTGGCTGAACGACGGCTTTCCAGCCTGGGTTTTGGCGCCCTGGTAGCGGCCTGCGCGAGTATTCCCATCGTGAATTTCTTCGTTGTGCCAGCAGCCGTTGTGGGGGCGACGATTCTTTACGTTGAGGAGCTCCGCTGATTCGTCTTTGCAGTGATTGGTTCGGTGTTTTGCTCATGCGCTTAGCGCGGGCTTGAGGCTTTTGCCGCGGCTCTAAACAGTGCTACTCCTGGGACAGAATCAGTACTTGACCGAAGGTGGTCGCACTTTGCTCGCGCGTTTAGCGCGGGCTCGAGGCTTCTGCCGAAACACTAAACGGTGCTATCCCTGGGATGGAATTCGTGCCTGGCCGAAGGTCGTCGCGCTTTGCTCACGCGCTTAGTGCGGGCTTGAGACTCCAGTCGAGACACTAGACATTGCTATCCCTAGGATGGAATTCGTGCCTGGCCGAGGGTCGTCGCGCTTTGCTCACGCGCT
>DIYG01000042.1 GCA_002428935.1 Halieaceae bacterium UBA6060
GTCCATTTGCAGGGCCGCCATAACGCCGTTGCCGACCGTGGCCGGGTTTTTATCGAACGGCGGCGTAATGGCTAACATCGGCGCCCCCAGAGATGAGCCCCAGCCGATGAAACCATGCTCGTCTTCGAACAGCCGCTTGTGTCCGATACTGCCAAGGAGTGCGTCGTAGAACGCAGCCGCCTTCTCCAGGTCATTGGTGCCCAAGGTGATGTAGCCCAGTCCTACCATTGTGTTGCCTCCTAGAAAAATAGAGCCGAGAAACGAGGTGCGAACCTCTAGCAAATGCCCTCGGGTTGTTGGGTTTAATGAGGTGCTATTCAAACACAGATGCGTCAACGAGTCGGGGCCGCCTGGTGTTCTCTTCTTTGATCTCGCGAAGGCTCGCATACAAATAGAAGCGCCTAAGGCCCTCAATCCCTAAGTCGCTGATTTGTAACCTTAGTGCGATTGTTCCCACCTTCTCGTCTGTGCTCTAGTTCTGGGTCTTCATCCTTAGCCCGGACACACCATGTATTTCCGTTCCTGTTTCACTCATCGGATTGCCACACTGCCTGTCGCGCTATCTCTCGCCATGATCGGAGCCTTCAAAGCAACCGCTGACATTCAGCCGCTGGACTTCGTTCCCCTCTCCAGTTCACCGAGCGCAGAAGGAATGGTACGTCCACTGGGAGAGGATCGTTGGCTGTTGGCAGACGACCGGGGCCTGTATGTGATAGAGGGAGGGGAGCGTCGTCGGGTCCGGGGCGGGCACCTCGAAAGTCTGGACACGCGCGATGGGATCCTAGCGGGTGAGCGCTCCGCAACGCTGGTTGCGGCTATCGACGGTTCGGTCGGAGGGGCTCTTGTGATGCTCCTCGATAGCGCAGACGACGCCGTACTTGAAGAGCGGCCCATCGGGTTTTCCGAGGCAGTTCCCGATGTGCTGTGCCTTTTCCAGGATCCCCGAACCTCCCACATTTCGCTATTCGTGGTGGATGCCCGGGGAATGTTGGAGCAGAGGTATGTTTATGACGGAGTGACGCAGGCATTGGTCGACGTCCCGGTGCGGCGAGATGCAGGCAGCCTCGACGCAACGGCTTGCGCAGTTCACGACACGAGCGGAATGTTGTTCATCGCCGACGAGCAGTTGGGCGTTCGCCGTCTTCAGGCGTCCGAGGAAAGCGATGCCGTGGCCGAGCCCTGGATGCTGCCGGCGCCCTGGGGCGAGCTTGATGGTGAAGCGGAAGACATTGCCGTGGATACCGCTGGTGGCTTGTGGGTGCTAGTGCCCAATGAACGGCGTATTCACCTTACGGGCCCGTCGGGGGCACTCACCAGCTACTCCTTGCCGGACAAGATTGAGCCGACGTCCCTTGCTGTCCGTCCGGGAGCAACCGAGCTGACCTTGGCGGTATTCGATGAGCACGCGGGGCAACCAATGGTCGCGACCGTGTCTCCCACCGACTCGGTAGACCCAGGCACAGGACCCGTTGCAAAGGACATGATCACCGCCGGCGCCCAAACCACGCCCGTACAACGCTACGGCGACGCCGCAGACGATCCGGCAATTCTCGTGGCTTCGACCGGTTCAGCGGCACCGTTGATTCTCGGCACAGACAAGCGAGCAGGTCTGGCCGTGTACGACGTCAACGGAGAGCAGCGGCAATTCCTGCCCGTCGGGCGGGTTAACAACGTAGATATCGTAAGTGACGCTGAGTTGGGTCGACAAACGCGAACCGTCTCCGCGGCGAGCCAGCGCGACCACAACAGCATTTTACTCTTCGACGTCGCCGATGGACGTGTGAATGTGGCCGGCGAAGTGGCAACGGGGTTGAGTGAAGTCTACGGGCTCTGCATGTACCACTCCGCCAGCGGCGTCTATGTGTTCATCAACGACAAGGACGGACGTTACGAGCAGTACCGCATCGACGTCTCGGGTGACGAGTTCTCCGGCAACTTAGTGCGCGAGTTTGCCCTTCCCAGTCAGCCGGAAGGCTGCGTTACTGACCCATTGAACGGGCGGATCTTCATGGGCGAGGAGGCCGCGGGCGTCTGGGAAGCCGGCGCGGAACCCGATGGTGATGCGCCGAAGCTGGTGATCCCAACCAGCGATGCCCTGGTGGCGGACGTCGAGGGGATGGATCTTTACCAGACGGCGGATCAGTCGCTGCTCGTAGTATCCAGCCAGGGCAGCGATAGCTACGCGGTGTACGACCTTCGCGATAACTATCGCCTACGGACAAGCTTCTCTGTCACCGCCGATATCACGGGCGGAGTGGACGGTGTGTCAGAGACCGATGGCCTTGCAGTCACGGCCGAACCGCTTCCCAGCTACCCGCTTGGAATTCTGGTGGTGCAGGATGGACGTAACCGGATGCCGGATGCCCCCCAGAACTTCAAGATCGTCGATTGGCGTGCGGTGCAGGCGCTCATTGACCGCGAGGCTCCCTGAAGCCAACTCGACTTACCTTTTCCTATTTCCACACATCAGCTTGCAATCCATCTGATGACCTAAGATCGGCCGCTCGGACGCGTTTATGACGACTTTCTTGCAGATTCGTGTCCGCGCCGTGACCGTTCCGTGAAGCTTTTCCTAAGTCTTTGTGAAGTTTGTCTCCGCCGTCTTGTTCGTGTCCACGTCATTCGAATAATCAGCAGCACCTTACTTGTGGTGCACTCTCATGAAAACGAGTCGATACGCTCTCGGCGTCGCGGTGTCCCTGGCCAATGCGATGCTGATCGCCGCTTCTTCCTCCCTTGCTCAGGAAGAGCCAGAGGGTCCGGACGGCATAGAAGAAGTCTATGTCTATGGGCAGCGGGCCATGATGGAGGGCGCGATCCAGCGTCAGCGAAACGCGGACGGGATTGTCAGCGTTATCACTCGCGACGCGATCGGTAACTTCCCCGACCAGAACGTGGCCGAGTCGGTGCGCCGCCTCTCCGGGGTTAACGTCCTGAACGACCAGGGCGAAGGGCGCTTTATCGCGGTCCGCGGCCTGGACCCGGGCCTGAACGCCGCCTCGGTCAACGGGGTCCGCCTGCCGTCCCCGGAAGCCGGAACGCGCGCGGTGGCCTTGGACGTGATTGCGTCGGAACTCGTTGAGTCTATTGAAGTGGTAAAGACTCTCACTCCCGATATGAACGCCGACACCATCGGTGCATCCATCAACATCGCTACCACGCGTGCGTTCGAAAGAGATGAACCGTTTCTCTCTTTCAAGGCCGAAGGTTCCTACAACGATCTCGCCGAAGCATGGTCTCCCAAGGCCGTGGTGGACTTCGTACTTCCCGTGAATGACCGCTTCGGCATCGCCGGGGGGCTGTCGTGGCTGGATCGCGAGTTCGCCACCGACAACGTGGAAGTCGACGGCTGGAGCGAAGCGGACAACGGCGTGGTCTACGGGGAAGATCTCGAATACCGGGATTACGATGTGGTGCGCGAGCGGATCAGCGGCTCGCTCTCCGTTGACTACCAGATGACCGACAGCACCATGGTGTATGCCAGCGCCATGTACAGTCTATTTGAAGATACGGAAAACCGTCGGGCGCTGATCTTCGCCCTCGATCCTGAGCCCTTCGCTGGGGACGAAAACCGCGCCTCTTTCAGTTCGGCCGATGACACGATCACTGTAGAGCGCGAACAGAAGGATCGTTTCGAAGCACAGGAAATCCAGACCTTCAGCATTGGAGGCGAGACGCGACTCGACAATTGGGACTTCGACTACAGCGCCAGCTACGCCTACGCCGAAGAGGAAGAGCGCGACACGCAGGACCCAACCCTATTCGCCGCAGAGTTTGAAGATCCCGGTGCCCTGGGAATCACCTTCGACTACTCTGATTTCGATCTTCCTCGCTACAGTGTCTTCGAAGGCGCCGATGGCTTTTTCGACCCTGCAACCTATGAAGTTGATCAACTGGAGCTGGTTGACGGCAAGGCGGAGGACGCTGAACTGACCCTAAAACTCGATGCCACGCGTCACTTCCGGCTCAACAATGGCGATCTTGCGGTGAAGTTCGGCGCGAGTCTGCGCCAGCGCACAAAGGAGTTTGAAGTCGACCTGCAGGTACTAAAGGATTTCGATGGTGACTACACCCTGGCGGATGTTGTCGGCTCGCAAACCTATGGGCTGTTGGACATCGACCCGCTTCCCAGCGTCAATCGAGTCCGCGCCTTCAACAATGCCAACCTAGATCGCTTCGAAGTCGATGAGATCGATACCGCCATCGAATCCAACATCGGCAATTACGAAGTCGACGAAGACATCAACGCCGCGTACCTAATGGGCACCTGGCGCTCAGGACCATTGACCGTGATCGGCGGCGTGCGCGTGGAAGATACGGATAATGACGTGCGTGCCAATCGCACGGAACTGCTCGAAGAGGGCACCGAGGTCAACGGCGGCGTCCTGGAGGAAGACACCGTGGTGGTCACACCCACCCGAGATACCAACAGCTACACCAACTGGCTTCCGAGTCTGCAGTTTCGCTACGACGCTACGGAAACGGTCGTGCTTCGTGCCGGCTTCTACAGCAGCGTGGTGCGCCCCAACCCGGAACAGCTCGCGCCCATTTTCGCCGTGGAACAGAATGAACAGGGTGACCGGGAGGGTGAGTTCGGCAACCCGGACCTCGACCCCTATGAAGCCAATAACCTCGACTTCAGTGCCGAGTGGTACTTCGCCACCGGCAGCGTCCTATCGGCGGGCGTGTTCTACAAGGACATCGAAAACTTCATCTTCAACACGGAATTGGACGCCGACGACCCGCCTTACTTTGGCGAGTTCAACGGTGTCCCGTTCTCCGAGGCGGTGATTCCGCTGAACGGTGAAGACGCCGAAGTACTAGGTTTCGAAATCAACTATCAGCAGATCCTGAGTTTTCTGCCCCAGCCGTTCAACGGCGTACTCGTAGGCCTGAACTACACCTACACAGATGCCGAGGGAGACACTGGCGATCGGGTGATTCCGCTGCCGGCCGCTTCAGAGAACACCTACAACGCGTTGTTGGGCTACGAGTCCGACCGCTTGTCGGTGCGCCTCACCGCCGCTTATCGGGATGAGTACCTGGACGAGCTTGGTGGTAGCCCCGACGAGGACCGCTGGGTACGTGATCACCTACAGATCGACCTGACAGTGAACTACGATGTCACAGATTCGGTGAAGCTCTACAGCCAGTTCATCAACCTCAATGATGAGCCGTTTGTGGCTTACCAGCGTGGGCCGGACCGGGATCGGCTCCTGCAATATGAAGAGTATTCGTGGACCGGGCGATTTGGGGTGCAGTGGACGTTTTGATCGTTCGTGAGGTGGTCCGAGCGGCGGGTCATACGACCCG
>DIYG01000023.1 GCA_002428935.1 Halieaceae bacterium UBA6060
CCGTCGCCAGACTGACGTCGGTCGTTTAGGCCGCCGCTGCCGCACCGGCGGCAGGGCGCTCGCCGTAGACCGGAAAACGCTCGCAAACCGCCAAAACCTTGGTCCGTACCGCATCAATCGTTGCCGACGGGTCACCGGATTCCAGAGCCGCTAATACGTCACACATCCAGTGGGTCAGCTCAATGGTCTCGTTTTCACCGAAGCCTCGAGTGGTTATGGCCGGTGTACCGACGCGCAAACCAGAGGTGATGAACGGCGAGCGAGGATCGTTGGGCACCGCATTCTTATTCACCGTGATGTTGGCATTACCCAGCGCTTCATCCGCATCTTTGCCCGTGTAGGACTTACCGATCAGATCCACCAGCATCAAGTGGTTATCCGTGCCCCCGGATACGATGTTGATACCGCGCTCCATAAACGTCGCCGCCATGGCCCGGGCGTTGGTCACCACCTGTTCCTGGTAGGCCACAAATTCAGGCTGCTGAGCTTCCAGGAAACTCACCGCTTTGGCGGCGATTACGTGCATCAGAGGGCCGCCCTGACCACCGGGGAACACCGCGGAGTTGAACTTCTTCTCCAGCTCCTCGTTGGCTTTAGCGAGAATGATCCCGCCTCGGGGTCCGCGAAGGGTCTTATGGGTAGTAGAGGTCACCACATCCGCATAGGGCACAGGACTCGGATACACACCCGCCGCCACCAACCCCGCCACGTGAGCCATATCCACCAGCAGATAAGCATCGACCTCGTCGGCAATCGCACGATAACGCGCCCAGTCCACTACCCGGCTATAGGCGGAAAAACCGCCAATAATCATCTTCGGTTTGTGCTCCCGGGCGAGTGCCTCGATTTGCTCATAGTCGATCTCACCGGTGCTGCTGTTCAGACCATACTGGACGGCATGGTAGTGCTTACCGGAAAAATTGGGCTTTGCACCATGGGTCAGGTGCCCCCCATCGGCGAGACTCATCCCCAGGATCGTATCGCCCGGAGAGACGAGGGCTTGAAAAACAGCAGAGTTGGCCTGAGAGCCGGAGTGAGGCTGGACGTTGGCGTAATCTGCTCCAAACAGCGTCTTGGCCCGCTCGATAGCCAGCGCCTCGGCTTTGTCCACGTATTCACAACCGCCGTAGTAACGCTTGCCGGGGTAGCCCTCTGCATATTTGTTTGTCAGCACCGAGCCCTGAGCCTGAAGCACCCGCGGGCTGGCGTAGTTTTCCGAGGCAATGAGTTCGATATGCTCTTCCTGACGACGCTCCTCGTCACAAATGGCGTCGAACAGGTCACCATCAAACCCCTCGATAGACATACGGTTGTCAAACATAGTGAAGCCTCCGCTGGCCCTTCGCCCCGGGAATCCCTGGGGGCGGGAAAAGGCCGCGATTTTAGCGGAAAGGGCGCGGGCATAGTAGCGCTGAGCCAGCCCCCCGGAAACGGCCGCCAAGGGTAGTAGAGTGCCGGACACGCTCCTCCCTCAGTCCGGCCTTTGCTAAACTCCGCGCCTCTTTTTGTGTTCAGGAATACGCGGCGCAATGGCCCAGTACGTCTACACCATGAATCGCGTGGGCAAGGTTGTCCCACCGAAGAAAACCATCCTTGAGAATATCTCTCTCTCGTTTTTCCCTGGCGCCAAGATCGGCGTCCTCGGTTTAAACGGGGCCGGCAAATCCACGCTCCTAAAAATCATGGCCGGCCTGGACACGGACATTCTTGGCGAGGCCCGTCCTCAGCCGGGCATCAAGATCGGCTATCTGCCTCAGGAACCGCAACTGGACCCCGAGAAAGACGTGCGTGGCAACGTCGAGGAAGGCCTGGCGGAGGCCCTTGATGCGCTGGCGGGCCTGGAAAAGGTCTACGCCGATTATGCCGAGCCCGATGCGGACTTTGACGCCCTGGCCAAAGAACAGGCGCGCCTGGAAGACATCATCCAAGCCACCGATGCCCATAACATCGAGCACAAGCTTGAAGTCGCGGCAGACGCTCTGCGGCTACCGCCGTGGGACGCGGACGTGGGCAAGCTATCGGGTGGTGAGCGGCGACGCGTTGCCCTCTGTCGTCTACTCCTGTCAGGCCCCGACATGCTGCTTTTGGATGAGCCCACCAACCACCTGGATGCGGAAAGCGTCGCCTGGCTGGAGCGTTTTCTCGATGACTTTCCCGGCACGGTGGTGGCGATCACCCACGATCGTTACTTCCTGGACAACGCGGCCGGCTGGATTCTGGAGCTAGATCGGGGTCGAGGCATACCCTACGAGGGCAATTACTCCGACTGGCTGGACGCAAAAGAGAAGCGTCTTGAACAGGAGCAACGACAGGAAGCGTCCCATCAGAAAGCCATCAAAGCCGAGCTGGAGTGGGTGCGCAGCAACCCCAAGGGACGCCAGGCAAAGAGCAAGGCTCGCCTTGCCCGCTTCGAAGAGCTTCAGTCTCAGGAGTTCCAAAACCGAAACGAGACCAACGAGATCTATATTCCCCCGGGCCCACGCCTGGGCGACAAGGTCATCGATGTCAAAGGTTTACGTAAGACCTTCGATGATCGGCTGCTTTTCGACGAGCTGAGCTTTTCTGTGCCCAAAGGCAGCATCGTTGGGATCATCGGCGCCAATGGTATGGGTAAATCGACACTGTTTCGCCTCGTCACCGGTGCCGAGACCCCCGATGCGGGCAGCGTGGAGCTGGGCGAAACGGTGCAACTGGCCTATGTAGATCAGTCCCGCGACGACCTCGCCGGGGACAAAACCGTATGGGAAGAAATTTCCGATGGCCTCGACGTAATCACCATCGGCAGTTACGAGGTGAACTCACGATCCTATGTGGGGCGATTCAACTTCAAAGGCTCAGACCAGCAGAAGTACGTAAAGGATTTATCGGGTGGGGAACGCAACCGGCTCCATCTGGCGAAGCTGCTCAAGCAGGGGGCCAACGTGCTGTTGTTGGATGAACCCACCAATGATCTAGACGTGGAAACCCTACGCGCGCTCGAAGAGGCGCTTCTCGCATTTCCCGGTGCGGCCATGGTCATCTCTCACGACCGCTGGTTCCTGGACCGCATCGCCACCCATATCCTGGCCTATGAAGATGATGGCGGCGTGGTGTTCCACGAAGGCAACTTTAGCGACTACGAGGACGATCGTCGCAAACGCCTGGGCTCCGCCGCTGATCAGCCCCACCGGGTGCCCTATCGCAAGCTGAAGTAACAAGCCCACCGGAGAGCCTGATCCCCGAGGACCAGGCATTTGCTCGATACGCTGGCTGTGATTCAATGCCGGAAAGCGACAGTCCAAGGCTGGAAAAATAATGAGTGACTATCCTGGCGAGCGCAGGGACTTTGTTCGGGCCCAGATAGACCTTCCCGTGGAAGTCCACCAGGGCGGCAGCGTGTGGAAACAACGCCTGGTGGATATTTCCGTGGCGGGGGTTTCCACGGATCAACCCGATGTCTGGGATGCCCAGTACAACGAGCCCTTTACCCTGATCATCGACGCCGGGAACCACGGCGAGCTGGAGCTGCATGCGTATCTCCAACATGTAGATGCGGGCCGTTTGGGCTTCGCGGTGCAACATGTAGATCGCAAAAACATAGAGCCCCTCCGCGCTCTGCTTGGAGAGCATGTGGACGATCCCTCGGCCATCGAAGCGGATATTGCGAGACTGGACGCGCAATAGGGCCCACGCCAGTTTCGCCTTGCGCGCGCTAGTCCGCAACGTCCGGCTGGAATCGCGGACTGGGCCAGGCTCTAGCCCATATCAAGGGCCAGGGCATCCGCGAGACTGGCAACGGCGTGCACCTCCATGCCCGCAGGAGGAGTCTTCGGTGCATTGCCCTGGGGCACAATCGCCCGGGTAAATCCATGTGTGGCCGCCTCGGCGATTCGCTCCTGCCCTGAAGGTACGGGACGGATCTCTCCAGACAAACCCACCTCCCCAAATACCACCAGCTCCCGGGGCAACGGGCGATCGCGAAAGCTCGAGACGATGGCCAGTAGCAAAGCCAAGTCAGCGCTGGTCTCAAGCACCCGCACACCACCCACCACATTCGCAAACACGTCCTGATCGCTCACCATGAGCCCCCCGTGGCGATGCAATACGGCAAGGAGCATGGCCAGGCGATTCTGTTCGAGTCCAACAGCGATGCGACGTGGATTGCCCAGAGGGCTTTCATCCACCAGGGCCTGAATCTCCACCAGGAGAGGACGTGTTCCCTCCCAGACGACCATCACCACACTGCCAGAGGATTGGGTTTCACCACGCTGGAGGAAAATCGCCGAGGGGTTTCGGACTTCACGCATGCCGTTCTCCGTCATGGCGAAAATGCCCAATTCGTTCACGGCGCCAAAGCGGTTTTTCTGCCCCCGCAGGGTGCGGAATCGTTGATCATCGGAGCTCTCCAGAAGTACCGAGCAATCGATCATGTGCTCTAGCACCTTGGGGCCCGCCAGACTGCCGTCCTTGGTGACGTGCCCCACCAGTAGCAAGACGGTACCGCTTTGCTTCGCCGCCCGGGTCAGGCTCGCCGCGCACTCTCGCACCTGAGATACGCTACCCGGAGCCGAACTCAGGGCGTCGCTATACATAACCTGGATAGAATCCACCACAAGGAGACGGGGTTTGTGGGTTTCCAGAGCGGCCAGAACCCCATCCACGTTGGTTTCGGCCATCAGCTTGAGCTGGTCCATGGGCAAACCCAACCGCTGGGCGCGAAGGGCCACCTGCTCAGGGCTTTCTTCGCCGGTGACGTACAAAGCCGAGAGCTGGGTTGCCTGGTGGCAAGCGACCTGCAAAAGCAAGGTGCTCTTGCCCGCACCGGGGCTCCCGCCCATGAGAATGGCAGAGCCGGGCACCAGACCACCCCCCAGGACTCGATCAAGCTCCGTCATGCCCGTGGGTAAACGCTCGACCTGCGCAACATTGATTTCGTTGAGCATTCGCGCCGGGGCCAGGGCTCCCGCATACCCCTGCGAACGGCTCCTCGCCGTGGTGGCTGACCCGCCGCCAAGACGCACTTCACTGAGGGTATTCCAGGCACCGCAGTCGGCGCACTGCCCCTGCCACTTTGCATACTCGGAACCGCAATCGCTGCATACGAACGCGATTTTTGCCTTTGCCATGGAATCTCGGCCAAAAATCAAAGGCGCGATGCTACAACTAATGGCCCTGGCTGGGTATGCTGTGCGGCCGTCGATTTCGAGCACGAAGTCATGCCCGAAGGCCGCCTCATACCTGAATCCCAGTTACAGTTTTCCAAGGAACTGGCTGTCACTGTGGGGCTTGAGGAAGCGATCCTTCTACAGCAGCTACAGACCGTCTATCTCCACCAGGCCGCGACCCAGCGCGATGGTCTGGCCTGGTTGCATTTGAGCCATGCCTATCTGCTTCAGCTCCTGCCGTTTTGGGACCGGGCGTCTCTCCTGCGCATTTGCGGTTCCCTGGAGGCTCTAGGACTTTTGCGTCTCGACAGGGCCGGGGCAGCCCCGGAGTGCCTGCTGCTAGCTATCGAAGAGCGCCCCGGCAACCATCAGGAGTCAACACCCGCGATGACGGCGGCGTCCACCACGTCGGAGAGAGACTCTCGCTCCCTGCCCCAACGTTCCTCCGACGTGCCGGCGCACCGCCAGACCACCATCCCGAAGCGCGGCGAGGGGGAACCCCTTCCGCTGGACTTTCAACCCAGCGAGGACATGCTTGAGATATTAGAGTGCTTCCACCGCATACCCCGAAACTTCGCCCTTCAACAGCTCGAAGACTTCACCCTGTACTGGCGCGAACGAGGCACGGCGGGGCATGCCTGGCAAAACAAATTCAAGCAACATGTACAATTTCAGTGGACGCGTCAGCAACAGGGCAGCAGTGGAGCAAGTAATGGAGGAGAGTCGGGAACTGGCGCAGCGCGTCGCACAAGAGATCGCAGCCTCAAGCAAGACCTCACCGACACCTCCTGGGCCGACTGAGCGAACAAAAGCTGATCCTGAACTCATTGAGGCGATCAATCAGGTCTTCGCCCTCTTTCGCCTCAATTACCACAATCAGTACTACGCGGCGTTTAGTGACGCGGAGCAGCTCCATCAAATCAAAAAGCTGTGGTTGGATTCCCTTCGCGACTACCCACCCGCCCAGCTGCTCCAGGGCGCGAAGCAGGCTATCGAAAGCAGCGAGTATCTACCCACCCTGCACCGAATTCGCGAGTGCTGCGAAGCCGCGCTACCCGCATTGGGGTTCCCCGCGCCGCGCCAGGCCTATATGGAAGCCTGCAACGCCGGGACACCGGCCGAAGCTCACCCCTGGTCTCACCCCGTGGTGTACTGGACCGGCCACGACATCGGCTGGACCCAACTCGCGACAGCCACAGAAAGCCAAAGCTGGCCGATCTTCGCCGAACGTTACCAGCATCGCTGCTCTGCCGCGCTGCGCGGCAACCCCCTCCCACCAATCCCCGAACCGCCGGCGGACAGACTGCCCCTCCAAGCACTACCCGCCGACGAGGCCGTAGCGCAAATCAGACGCATGCGCGAAGAGAACGAGCTCTAAGCAACGCTCCAAACCCTCGCCCTTACTAAACCGACACACAGATACAGCCAACCAGCCCTTCGACTCTGAGACCTGAGAGTCGGGTTTCGGAGTTTCGGAGTTTCGGAGTTTCGGAGTTTCGGAGTTTCGGAGTTTCGGAGTTTCGGAGTTTCGAGATCTTAGACCCTAAGCTCTGGATTTTAGCACCCACCAAGGCAGCTCTGGCGCGGTGAAACTAAGCGGACCGGTGCCCCTTCTTTCCGGTCCGTGTGTTTTACCGCGTCAGAGCTGCCGATTCAGGCATTCTGCCTAGGGTTCTCAACCAAAAACACCAAATCACGCACTAGCTCAACACCCAGGCAAACACCGCCAGCATTAACGACCTACACGTAAAAGCCAGGAGCCCCCCTCAGTACCCCCCAGACGACCGCGCAAGATTCTCAAACCGCGTATGCTCACCAAAGAACGCCAGACGAACCGTCCCAATAGGACCATTCCGCTGCTTACCAAGGATAATCTCCGCGACCCCTTTATCCGGCGAATCCGGGTTGTAGACCTCGTCGCGATAGATAAACATGATCACGTCTGCGTCCTGCTCGATGGCGCCCGATTCCCGCAGGTCCGAATTCACAGGCCGCTTGTTGGGCCGTTGCTCCAGGGATCGGTTGAGCTGGGACAAAGCAACCACGGGGCAACGAAACTCTTTCGCTATAGCCTTCAAGCTGCGGGAAATTTCGGAAATCTCAGCCGTCCGCCCTTCCGTTGAACCAGCGACCTGCATGAGCTGCAGGTAATCGATCATGATCATGGCCAGATCGCCGTGTTCGCGCTTCACACGCCGGGCGCGACTGCGCACCTCCGTGGGGGTGAGGGCGGGCGTGTCGTCGATGAGCAAAGGCGTGTTGCGCACCTTCGCCACCGCCTGGCTGAGGCTTTCCCAACCAGCCTGATCCAACTGCCCCGTGCGCACCGCCGTTTGGTTGATGCGCCCCAGGGAAGACAGCATGCGCATCATGAGCTGCTCTGCGGGCATTTCCATGGAAAACACCAGCACCGGAGCGCCCTGTGCCAGGATCGCGTTCTCTACCAGGTTCATGGCAAAGGAGGTTTTACCCATGGAGGGTCGACCGGCGACGATAATGAGATCGGACTTTTGCAGACCGGAGGTTTTGTCATCGAGGTCGAGAAATCCGGTAGTTAAGCCGGTTATCTTGCCCCCGGCGAGACTGAGTTCCTCCACCCGCTCCAGGGTGCCCTTGAGCAGGGTCTCTACATCCAGCGGGCCGCCGGCCTTAGGCCCCTGTTCGCCGATCTGCATGATCAAGCGTTCCGCTTCATCAACCAGCTCCGCAGAGTTTCGGCCCTGGGGATTGAAGCCGCTATCGGCGATGGTTTGCGCCGCTTCGATGAGCCGACGCAGGCTGGAGCGTTCCCGCACTACCTGAGCGTAGGCGCGAATATTGGAAGCACTGGGTGTGTTTTGCGCCAGCTCGGCGAGATAAGCGTGCCCGCCGGCCGCCTCTAGCTCACCGCTGATCTGAAGCTGATCGGCCAGGGTAACTACATCGACCGGTTCCGAGGCTTCGGCCAGTTTGCGAATCTGACGAAAGATCAGGCGATGGTCCGGTCGGTAAAAATCCTCGGGACTGACCAGTTCGGCGACGCCGTCCCAGGCGTCTTGGGAGATCATCAGTCCGCCGAGTACGGATTGCTCCGCCTCAACAGATTGGGGCTGTAGCTTGATGCGCGCCACGTCCCCATCGAAATCCCTGGGACTTACGGGGCGCTGGGGAAGGGCATCGGCCATGCGGTCTACCTACCGGATCGGCCCCTCAGAGTAGCCCAAAGGGCCGACGTATTAAAAGCAAACGCGACGGCAAAGCGTCGCGTTTCGCAGTAAACCGGGGACTTACTCCGGTACCACCGCCAGGGTGATGTCGGTCATAACTTCCGGGTGGAGCTGCACAGCCACGCTGTACTCACCGGTTTCGCGCAGGGCCCCTTCAGGCAGGCGAACCTCGGCTTTATCGATGCTGCAGCCTGCGGCGCTTACCGCCTCGGCGATATCCCGAGTACCCACAGAGCCAAACAGCTTGCCCTCTTCGCCTGCATTCGCTTCGATGGTGATCACATCGAGGGCCGCCAGAGCTTCGGCGCGAGTCTGAGCCGCCGTCAGGGCTTCTGCCGCAGCGCGCTCAAGCTCCGCGCGTCGGGCTTCAAACTCCGCCACATTGGCATCCGTTGCTGGAACGGCTTTGCCCTGGGGAATCAGGTAGTTGCGGCCATATCCGGCCTTAACGGAGACCTTGTCGCCAAGCCCACCCAGGTTGCCGATGTTCTCAAGCAGAATCACTTCCATGGTGTCTTCCTCATAAGCGGGACAGCGTTGTCCCGACTGTTCTTCAAATACTGTTTAGTCTTTATTGGACCGATCAGCGGGAGAATCCCCGTCTTCTTCGGTCTCCTCGCGCCGAAAACCGTCTCGGTGCTCGGATTGATCCTCTTCGAGTCGCTGCGCCGAGTCGTGCGGCTCGTTTCCTTGCTCCACATCAGACTCTGGGTTTCGCTCCGTATCTGCCTCGACCGCACCGGTCGGTGCCCAGCGGCGGCGAAAGTTCAACAGGGCGTCGGCAAGCACCAGGCCCACCAATGCCAGTTTGGCCGCGTCAAACACCAGCCACGCCGCATAGATACCCCCAAGCCAGAAACTTCCCTGACCTCGATACGCCGCGCGGGCGTGGAGCAACGCAAACCCCGCAATGGTCAAAGGCAACAGCAGGGTGGCTCCCCAACTTCGCCATTGCAGACCCATCGCCGCAATGGCCACGGCACCCATCCCCAGAGCCCAGACCAAAGCTGGGGGGAACCGCAGAGCCCGAAACTCTTCGCCAAAGCCTCCGGGGTTGTACAAAGCCGCCTGCCAGTAACGAGCCAGCGCCAGGCACAAAAAGCTCAACACACCGTTGGCGACGCCCATCATGCCTGCCAGCTGGATCTTGCTCGGTGCCTGCAAGCCCAGAGGCTCGGCTCCGGAAGAGCGAGCGTTTTCCTCAAGGCTCGCAAAGAACTCCGCAAAAACCCGCGACAGCTCTTCGAGCATGGGTTCACCAAACCCCAGGAGCAGCGCCCCTGTCAGCAATGCGACTCCCGTGCTTGCCAGGGCCGTCAGCGCCAGGTCTATGGTCGCTCGCAGGACAAAAGCCAGCAGAGCCGTACCGACAACCAGCGCCAGGGCACTGCTATCCCCCGTTACCCGCGTAAGGACCATCCCCGGCAGGGATGCCCAGAGCAGTAACCAAAAACCTTCCCGATGACCTTTTCGCAGCGTAACCAGAGCAACGACGGCGGCGGCAATCCAGGCAAAAAGCAGACTACCCGCGCTCGCAATAGCCAGGAGCAGCGCTCGAAAGCGCCCGCTCATGGCGAAATTGGCCAGGCCGCGCATACCGGTTGCTAGGAAAGTGAGGCTGAACTTGAGAGCCCAGCCTCAGCGATCAACGATGGCCGTCGGTATAGGGCAGCAGAGCCAGAAAACGCGCGCGCTTTACCGCGGTGGACAGCTGGCGCTGGTACCGGGCCTTGGTACCGGTAATCCGACTCGGAACAATCTTGCCCGTTTCAGACACATAGGCCTTCAGCGTGTCCAGATCTTTGTAGTCGATTTCCTTAACGCCTTCGGCGGTAAAACGACAAAACTTACGACGACGAAAAAAACGTGCCACTATCGTATCTCCCTTATCTATTGCTCACCGGTGCGCCCTCAGGCTTCCGGGGAAGCCTCTTCAGCACTAGCAGCTTCAGCCTGCTCGCGGGGCTTCTCACTTGCCTGACGCTCCTCGTAACGAGACTTGCGCTCACGGCTTTCCTTTTCCGCTTTCATGATCGGTGATTCGGCAACGACCGGTTCATCGCGGCGAATTACCAGATTACGGATCACTGCATCGTTGTAGCGGAAGGTCGTGGTGAGTTCGTCCATGGCTTCGTTGGAAGCCTCGACGTTCATGAGGATGTAGTGGGCTTTATGCACCTTGGCGATGGGGTAGGCCAACTGACGACGGCCCCAGTCTTCCAGGCGATGGACGGACCCGCCGTCCTTGGTGATGGTGTTGCTGTAGCGTTCAATCATGCCCGGGACCTGCTCAGACTGGTCCGGATGCACCATGAACACGATTTCGTAGTGTCGCATCAACGAGCTCCTTACGGATTAAAGCCGCTCATACGCCATGGCATGATGCGGCAAGGAGATGCGGCCAAATTTTGACCGCCCAATTTTTGAGGCGCGGATTCTACCGACGTGGTACGCCAAGGGCAAGAGAGAGTCTTTTCAATAACAGATGAGCCTGAAGGGCGTCTGCCCTGGCCTAGAAGGTGCCCTTGAGCATCGTGCCCGGTAAAAAAAGAAACGGCTCCTATCAAGGAGCCGCGGACACCTATAGTTTGCCTGGGCCGAACGCCCTCCCCCCGGAGACCTAACCAGTTCGGCCCAAGCAGGTGATCACGATTTGATCACGTCCAGGTCATACCAGGGAGTCGGATTGATGGGGCAGCGGAAACGAACGCCATCGGCGCCCACGGTAACCCGAGAGATGCGGGTTTCACCGGGCTCGAGGGGGAACATGTCCAGGTTTTCGCGCTTTTTCAGGTCTTGAATCTGAAAACCGACCAACTTGTCCGCCCGGTTCGTGATGACAAACTCATACTCACCCGCCTTGAGACCAGCGAGGGTTTCATGAGCGGAAAAGTAACCGCCGTATTCGTCAAGGTGAATTACCGTCACACCGTCATTGCGAGTCTGCGGCGTATCGGCCAGCGCCTGGGCGCCAAATCCGCTGAGCATTGCGATGGCGGTAAGGGTGGCAAAAATGGTTCTAAACAGTTTCATAAGTGATCTCCTGATTGGGAATGAAAACATCGGGCAAGCGTGCTGCCTGTTCGATGGAGACACTGTATCCTCGAAGATCCGTACTCCTTGCATTCTCTAGTCCATAATTTATGTCTTTAAGTCCGACTTTCTATCTAAACACTCCCGACGGGCTGAGTTCTCTCCTCAAGCACCTGGAATTGCAGGCCGAGGTCTATGTGAACGGGGATTTCTGCGGAGCCTGGGCTGTGGACACGTCCGGCTCAAGGCGCATCCCATTTCACCTGGTGGGTGACGGTGTGGCCTGGCTGCACCTTGATGACAGACCTGCGCGGTCCCTCCAGCCCGGACAGCTCGCGGTGTTTCCCAGAGACCGGCGTCACGTAATCGCCCACTCGGAAGAAGCACCGGCGGAAACCGCCGTCAACGCCGGTATGGAGGGCGAGGGGGAGGTCACTCGATTGATCTGCGGTTTCTTTGAGTTTAAACAGCGCTCCGTTTGGCCCTTGCTAGAGACCTTGCCGGAAGTCGTGGTCTTGGATCTATCGGAAAATGAGTCACCCCTCGGGAGCATGGTGGTAAAGCTGTTGGTGAGCGAACTCAAGGGTGCCGCTCCGGGTCACTACGACGTGGTGAATCACCTTGCTCATCTCTTGTTCGTAGAGGTTTTGCGACAACAGCTTGCCGAAGGATCAATTCGAGAGGGACTGCTCGCCGCGCTCTTCGATACGCGGATCAGCCGGGCCCTGGCCTCTATGCACCGCGAGCCGGGGAATCGATGGTCCCTGGAAAGCCTGGCAGAGGAGGCAGCCATGAGTCGCACCACGTTTGCGGAGCAGTTTCGTAAGCTGGTGGGTGAAACACCGCTTCACTATTTGGCCGGCTGGCGTATGGAGCTTGCCCGCAAGCTTCTGCAAACGACGCCTCTGACGTTGGCGGAAATCGCCGATCGCTGTGGCTACGAGTCGGAATCGGCGTTTCAAAAAGCCTATCGGCGCATCCAGGGGGAAAGCGCGGGCGCAACCCGGCGTAAAGCGTAGAGCGAACCGAAGCTTACGGCGCGAGCGCACCCTCACTGGGCTCGACCAGAGCATTGGGAAACCCGCGCTGGCGGCCAATTTCAAACAGACACACACCGGTAGCGACGGAGACATTGAGGCTGCTCACCGCGCCCGCCATGGGTAGACGCACAAGAAAGTCACAGTGCTCACGAGTCAAGCGACGCAAACCACTACCCTCACTGCCCATGACCAACGCGAGAGGACCAGTAAGTTCTTTCTCATAAAGATATTCGTCAGCCTCTCCCGCTGTGCCATAAATCCAAAGACCCGCCTCTTTAAGCCCGTCAAGGGCACGAGCTAGATTGGTCACGCGCACCAGGGGCACGGTTTCCGTGGCCCCACAAGCTACTTTGCGTACCACGCCGGTGATATCCGCCGCATTGTCTTTGGGCACTACCACCGCCGTAACCCCAGCCGCATCGGCGCTGCGTAAACAGGCCCCCAAATTGTGGGGATCGGTTACCCCATCCAAAACCAATACCAGGGCCCGAGGATTGTCCCTGAGCGCATCTTTCAATTGGGCTTCGCTCCAACGCAGATCCGCTGCGCGGGAGCTTTCTGATGGACCCAGAACCGCGACGACACCCTGGTGTCGTCCC
>DIYG01000039.1 GCA_002428935.1 Halieaceae bacterium UBA6060
CCGTGGCTCGATCCGCGGCGCTGAAGGCGAGCTCGTTCAAGAGGGTCAGCGACCGGCCACGCCACTGCAGGCTCACTTCGCCCCGGGCCGGGTACTGGTATGCCAGATCGTATTGGATACCGTCGAGCGCCAGACGCAAACGACCCGTAACCGGCGTCCTCAGCACCTCCAGGTGGTAGGACTGATCGCCAGCACTGGCCCGATAAGCACTTTCCCCCAGGGTCTCGACACGCACTTCGTGGCGCCCATCGCCAACGGCGTAGGCAAAAGTCGATGCGAGACGTCGTGCACCAGTGGCACCGGCCAGGTAGGCATCACCCCGAACCCGCCGCTCGGCGGCCAGGCTTGCCGCCTGTCGATGCTGCAGCAAAGCACCGAGCACATAATCCAGTTCCGATGGGACGGTTGCGGCAACCCCGTCGGGATACTCCTCGCCGATGAAGGCCGTTGTTGCTTCGCCAGCGGCAAAACGTTCCCGCTGCAATACATCGAGAAGAAACTGGCGATTGGTCTCAAAGCCAAAGACAACGGTCTCTCGCAGGGCGCGAAGCAAACGCCGACGGGCGGTTTCCCGATCTTCTCCGCTGGCAATAATCTTGGCGATCATGGGATCGTAGAAGGGCGACACCTCTTGGCCCGGATTCAAGCCGTGATCGACCCGCACGCCGACTCCCGTGGGGGGCTCCCAATCCAGGGCGGTGCCGCTGGCGGGCAGGAAATCGTTCACCGTGTCTTCGGCATACAGGCGCACCTCGATGGCGTGCCCTGTCAGAGTGACCTCGTCCTGGACCAACGGTAACGGCCGACCCTGAGCAACCTGAAGCTGCAGGTCCACCAAATCCAAGCCCGTGACCAGTTCCGTCACGGGATGCTCAACCTGCAGGCGAGTGTTCATCTCCAAAAAGTAAAAAGCGCCCGACGAATCAAGGAGAAACTCGACGGTACCCGCGCCGACATAGTCGATACTCCGCGCCGCCGCCACGGCGGCTTCACCCATGGCCTCACGGAGTTGCGGTGTCATCACCGGACAGGGCGCCTCCTCAACCACCTTTTGGTGTCGCCGCTGCACAGAGCAGTCTCGCTCACCCAAATGAATGGCCTTGCCGTGGCGATCCCCAAACACCTGCACTTCTACATGCCGAGGTTGTAGTACCGCCTTCTCGAGGATCAACTCGCCGCTGCCAAACGCGTTCTCCGCCTCGGAACGCGCCGAGGCCAGTGCCGCAGGCAAGTCAGCGAGATCCTCCACCAGGCGCATACCCCGACCACCACCGCCGGCCGCAGCCTTGACCATGATGGGCACACCGATATCTTTTGCCGCCGCCAGGAGCGCATCGTCCGACTGATCCGGGTCCTGGTAGCCGGGAATACAGGGCACGCCAGCTTCCAGCATGCGCCGCTTCGCTGCGGCTTTGTTCCCCATGAGTTCGATGGCCTGGGACGAGGGTCCGATAAACACTCGACCCGCTTCTTCGCAAGCGGCAGCGAAGGCGGCGTTTTCCGATAGGAATCCATAGCCCGGATGAATCGCACCGGCGTTCGTGCGCGCTGCCGCGTCGAGAATACGCTGGGGATCCAGATAGGAATCCTTCACCGGCGCCGGGCCAATCAACACCGCCTCGTCGGCCAAAGCCACATGGGGTGCCGAACAATCCGCCTCGGAGTACACGGCGATGGTTCGATAACCCGCGGCGGCGGCACTGCGAAGCACGCGCACGGCGATCTCGCCTCGATTGGCGACCAGTACGCTGTCAAAACTCCGACTCATGAGGCACCTCCCGCCTTTCCTGTGGCGCTTGAGGTCCAACTGGTGGCTCGTTTTTCGGCAAACGCCTGCATTCCCTCCCGGGCCTCATCACCGAGCATGGCATCCGCGAAGCGCTCCGCGGCAAACTGCACCAGGGCTTGCTCATCGAGTTCAGCGCTGGCGTTGATGATCTGTTTGGTCAGCGCCACGGCACCCGGCGCACCGCGCTGGGCATCGGCGAGCACCGATGCCAAACGGGCATCCAGGGCTTCGACGCCGTCCTCAACGAAGTGGGCAAAACCGAGGCGATGGGCCTCGCGACCGTCAAAGCGCTGGGCCGTGAGCAACAAGCGGCGAGCCTCCGACGCTCCGATGCGGCGAATCACCACCGGGGTGATTTGCGCCGGTGGGATTCCCAGAGTCACTTCCGTGAGGGAAAAACGCGCATCCGCGGTGCTGATCACCACATCCGCGAGGCAGGCAATACCCAGCCCCCCGGCCATGGCAAAGCCTTCGATGGCAACCACGAACAACTGCGGTAGCTGTCGCACGGCCTGCATCATGCGGCCAAAGTTCGCGTTGAAGGTGACGATGTCTTCCCGTGGCATGCCGGCCTGGAACACGGAACGGAACATCTTCAGGTCACCACCGGAACAAAACGCTCCACCCTTACCGCGCAGCACAACAAAGCGGTAGGGCTCCTGGGGTAGCGCCTCGAACACGGAGGCTAATTCATCGGCCATGGCGTCCGAGAGCGCGTTGCGAGTCTCGGGCCGGTTAAACCAGATGGTCAAGGTATCGCCATCGGCTTCCAGTAACAGGTTTTCAAGCTCCGGTAACATGTCGGTCTCCTGTCTCGGCGTAGTCACATGCGGCCAACGCCGAAGGCGTTGGGATTGGTGCGTCGATGGCGTGCTTCCCAGCAGACTTGCAGGGCCATGGCGATCACCCGGCGGCTATCCCGGGGATCGATAAGGCCGTCATCGAGCATGCGCCCCGAGGTATAAAAAGCATCGCTCTGGCCGTCGTAGTGGGCGATCACCCGACTCTCCTGCTCCGCGAGCATGGACTCATCCACGTCTCGACCCTTGCGAGCCGCACTGGCGCGAAACACCTCCGACATGGTCTTGGCCGCCTGTTCACCGCCCATGACGCCGATCTGGATGTTGGGCCAGGAAAAAACAAAGTCCGGGTCATAACCCTGACCGCACATGCCGTAGTTGCCGGCACCGAAGCTCGCCCCAGTCATCAGGGTCAAACGCGGCACCCGCGCGTTGGTCACCGCCTGAATCATCTTGGCGCCGTGCTTGATCATGCCCGCCTGCTCGTACTGCGTACCCACCATGTAGCCGGTGATGTTTTGTAGAAATAGCAGCGGGGTCTCGGACTGATCGCAGAGCTGGATAAACTGCGCCGCCTTGGCCGCACCGTCGGGATCGATAGGACCGTTGTTGCACAGGATGCCCACGGGCATACCGCAAATCGCCGCCTGGAGGCAGAGCAGAGTTACCCCAAAACCGGGTTTGAATTCGAGAAAACTCGACCCATCAACGATACGGGCGGCCACTTCCCGGGCGTCGTAGGGCTGGCGGTAGTCCACGGGTACCACGCCGATGAGCTCCTCGCATGGGTAGACGGGCTCCTGCCAGCGCGAGGGCTCAGGTTTCTCGCAGCGCTGATTCCAGTCCAGGCGGCGGATAAGATCGCGACACATCTGCAACCCGTGGGCATCGTCCTCGGCGAGGTATTCCACGAGCCCCGAGACCGTGGCGTGCATTTCCGCGCCCCCGAGCTCCGCATCATTGGCGACCTCACCGGTAGCCGCCTTGAGCAGCGCCGGCCCCGCCAAATAGGCGCGACCATTGCTCTTGATACCGACAACGTAGTCACTCAAACCTGGCATATAGGCACCCCCAGCCGCCGAGGGGCCGTGAAGCACCGTGATGGTGGGCAAGCCGGCGGCGGACAGGCGCGCCAGGCGAGCAAAGATGCCACCGCCGGCCATCCACATCTCCACCTCGTACTCTAGGAGGTTGGCACCGGCGCTCTCCACCAGGTGTACAAAGGGCAGCTTCTGTTGCAGCGCCATATCCATAACCCGACAGCCTTTGCGCGTGGATGTGCGCGTCATGGCCCCCGCATTGATGCCCGAATCATCGACCTGGAGCATGCAGCGGGTGCCGTTGATATAGCCGATACCGCAGATCTGCGTCGCACCGGGGACTGAGGTATCCGGATTTTTG
>DIYG01000067.1 GCA_002428935.1 Halieaceae bacterium UBA6060
AAGCTTTGCCGGCGGCACCAGCCGCTGCGGTTCCCGACAAGCTTGCCGATGCAGAAGAGGCCCTGGTGGCCCTGGGTTATAAGCCGGCGGAGGCTGCGAGGTTGGTGGCCGCCGTCGACAGCGACGCCATTAGCGACAGTGAAGAGTTGATTCGCCTGGCGCTGCGCTCCACAGTTCGCAGCTAAGCTATCTTGGGCGGGTCAAAGGTCGTTGTTTAGAGGCCCGCAGGGAAGGGAGGAAAGACGTTTGAATACTGTTGCCGCTTCGGGGTTGAGGCGATGATTGAAACGGATCGACTGATCGCCCCGGACGCTGCTGGCCGGTCCGAAGAGGCCCAGGATCGAGCGGTGCGACCGAAGTCCCTGGCCGAGTACATCGGCCAGAGTGCGGTCCGCGAGCAGATGGAGATTTTCCTCGCCGCCGCCCGGGGTCGCGGTGAGCCTTTGGATCACACCTTGATCTTCGGCCCCCCCGGCTTGGGTAAAACCACGTTGGCGAGCATCATCGCCAACGAGATGGACGTGTCCCTGAAGACCACGTCCGGCCCCGTGTTGGAAAAAGCCGGCGACATCGCCGCCCTCATGACCAACCTCGAGCCCGGCGATGTATTGTTCATCGACGAGATTCACCGCCTTAGTCCCTATGTGGAAGAAGTGCTGTATCCGGCTATGGAGGACTATCAACTCGATATCATGATCGGTGAAGGTCCCGCAGCCCGTTCTATCAAGCTGGATCTTCCGCCTTTTACGCTGGTGGGTGCGACAACTCGCGCGGGGCTCCTGACTTCACCTTTGCGGGATCGCTTCGGCATTGTGCAGCGACTGGAGTTCTACGATGTGGACGATCTGGCGCACATTGTTGCCCGGTCGGCGTCGATTCTCGAGATTCCCATGGACGACGAGGGCGCGCGGGAGATTGCCCGTCGCTCCCGTGGCACGCCGCGGATTGCCAATCGTCTTTTACGTCGCGTGCGCGACTATGCGGAGGTGAAAGCAGATGGGCGTATCAGCGCCGAGGTCGCGGATCGCGCTCTGGACCTTCTAAGCGTGGATGCGCGAGGTTTTGATCACCTGGATCGCCGACTGCTGTTGACCATGATAGAAAAGTTCGACGGTGGTCCCGTGGGCGTGGACAGCCTGGCTGCGGCCCTCTCGGAGGAGCGCGGTACCATCGAAGATGTCCTCGAACCGTTTCTGATTCAGCAGGGCTATATGTTGCGCACCCCCCGGGGGCGGATGGTGACGCGGTTGGCTTATCGCCATTTTGGCCTGGAATTGCCCGCCGATGGCGCGGCCACGACCACGCCAGACAGTGGCCAGGGAGCCCTCCCCCTGGCCGAGAGCGACGATGAATCCTGATCAAGGGGTGGAATTTTCCCTGCCCTTGCGAGTCTACATCGAAGATACGGACGCTGGCGGCATTGTGTACTACGTCAACTATCTCAAATTCATCGAACGTGCTCGGACAGAGTTTATGCGAACCCTGGGCATGGATCGCAGCGCTATTTTTAACGAACAGATGATGTTTGTAGTCAGTGACATGGCAGTGGATTACCGGCAACCGGCGCGCCTGGATGATGAGCTTGTGGCTACCGCCGCGCTACGCCAGGTGGGGGGAGCGAGCTTGAAGCTGCGTCAGACCGTGTGTCGGGGCGGAGCTTTACTGGTGGATGCAGCGGTGACTCTGGCCTGTGTCAGCCCCGAGCACCTCACTCCCCGTCGCATCCCCAAAGACATGCTTGCTAAACTGCGCGCCGCCAGCTTGGTCCCGTCCGACTGAGCTCAATCCACCTTAGCCCCGATTAGACCCGTCAGAGAACCGCTGGAGACTGCATGGAAGACCAACTCAGCCTGATCGACCTGATCTGGAATGCCAGTCCCACGGTCAAGGCGGTGATGGCCCTGTTGCTGGCGGCGTCGGTGACCTCCTGGTTCATGATCGCCCAGCGCCTGCTGTACTTTCGCAGTGCCGAGGCGGAGATGCTCGATTTCGAGGAACACTTCTGGTCCGGTGTTGATTTGGCCGAGTTGTATCGCGAGGGCAACGCCCGGGCCGCCGACGGTGAACTGATCATCGGCATGGAAGGGGTGTTTCGAGCCGGATTCAAAGAGTTTTCCCGTCTGGCCCAGCAGTCCGATATGGAAGCTGACGCACTGCTGGAAGGCGCCCGTCGGGCCATGCGCGTGGCCATGCTACGAGAAGAGGAGCGTCTCGAAAAACATCTGCCGTTTTTGGCAACGGTGGGCTCCACCAGCCCCTATGTGGGTTTGTTCGGTACCGTCTGGGGGATCATGCACTCTTTCCGGGGGCTGGCGAATTCCTCCCAGGCGACCCTGGCAACGGTAGCGCCGGGCATCTCGGAGGCTCTGGTAGCGACCGCCATGGGCCTCTTCGCCGCCATACCGGCGGTGATGGCCTACAACCGTTTTGCGGCCAAGGTCGACGTGTACGGCAAGCGCTACGATACCTTCGTTGACGAGTTCTCCAGCATTCTGGGGCGTCAGGCCTACGCCCTGCGCGCTCGCCAACGGGAGAACAAAGCCTGATGCGCCAGCGCGCCCGTTTTCGGCCCATGGCCGAGATCAACGTGGTGCCTTACATCGACGTTATGTTGGTGTTGCTCATTATTTTCATGGTGACCGCGCCGATGCTCATGCAGGGCGTCAAGGTCGAGCTGCCCCAGGCTCAAACGGAGCCGGTGGAAAACCAGGACAGCGAGCCAGTCATCGTCTCCATCAATGCCCAGGGGCAGTTGTTCTTGAACCTGGGTGCCCAGGAAGACCAGATCCTGTCCCTGGCCACGGTGCAGCAGCGAGTGGGAGCCGTGATTCGCCGCAGTCCTGCCAAACCGGTACTCGTTTGGGGTGACAAGGCGGTGCCCTACGGGGAGGTGGTCGCACTTATGGCGGCCCTGCAGGAAGCTGGGGCGACGGGAGTTGGTCTGGTGACCGAGGATCCGCGGTGATACGCGACTGGTACAGCTTTGGCCAGCTCACGGCGCTGCCCCTGGCGGCGACGCTGGCCCTGCACCTTGGGATCATCGCGGTTATGGTATTCCGTTGGCAGCCGGATTCTTCGACGCGGACCATCGAAGCCCGGGTGCTACCACCCACGGCCATCAACGCCACGCTCATTGACGCCAATTCCCTCAAGCCGAAAAAGAAACCTGCACGGAAAGCCGCGCCCAAGCCGGCTAAACCTGCGCCCAAGCCTCAAGCAAAGGCTCAGGCAACGCCCCAGGCTTCAAGCTCGGCGGCATCCACCCCCAAAGTGACACCCAAGGCGAGCACAAGCAAACCCAAGGCAGCTCCTGCACCGCGCCCCAAGCCAGAGCCGGAAAAGCGCATCACCGCCGAGGAGTTGGCCGCTATCAGTCGCGCAGAGCTGGCCGCAGCGGTAGAGGCCGAGGAATCCGTCACCGTGGCGGTCACGGCGGAGGAAATGTCGGCCAGCTATGCGGCGTTGATTCGCGATACGGTGGTCAACTACTGGAGCCGTCCGCCCAGTGCCCGCAATGGCATGGAAGCCACCTTGGCCATCCAACTCGTACCCACCGGCGAAATTGTTTCCGTGACCGTACTGCGCTCGAGCGGCAGTACGGCCTTTGATCGCTCGGCCATCAATGCGGTAGAAAAAGCCGGTAGTTTCCCCGAGCTGCGCAACTTACCTGCGCGCGAGTTCGAAAAGACCTTTCGCCGATTCCAGCTTCTGTTCCGCCCCGAGGACCTTCGATACTGATGCTCTTGACCACGCTTCGAATCACACTCTGTCTGTTGCTCATGTTCGCCCCTCTGGCCCGTGCGCAGCTGGTTATCGAGATCACCCAGGGTGTCGATGATCCAACCCCCATTGCGGTCGTGCCCTTCGCCTGGGCCGGCGCGGAAGCGCCGCCGGAAGACCTGGCCCAGGTGGTTCAGGAGGACTTTGAGCGCAGTGGTCAGTTCGCGCCCGTGCCCCGGGCGGATATGCTTGGTTTCCCGACTACAGAGGCGGAAATTTTCTATCGCGACTGGCGGGCGATTCAGAGCGAATACGTACTTATCGGTCAGGTCAGTGCTCAGGGTGGACAATTGGCGGTGCGCTACGAGCTCTACGATGTGCTCCGCCAGGCGCGTATCGCCGAGGGCGATCTATCCATGCCCGTTGGTGAAGCGCGGATGCTCGCCCATCGGGTGTCCGATGCGGTTTACGAAAAGCTGACGGGCATTCCCGGAGCCTTTGCCACGCGGCTGATCTATGTATCCGTGACGCGCAACCCCGCCGGTAAGGATTACTTTCGTCTGACCCTGGCGGATTCCGACGGCGCACGGCCCATCGTGTTGCTGGAATCTCGCGAGCCCATCATGTCACCGAGCTGGTCCCCCGACGGCACGCAGGTCGCCTATGTGTCCTTCGAGACTGGACGCCCCGCTATCTTTCGTCAGGTTCTGGCCACGGGGGAGCGAGAACAGCTCACCAATTATCGAGGCTTGAATAGCTCACCGGCCTGGTCCCCTGACGGCAACACCCTGGCTATGGTGCTGTCCAAAGACGGTAGCCCCGACATCTATCTGATGGATCTCGCTACCCGGCGCTTGACCCGGGTAACTCGTCACTATGCGATCGATACGGAGCCCAGTTGGATGCCCGATGGCGGGTCCTTCTTGTTCACCTCGGATCGCGGTGGTCGTCCGCAAATCTACAGCTACGATCTGCGCAGTGGTCTGACGGAACGGGTCACCTTCGAGGGGGTCTATAACGCCCGGGCTCGGGTTGCTCAGGACGGTCGCAACGTGGTGTTGGTGCACCAGCGGGATGGCCAATTCCAGATCGCGATTCACGACCTGGTCACTGATCGGCTGCAAGTGCTGACTAACACGGAGCTGGACGAAAGCCCGAGTATCGCACCCAATGGTTCCATGGTATTGTACGCAACGAAATTCGGTGACCGTGGCATTCTGTCTGCGGTGTCGGTAGATGGGGGCATCAAATTTCGCCTCCCGGCCCGCAGTGGTGATGTGCGGGAGCCCGCCTGGTCACCCTACGTAAATTATTGATTAACAACCGATTGTGCCTGGTATCACCGGCAAACCCCTGCTAAGACCTTCAAAGGAAAACTGTCATGAAGCACATCTCCGTCGCCGGTAAGGCACTAACCCTGCTATTTGCTGTGGCGTTCCTGGCCGCATGTTCTGGCAACACCAAGGAAGATGAAGCAGCCGCTGCGGAGGCTGCTAAGCAGGCTCAGATGGAGCAGGAAGCCGCCCAAGAAGCCGCTCGCCAGGCTGAGCTTCAGGCGCAGGAAGAAGCCGCCGCCGCTCAGCGCGCCCTGGAAAAGGCCGCCATGTCGGCGGGCACCGTGTTCTACTTTGATTTCGACAGTTCTACCCTCAAGCCCACCGCGCAAGCCGCTCTGGATGCCCACATCGCTCTGCTGAAGACCAACGATCGCAGCGTGCGCTTGGAAGGCCACACCGATGAGCGTGGCACCCGGGATTACAACATGGCCCTGGGCGAGCGTCGTGCCAATGCGGTGCGTGACTACATGGTTGTCAACGGCATCGCCAGTTATCGGATTGAAACGGTTAGCTATGGCGAGGAGCAGCCCGAGGCGTATGGCAGTGGCGAGAGCAACTGGTCCAAGAACCGTCGCGTAGAACTCAAGTAATTTTTCCAGACAGGTTGCTTTATGAAGAGCGCTAACGCGCCTACGACCCGAATCGGGCTGGCCTTCAGGGCTGGCCCGATTGCGTTTATGGCCCTGGCAATCGCCACCGCACTGCCCACCCAGGCGCAGAACTACATCGACGTGGAAGGGGAGCGCGCTGCGGCGCAGTCTTCGACGGGCACAAGCACCGGTGCCGTGTCCTATGGCGTGGGCGATGCGCCTTCGGCAGCGGTAACCCGGACCTTGCCACCACCGACGCCCCCGGCGAGCGACAACATCGGCGGCCTGTTTAATCAGGTGCAGCAGTTGCAGCAGGAAGTCATGCGCCTAAACGGTATCGTTGAACAGCAGGCCTACGAGATCCGTCAGCTCAAAGAGCAAAGCCTGGAGCGCTACCTGGATATCGACCGACGTTTGGCGGCTGGTGGCGGCGGAGCGGCCGTAGTCGGCGGTACAGATCAAACGGCGGGCTCGGCCACCTCATCAAACCCTACCGCGACCGTTGGCAATAAGGGATCTACGGTTACGGAGCAGCCTGGTGAGGGCGAGGCTTATCGGGCCGCCTACGCCCTGGTACGGGGTCAGGAATTCGACGCGGCGGTTACCGCATTTACCAGGTTTTTGCAGAACTACCCCGACGGGCGCTACGCCCCCAATGCCCACTACTGGTTGGGTGAACTGTATCTGGTGATCACCCCGGCAGATCCTGAAGCCGCTCGGCAGTCGTTCATGCTGCTGTTGAATGAATATCCCGATAACGCCAAGATCCCCGACGCCCTGTACAAGCTGGGCCGGGTGCACTACATCAAGGGCAACAGTGATCGGGCCCGGGAATACCTCAATCGCGTACGGCGTGAGTATCCTGACAGCTCTGCCGCGAGACTGGCCGGCGATTTTATCGACGAGAATCTCTGAGGTTTGCCGTGGTAGCCCTTGCTCCCGCGGATGAGGCGGTCGCCGCGCCCACCCTACGGATTACAGAGATCTTCCACTCCCTCCAGGGGGAGGCCCGCACCGTGGGCCTGCCCACGGTTTTTGTGCGCCTCACGGGCTGCCCTCTGCGTTGCGTGTACTGCGATACGGAGTATGCGTTTTTCGGCGGTGAGCTTATGGATCTGGAAGCCATCAGCAACCAGGTAGCCAGCTTTGGCGCATCCTATGTGACGGTTACCGGCGGCGAGCCTTTGGCGCAGCCCAATTGCTTGCCACTCCTGACGAGCCTTTGTGATGTGGGGTATGAAGTTTCCCTGGAAACCAGTGGCGCCATGAGCGTCGCCCATGTCGATCCTCGTGTTGTAAAGGTATTGGATCTCAAGACCCCGGCATCGGGCGAAGCCGCGCGCAATGATTACAACAATATTCCTCATCTCACGGGCAATGACCAGCTGAAGTTTGTCATCTGTGATCGCAACGATTACGAGTGGGCGCGCTTTAAGCTCGATGAATACCAGCTGACCGATCGCGTTTCTGATGTGCTATTTTCGCCGAGCCACGGACAGCTATCGCCGCGAGAACTCGCCGAGTGGATCCTGGCTGACCGGTTAGCTGTGCGTCTACAGTTGCAACTGCACAAGCTCCTTTGGGACGATGCTCCCGGTCACTGACGACCGTGCTCCCTGCCCGAGGAGCTGTGACAGAAAGCTAGAAGCGGGAAGCCCATGAGCGACGCAAAAAAGGCGGTGGTGCTGGTCTCTGGAGGACTGGACTCCACAACGGTACTGGCCCTGGCCCGACAGCAGGGTTATGCCTGCTACACCTTAAGCTTTGACTACGGTCAGCGTCACCGCGCCGAGCTGTTCGCCGCTGAGCGGGTGTCGACTGCCCTGGGTGATGTGGAACACAAGGTGGTGCGTCTCAACCTTGATAGCATCGGGGGGTCTGCGCTGACGGACGATGCCATCGCCGTGCCCGAGGACGGTGGTGACGGCATCCCCGTGACCTATGTTCCGGCCCGCAACACGGTATTTCTCTCCATCGCCCTGGGCTGGGCCGAGGTATTGGGCGCCATGGATATCTTTATCGGTGTTAATGCGGTGGACTACTCCGGCTATCCCGATTGCCGCCCAGCATTTATCGACGCGTTTACTCGCCTGGCGAATGTTGCTACCCGGGTTGGCGTTGAGGGTGGATGTTATAAGATACATACTCCACTCATGGATTTGGGCAAGGACGATATCGTGCGTCTGGGTGCGGAATTGGGAATCGACTACTCGCAGACCGTGTCCTGCTATCAGGCGACCGACGACGGTTTGGCCTGCGGGCGCTGCGACGCCTGTCGTCTGCGTCGCGAAGGCTTTGAAAAAGCGGGGCTCAAGGATGTGACCCGCTATTTGGAGTCCGCGACCGTTTCATGAGCCTGTCTTCCCGCATCTTTATCGGTTTGTTTGCGGGCATTGCCACGGGTCTTTTCTTCGGCGAAATCGTCGCGGACCTAAAGGTCTTCGGGGACGTGTTTATCGCCCTACTGCAGATGACGGTCCTCCCGTACATCATGGTCTCCCTCATTGCCGGCTTTGGGCGCATGAAACTGGATCAGGCCAAGCGTCTGGCCGTGAGGGGCTCCCTGTTGCTTCTGGTCATATGGGGCATGGCTTTGCTACTTATCTTTGCGGCCTCCCTGGCCTTTCCCGATCTGGATACGGCGTCGTTCTTCAGCGCCGTACAGCCCGATGCCGCGGAACCGACCAATCTGCTGGAACTGTACGTGCCGGCGAACGTGTTCTACTCCCTGTCGAACAACCTTGTTCCCGCGGTGGTGCTGTTCAGCATTTTGCTGGGGGTGGCGTTGATCTCCGTGGACTACAAGAGTGCCGTGCTACCGATTGTCGATGGCATCGCCGAGGCGCTGAGTCGGATCAACTCGGCCATGGTGCAACTCACACCCTACGGAATATTTGCTATTGCCGCCGCCGCTGCGGGCACCATGACCGTGGAAGAATTGGGTCGGGTGCAGGTCTATCTCGTTACGTATATCGCGCTTTCGGCGGTGGTTACCTTTTGGGTGTTTCCGGGGCTTGTTGCAGCGATCAGTGGCATCCCCTTTCGCGAGGTGCTGACCACCTTCCGCGATCCCCTGGTCACCACCTTTGCCACGGGGAATCAGTTTGTGGTTTTGCCGCTCATCGCCGAGAAGTGCAAGGAACTGATGCGCAAGCACAACCGCCTCGGCGACGACGAGGAAAGCGCCATCGACATTATCGTTCCCGTGTCTTTCAACTTTCCCTCCCTGGGCAAGTTGCTGGTGCTGCTCTTTGTCTTGTTTGCCGCCTGGTTCACCGACACCTCCCTGAGTCTGGGTGATCATTTCAGTCTGGCGATCAATGGTGTGCTGAGTTTGTTTGGCAGCATCAATGTCGCCGTGCCCTATCTCTTGGATGAATTACGCATCCCCGCCGACATGTTTCAGCTTTTTCTCGTGACGGGGGTGATCATCGGTCGCTTCGGCGCGACCCTGGCGGCGCTGCACATTATCGTTATCAGCATTCTTGGCACCCTGGCTCTTGGGGGTATGTTGCGTTTCGAGGCTCGGGCTTTGCTGCGCTACGGTGCGCTCACGCTGCTTAGCTGCGTACTCCTCGTGGGACTGCTGCGGGGATACTTCGCGGTCTTTGTGCCCGAAAGCCCCCAGCGCGATGCGGTGCTTGCGCAGATTGAACTGATGGATGAGCGGGTGCCGGCGGTGGTGCGAACCCTGGTGCCCGATGCGCCCAGCACTTTGCCACCCGGTTCGCGCTTTGATGCCATTCGTGAGGCGGGGGTTCTTCGCGTGGGTTATCGACCGGCGAATCTTCCCTGCAGCTTTATGACCGACGATGGTGAGCTGGTGGGCTTTGATGTCGAAATGGCCCATGTGTTGGCGGAGGACCTGGCGCTAGGGCTCGAGTTTGTGCCCTTTGATTACGCGAACCTGGAAGCGTTGCTGTCTACCGGTCAGATCGATGTGGCGATGTCTTGTATCGCCGCGTTACCCGAGCGCTTTGCCATGGCCGGTTTCTCCAAACCTTATCTTGATCTACATCTCGCGTTGATCGTGCCAGACCATGAGCGCGCCCGTTATCGCGATCCGCAGAATTTGCCCAAGGGCGAGGACCTTCGGATTGCTCTGGTGGGCTCTCACTATTTCCAGTCCCGGGTTCATCGCTACTTTCCCGGCGCGCAGATTGTGATTATCGACGGTGCCGAAGACTTCTTTACCCAACCGGGTCTTGCCGACGCGGTGGTGCTGTCCGCGGAGGAGGGCTCGGCCTACACCTTCCGTTACCCCAAGTTCAGTGTCGCTCGCCCCAGTACCGGAGGGGTGAGTTTTCCCGCCGCTTATGCCGTACCGCGCGGTGATACGGAGTTGCGGACTTTGATCAGTAGCTGGGTGGACCTGAAGGAGCGGGACGGTACTATCGATGCACTGTTTGGCTACTGGTTCCACGGCGGGGCATCGGCGCCGCGCCGCCCGCGGTGGTCCGTGATCCGCGATGTGCTTGGCTGGGTGGACTGACCTTCGGGCTTTGTCCAATCCCGCGGACAATTCCCCAGACAAGCCTGCAGACAAGAGAGGAGTAAAGCCCATGATTCGCCCAGGTAGTTCCTTCCTGTTGCTGTTCGTTCTACTGCTGTCGAGCCTGCGCGCTCTAGGGTCTGATTACGATATTCAGGCTCCCGGGCGGGTGGTGGCCTTTGGTGACGTTCATGGTGCCTACGATGACTGGGTTGCCCTTTTGCAGGAAACCGAGGTGATCGACGACGCCTTGAACTGGAGTGGCGGGAATACACACCTCGTATCCCTGGGCGACCTCATCGATCGCGGTCCGGGCTCCCGCGAGGTTGTAGAGCTCATGATCAAGCTCGATACCCAGGCCGAAGCTGCCGGCGGAGCCGTGCACATAGTCCTTGGTAATCATGAAGTGATGGTAATGACCGGCGACCTGGCCTACGTATCCGCCGCCGAATATGCCGCCTTCGCTGAGGACGAAACACCAGGGCAGCGGGATGAAGCCTTCAACGCTTATCGCCAGGCGAATCCCGGTGGTGAGGATCAGGAGGTGCGGGCAACGTTTGATGAGATGTACCCCGCAGGTTACTTCGCCCTCCGTCGCGCCTACGGAGTCGATGGCGCTCTCGGCAAATGGCTGGGCGAGCAACCCTTTGTCCTCAAGGTCAATGACAAGGTGTATATGCATGGCGGCATTGCTTACGCCCACATGGGCGACAGCCTCGAGGAAATAAACGACAAGCTGCAGAGCGAATTCAGGAACTATCGGAGTGACGTCGCGGTTTTGGAGGACGCTGGAGTTCTGCCGCCCCACGTGGATTACGCCAGTCGGTTACGATTTCTAAATGCCGCGGCAGAAGCCTACGTAGCCGCCAACCCCAGTATGCAGCCCGGGTGGTTTGAGCCCATGTTGCGCCTTTTCGAAGCCCAGGAAGCCGTGTTGTTCAGTGATGACAGTCCCAACTGGTATCGCGGTTCGGCCTACTGTCACCCTTATTCCGAGGCCTTTGTCACGGAGCGCTTCCTGTACCGTGTCGGCGCGCAGCAACTGGTGATTGGTCATACACCATCACGGGGGCAGGTTATTGATCGTATGGAAGGCCGGGTTATTCGCCTGGATACGGGGATGCTTGCTAGCGTTTATCGTGGTCGCGCGGCCGCGTTGATTTCCGGTGATGGTGAAGACTATGTGCATTACCTGGGCAGTGAGGAGCGCGCTCAGGCCTCCATTGAGAATCGCAGTCTCTCGCAAAAGATGGTCGGCATGAGCGACCCGGAAGTGGAAGAGTTTATGCGAACGGGTGAATCCGTTGCCATTGAGGATATCGGTACGGGAATCACCAAGCCCCAACGGGTAACCCTCCGTCAGGGTGACAAGGAGTTGGTCACCGCATTCAAACACGAGGATACGCATCCGGGGCTACAGGATCGCCAGAATTATGTGGAACGTCGGAACAAACACTCGGATCGTTATATCTACGACGTGGCGGCCTATGAGCTAGATCGGCTCCTTGATTTACAGCTCATCTCCGTAACGATCCCCAAAACTCTAGATGGTCAAGACGGTGCCATGTCCATGTGGATGACCGGCACTATCAATGAGCGTGACCGGCTGGAGAAAGAGATTCCCTTTAACAGCTATTGCAGCCAGTACGGGCAGTATCGTCTGCGCTTCATCTTCGACATCCTTGTTCACAATGACGATCGCAATTTGACGAACATTCTTTGGACCGATGACAGTTTTATGATGCGCTTCATCGATCACAGCCTGGCCTTCCGGGTTCGCGATCAGCGGCCAAAGCAGTACCGCAAAGTGCGTGTGGAGTTGTCCGATCTTTTCCGCGAGAAGTTAGAGGCCCTCGATCGGAGCACCCTGGATGAAACCTTGAGGCCCTATCTGCACCCACGACAGATCGAGGCCATCCTCGAGCGCCGAGATCGCATTCTTAAGGAAGCGGACCGGCCGGCTGGTTGAGAACAATACCTGGGAGCTACTAGGCCATGAGTGTTTCCCCACAATTCGTTCCTTGCCCCAGGGTTTCGCGCCGTCGCTTTGTCAGGGGTTTGGGCTTGAGTGCCGTCGGTGCGGCGATGGCTCCCCCACTTGGGGCGCGTGATCGGACCGTTTCCAGCATGGCTGAGAGCGATATCGCCTCAGAAACTATCAAGGTCTCGGCGGATGCCCGTGAGCGTGTCGAAGCCCTGTTTGCCGAGCATCCCGTGGTGGATTTCCACACCCATCTGGGCATTTGGCAAACCATGGGCTTAAGGGTTCTCGACCCTGCCATCGGTGCCCTCAGCGAGGAAAAGCTGAGCAGTAATATCCGAGAGTATCTAGATGCGGGGGTGAACTGTCTGTATCTGGACACCATCAGCGATATTGTCCGTACCCGCATCGGTAGACCGGGCAACAAGGATCGAGATTTTCGCAACGACGAAGCCTGGGATGATTACCTTCGTCAGTACGCCATGATTCAAAGCCTCCTCGCCGAGCAGCCCCTGACCTTGGCCACGAATCCCGCCGACATTGGCGCCATTAATGCCCGCGGTGAGCTGGCGGTGATTCTGTCGACGGAAGGCGCGCATATGGTGGAACGCGAACCCGCGCGTATCGATACCCTGGCCGATCACGGCCTGCGGCGTTTGCAGCCTATTCACTATGTGGCCTCTACCCTTGGCGACAGTCAGACGGACCCCGAGCGCTATGGTGGCCTGTCGGATTTGGGTCGTGAGGTGCTGCAGCGGGCGAGCGAGTTGGGCATGCTCTTGGACATGGCGCACGCCAGTGAGGCCGCTGTGGAACAGACCATTGCCATGATCGATAAGCCGCTGGCGGTGTCGCACACCATGGTCAAATACAACTCGCCGACCTACGGGGACTATCGAAAGTCGCGCAAGCGCTGGATTAGCGCCGCCCACGCCCGACGCATCGCCGACACGGGGGGAGTGATTGGCACCTTTCCAATCCGAGCGCCCTTTGGGGTAGATACCCTTGATGCATTCGTTGAGGCCTTGAAGGTGATGGTCGACGCGGTGGGCATTGATCATGTGGCCTGGGCGACGGACCTCGGCGAACCCGTTCGACCAGCCTTTCTAAAGGACTATCGACAGTTTCCTCGGGTGTGCGCACGTTTGCTCGACAGTGGTTTTAGCGATAACGACCTGGTGAAGTTTATGGGTGGCAATGCCCTGCGTGTGCAGGCGGCCGCCTAGGGCCCCCAAAACGTTCGGCTACTAGCTCGCAGGACCAAACCCGAGGAATTACAAAAAGAAGGAGAATTGCCGTATGACACTACGCGTGTTTTTGGCAACGATAGGGCTTGCCGTGAGCAGTCTCACTTACGCGGTAGAGGTCAGCCACCGCAACGAATCCGGTGCTCTGCCCGAGGGTTTGCCCTTTTCCGAAGCCGTGCGGGTGGGCGACGTGTTGTATCTCTCGGGTCAGGTGGGTACCTCTGCCGGAGCGATGGCCGTGGTTGAGGGAGGTATTCGCGCCGAAGCGCGGCAAACCATGGAGAATATTCGCGTTGTGCTGGAGGCGAATGAGCTGACCATGAACGATATTGTGAAATGCACCGTGATGCTCGCCGACATGGCCGAGTGGGGGGCGTTTAACGAGGTTTACGGAAGCTTCTTTGACCCACCGTATCCGGCTCGGAGCGCCTTTGGCGCGACGGAGCTCGCCCTTAACGCCCGGGTAGAGGTCGAATGCATGGCAGCCTACGGCGACTAGCGCCGACCCGTGGATGAGTTGCGCCCAAGTGCTTGAGTTTTCGCGTCAAATCCGTATTATGCGCCGTCCCTTCCGGGCCGTTAGCTCAGTCGGTAGAGCAGTTGGCTTTTAACCAATTGGTCGCTGGTTCGAACCCAGCACGGCCCACCATTTCTTTCTTCTGCCTGATATTTGCCCTTGTGACGCGGAGCGTCAGAAGCTCAGGGCTGACTTGGTAACAACAACTGGTGACATTCCAAACAGGATCGCTCGACGGCCAGCGTTGCGTCCTTCGCTGCTTCCCAGTCATCGGCTGCTGCTGCCGCTTTCAGTTGTTCGAGGGCTTTCCAGTAGGATGCGCCATGTCGGTCGTAGATATCCGTTTCAAGAAAGCCATCTATCATCAATGAGTATTGCTTGAGCCTTTCTGCCGTCGGGTTTACGTCGCGCAAGTTGCCCGTTAGTACCGCATCCGTAAGATCCCGCAGGGTGTTGGACTTTCGTTCCATGGTTTTGTTCTTGAGTGTGACTTGATTACCGCTCGCATCAAATGCCGCGGCTTTTTCGTACAGCCAAAGGGAAAACGCACCGAAAGAAAACGCCAGGACTGCAGTGAGTCCATATAAGGAAACGGATCTGGTATTCATGCTTACAACCTTCCAATGACATGGAAACGAATAGCGGACGCGGTACGGAGCTATTAGAGCCGCGACGAGCCTTGGGGTTCCCACCGGCTCGCGAGGTACAACGGGGGCGGGCGGACATCTTTTAGTCTCACCCGTTTAACTCATTGGTGGACTAAGTGCCTGGGAGCATTATAGGCGTGATCAGAGGTTTATCGTATGCGCGGGCCGGTGGTTGCCCGTGCGCAGATGAAAACATTGGGTATCGCCGATTCTTCCGGTGATGTAGCACCGCAAGCGTATAAGACAAATTCTCCTGAATTGTGGGAGTGACCTGCCCGGAGATGTTCGAGCCACTTGAGCCTTGCGCCAAGGGTGCTCCCAAAGGGTGAGTACATAGAAAAAGCTG
>DIYG01000090.1:0-13320 GCA_002428935.1 Halieaceae bacterium UBA6060
CAAGAGCGCGCGGGGTTTGCGGCGGCTGTGGCCGAAGAGGGAGCGAGCCTCGCCTTCGCCGCCTTTTTAGCAGAACGGCAGCGGGTGGAACTCTACGAAGATGCGCTGCAAGTTCTGGAAGACCTGGCGGGGCGGTATCGCCTGGGCGCCCTGACCAACGGCAACGCGGACGTCTACAAAACCGACGCCGGGGAATACTTCGATTTCGCCTTTCTGGCCGAGGAGGTGGGAGCGAGCAAACCAGCTCCGGATATGTTTCATGCGGCCCTGGAGTTGACCGGGGCGAAGCCTCAGGAAGTTCTCCATGTGGGCGATAACCCAGAGCACGATGTGCTCGGCGCCCAGGCTGTGGGTATGCGCGCCGTGTGGGTAAATCCTCAGGGTGGTCCATGGGCCCACGAAGGTCGACCAGAAGGAGAGATCACGGGCCTGCGAGAGTTACCGTCCCAAATCGCTGCCCTCCACGGGGCGCCCCAGCGTTAGTCTAAAAACGCCTCATCGCCGTGATCCGGGCACGCTTCAATGGTCTTTAGAGCATCCTGATCGCCTTTGGTCTTGCTGTCGAAGGACCAACACTGGTTGAAAATCGAGCAGTAGCAATAACTCAGTAGAGCTGCGCCGTTGTAAATCGCCTCTTGCATGCCCCGAACAAGGGCCGGATCTTCCGTCTGAAAAACGACCACGGACTCACCCGGGGCAAGAACCCGACGACTGACGTCGCTTTTACCGTAGTCCGCGCCCAGCTCCGCATCATTCCCAAGAAGCGTCCGAGTCACCGTTTCCCAATCTCGCTGGGCAACACCATTCAGACTAAGGCGCATGCCCTGCATCAGTGCGGGCCCTACGCCGACATTGTCAAAGGACAAGGCGAAATGGGCCGAGTCTTCCACATCGCGATCATTGATCATGAACTGCACGTAGGGCCAGACAGATGCCGAGGTCTGTTCACGGACCGCCTGGGATTCATTCAATGCGGCGTACAGGGCTACAGCACCGGTAAAGACCCCGGCCAGAGAAAGAAGGGTTTGCCAAAATGTCAGGCGAAGGAAGCTCCTCTGGATATCCGCCACCTGATCGGCGCCCAAGGTTGTCGGCGACGCTGCCGGCTCGTCGGGTGAGACCTCGCTGGCAGACGATTGCTCCTCACTCATCGGCAGTTAAAAGCAAGTTCCGAGGAGAGAGAATAGCCCCGTCAAATCGCGTCCTCACCGGTTTCCCGGGTGCGGATCCGAATGACTTGTTCAAGGCTAGAGACAAAGATTTTGCCATCCCCAATCTTGCCCGTGTCCGCCGCCGAGACAATGGCATCCACGGCGGTTTGGAGCTGCTCGTCGCCAACGGCGATTTCCAGCTTTATCTTGGGCAGAAAGTCGACCACATACTCGGCCCCGCGATACAGCTCCGTGTGCCCTTTCTGACGACCAAAGCCCTTCACTTCCGTAACGGTAATGCCCTGCACGCCAACATCGGCCAGGGCCAGACGAACGTCATCGAGCTTGAACGGTTTGATAATGGCGGTAACGAGTTTCATGGCAGCCCTGCCGTCAAAGGGAGTCGAGCTGAGATGATAGGGAGAGTTACCGTCAGGCTGCAAGCTCAAGACTGCGACGCGAAGAGAAGCGGTGCGGAAAAACCAACAACGCGCACAACAACAAAGCCACGTAAACCGGCCAAGCGGCTGCTTCAAAGACCGCCGCAGCGTGTTGACCGCCGTGAAGCACCACCAGCAATACCAGGCTGCCGGCCAGTAAGACGCGCATTCGGCGTGCGACCAGCGCCGATGGCAAACGCGTACCCCACGCCACCAGGGCAAGTAATGAACCCCAAAAAGCCCATTCCAGCTGACTTACACCGAACAGCGTGGCAATCGCAGCCAAGGTCAGGGCAAGAGGCACCCCCCAAACAAATGCGGGCCAAACCGCGTTCAGCACGTCCTCGCGCTTGCGTTTCGCCAGCCAAATAGAGATACCCGTCGCCGAAACTATTGCCAGACCCAGCCCGAGGAAGCCGTAGAGCAATTTCGTACCCACGCCTGCGAAGTCGCCAAAGTGAAGCCGATACAAGGAATACACAAGCTGCTTACCGCCCGGCCCATCTAGATATCCACCGCGCTCTATGAATTCGCCAGCTCGGTCGAATCGATAGCTTTCCGCATAGATCAATCGGCCGGGCTGCTGAACGAAGATCTCGACAAACTCATCCTCGGTACCAGGCTCATGGACCGTCAAAAACACCAGCTTTCCCTGGGGATCTTCACGCAGCACATATTCCACAGCGCGAGCGATGGCGGGCAATCCCTGCGTGCCCCGGGCAAGCCCCGTGGGCTCCGGCGTAAACACCGGTGCGGTGACGGCCTCCAGGTCGCCTTCAAAAAACGTATGCGCCGCCACAAATACCAGGATTCCCGCGAGGCCGTAGTAAGCACCGGTAACACTGATCATCACATGAAAAGGCAAACCCCAAACGCTGAGGCGATTGTGTAGATCGATGGTTCCCTGGGTGCCATTGCCGCCTCGGCGGAAACGAAAGGCATCTTTGATGATACGCCGATGAGCAAAAACGCCACTCAAAATCAGAGCGAGAAGCATCGCGCCACAGGCACTCACCACGATCATGCCGATGCCCGAGGGCATATGGAGGTAGTAGTGCAAATCAATCAGCATCGCCGTCCAGGGCGAAGCCTCGATCGCTCCCAGGGAGCCATCGGCATTAACGAAATGCGCTACCTCATCGTTTTCCACGACAAGACGTGGAATGCCTGAGGTGGGAAAAACGATAAACCAGTGCTCCCCTTCCATGCCGTGGCGTGCAACGAAGTTCTCCAGCGCTCGCTCCGCCAGCCGCGGGTCGATTTCCTCGCTTTCTAGAACCGCCGGCTGTTCCCAACGTTCAAATTCTTGGTTGAAGACCGCCAACGCCCCGGAAAGGCATATGAGGTACATGGCGGCACCCAGGGCCAACCCCAACCAGCTATGGGCTTCCAAAGAAGCTTCGTTTAGTGACCGCCGCATCTGTGTTTATCCAGAGCCATTTATCTTAAGAGCAAGGAAATCAGGCAAACACCTGTCAGCGTCAGGCTGACAAGAAACGTCCAAAGTTTGCGTCGGGTCGCGAGGTAGCAATACGCCAACAGCGACCACAGCAACGGCAAGAGTATTATTGCCGTTGCTATTCGCGTCGCCGGAGCCACCGGCAACGAAAAACTCAAAACCACTGTCACCAGGGCACTGGCGATGAAAAACAGCACAAACACCACAAGCGCATGAGCTCCATGGGAAGTAAACCTCGTGAAATTCCACCGCATGCCCTCGGCTGCGCGTTCGAGCTCTGGTTTGAACGGCAGAGCTGTGGATGCGTGAGCGATAAACAACCAGACGATCAACGCCGGATAAAACAGCCCATAACTAAGGCCGTATTCTTTGCCGGCTACGGCTACCCAGAGCAGCAACGCAAGAGCCACGCAACTCCACGCAAGGCCTCCAAGGGGACGACTCCCTATGGACCAGGCGCGATAAACAAGAGCCATCGACAGGCCGCTTAGCGCCCAGGCTGCAAAAAGCCCCAGGGGGCCGACGAGTAAAGACCTCACGACAGCTTAAAATGTATACCTGACGCTTGCGGTAACTTGACGGCGGAGGCCGGGAAAGCAATCACCGCGGGTCAGGCAGGAGGTCAGATACTCTTCGTCCGTCACATTCCTGGCGTTCAATGAGAGGTCCACGCCATTTCCAAGGGCATAGCCGACCATTAGGTCTCCAACCACATAGTCCGGGGTGACGTAGCGAATGACCTCAGACTCGGAAACGCTCTCTCCCACATAGCGAATACCTGCGCCCGCTCTAAATCCTTGCCATTGATTGGACGGAGCCCAGGAAACCCAGGCTGACGCGTGATCCTCTGGTGATCCCGCGAGGGCGAAACCGTTTGGATCTTCGGCATCAAGGGTCGCGTAGGCGAGCTGCAAGGAGAAATCTCCGAGCTGAAAGTTTCCTTCTAGTTCGATACCGCTCAGGTTCGATTCACCCTGCTGCTGTTCCGCGTTCCCAGGAAGACTGTTCGGATTTGGAAGATTTGTGATCTCTATATCGAAGTAGGCGATAGTGAAGAAACCGGGGAAAGCTTCGGGTTCATATTTCACGCCAGCTTCGATCTGTTTCGCTTCCTCAGGCTCCAGCTGCTGACCGCTCAGCGTCAGACCGACAACCGTCTCGAAAGACTCCGCATAGTTCACATAGGGGGAAACGCCATTATCGAAACGGTAAAGAAGCCCTGCGCTGAAAGACACCTCATCATCTTCCTGGCTCAGAGTGCCCGCGTTGTTCTCCACCGAGTCGTAACGCGCGCCAACGGTCAATCGCCAGTTCCCCAGGCTGATCTGGTCCGAGATATACAGACCGAGGTCATCGACTTGTTGCACCGGGTTGTCGACGTAGGCTGCATCAAACTGCGCCTGGTCCGGCGCGCCCGTGTACTGGGGGTTAGCCAGATCAAGAACGAAAGATAAGTCTCCGTTAAGGACCCCACCGCCGTACAGGTAGGCAACGTTGTTATCTGTTTCGACATCTTGATACTGCACACCGAGAAGCACTTCGTGCTCGAGCGCTGCGGTTTCGAAGGAACCACTCAAGCGGAGATCCAGAGCCAACTGCTCAAAGGTATTATCTGCCTGGTAGAAACTGCGAGCCACCGTCGTTGGCGTCGCCACCGGCAAGCCGAGAAAGTCGTTCAGATACCGACTCTGTCCTTCGCCGGTAAACGTTGGCCAGGCCTGATGGTAATCCGCTTCCCCATCGCGCCAAAGGGCGGTGGCATTTACATACCAACTTCCCGTGAGACGGTGCTCAGCCAGCAGTGTGAACTGGGTGGAATCGGTGTCGAAGCGGTTGAATCCCGGCTCGCCGGCGTAAACATCCTGATCCAAGAAGCTTCCATCGGCCAGCGGCAACAAAGTGCCATCGACGGGAATGAACTGGGAGGCCGTGTCACTTTCTGTCTCCTGATACATGACGATAGCGGTAATCTCGGTATCTGGGCTGGGCGCATAGGTGAGGGACGGCATAAGCACCAGAGTGTCGTCAGTGACGTTATCAACCTGAGTTTCACTGTCTCGGTAGTAGGCCACAAAACGACCCAGCAATTGTTCGTTCTTCGTCAGGGGGCCATTGACGTCAATACCAAACTCCGTGCGATCGTAGTTTCCCACTTGCGCAGTCACTTCACTGCGGGCCTCTGCTTTTGGGGTTTTTGAAACCACGTTAACAATGCCTCCCGGCGACCCCTGGCCGTAAAGAACCGACGCTGGTCCCCGGAGCACTTCAACCTGCTCGATGGTGAAAATCTCGGTTCTGGTGGTGTTGTAGCTGCCAAACAGCTCCTGGATCGAATCTCGATACCTGGGTAGTTCCAAGCCCCGAGCTCGAATCCAATCCCCCCGGGTGGCAAAACCAAAGGTCTCAGCGGTGACACCGGCCATGTAACCCGTTGTTTGCGAGAGATTTACGGCACCTTTCTCCAGGAAAGCGCTCGCAGTCTCGATAGACAAGGACCTCGACGTTTCTACGATAGGCGTGTCAGATTTTGTTGCACCAAAACGATTCAGCTTGCCGAAGACAAATACTTCCTCAATCACACTCTCGTCTGGCACAGCGGGGCTTTGCGCCCATACGGGGGCAGCATTCACCGCCGCTGCGACGGCAGCAACCAATAGCAGGCGCCCGCGAGGGGCACTCAAACAACGCGAAGAATTTGACACGATCCATTCCTAAAATTTAATGCAAACTAGAATGATTCGTATTATCTATTAAAGCGGCCTCAAGACACAACTCCCCGGAGCGCGAACAAGCCCCCACTGCCCCTAACTGGTGTTTCCTAAGGGCCTGCTCTATCCTCGCGCCCATGCAGGCCAGACTACTGTTGTGGGCGGAATTACTCGAAGAATATGCCCGCGACTGGGACAGAACCTTCGAGAACCGACCGAGCTACTTCACCCAGGAGTTTTGGTATCTGTTGGTCGGCAGTCTGGTCAATCATTGGAAAGGCACCCCGCTCACCGTCAGTGCCGCCGCCCAGTACATGAAGACCGGCTCCAGCCGCACCCGGGAAGAGCGCATCAAGAAAGCCGTCGTCGACGGTTACCTTACGAAGATCCGCCATGAGCAGGACGGGCGCGAGGCCTATGTGATCCCCACACCCAAGCTCGAAGGAATCATTCGCGCCCATCTCGAACGCACCCTGGCGACCATGACCGATGCCCTGGGCGAGCTTCAGAGTGAGGCCCCTCCCCCCAAGGAAAAGTAGCCCAATCCCCGAAGCGGCTCCGACCAAAAAGCCAATCAAGCGCAGAAGTAACCGCAGAATTTGCGGATATCTTTACGCTGTTTTACGGATGGGCTGCGTGATTCCCTGCACTCATACATCGAATAACACTGGGGATCATCACATGCACCATCGCAAGCTACTCACGTCCGCCTCAACGATTCTCCTCGCGGGACTCTCCAGTCAGGCTGCTCTGGTCCAGGCTCAAAGCAGCGAAGGGACGCGAGTTCTTGAAGAAGTGGCCGTCACCGCCCGGCGCACCACGGAGAACCTCCAGGACGTCCCCGTCGCGGTCACCGCCATCGGCGCGAACACCCTGGCACAGAATGGCGTACTGGATATCGGCGACATCCAGAACCTGGTTCCCAACCTCGTGCTTCACGAAGGGGATGCCGCAAACGCCGTGGCCTATATCCGCGGCGTCGGACAAATCGACAGCCTGGCCTTCGCCGACCCCGGCGTGGGGATCTACCTCGATGATGTGTATCTTGGCCGGGCCCAGGGTGCGTTCTTGGATGTCTTCGACGTCGAGCGCATCGAAGTCTTGCGCGGTCCCCAGGGTACGCTCTACGGTCGAAACACCATCGGCGGCGCAATCAAATACGTTACCCGTAGGCCCAGCGAGGAGTTTGGCGGCGAAGTCATCGCCCGGGTGGGTAACTACAGCCGGCAGGACATCACCGCGTCGGTGGAAGGTGCCCTGGTAGAAGACACCCTGATGGCGAAAGCGACCATCGCTCGCCTGGAGCGGGATGGGTTTTCTGACAACACCGCTACCGGCGAAGACGACGGCGACCGGGAAACCCTGGCCGGGCGCGTTAGCCTGTTGTGGCGAGCCTCGGACTCCCTGGATGTGCACTTCAGCGTAGACAGCACCCAGGCCGATCCGGACTTCTCTCGCACGCCGGCACGCGCCACTCCCGTATTTGGTATCCCGGCCTCCGACGACCCTTTCAAGATCCAGGCGGACTTCAACGATCGTAGTGAACTCGATACCAATGGCGTCGCCCTAACCCTGGATTGGGCCATTAACGATGTTCTGCAGTTCAAGTCCATCACCTCCGCGCGACAGATGGACTACAACGCCCACCTGGATCTGGACGCCACGGAGAACGCCTTCTTTGGGGTATTTGTGTTCCAGGAGCAAGAGCAGTTTAGCCAGGAGTTCCAGTTCAATTACCAGGGCAGTGGCCGCTGGAATGCGGTCGGTGGCCTTTACTACTTCCACGAAGAAGACGTTACGGAATCGGGTATCTGGGGGCCGGCCATCGCCTTCGTCAGTAACTCAGAAAACGATCAGACCACCGATTCCTACGCGCTCTACGGTGAGGCCGAATACCAGCTCTCCGACCGTTGGCAGCTCGTAGCCGGTCTGCGCTACACCTACGAGACCAAGGACTTCAAGCGCATCCAGGAGTTCTTTCCCGCCGATGCGACCTTCCCCCCGGAACTGGGCACCGGCTTTCGTGTGACCGAAGTCGACGTGGATGACAACTGGTCTAACGTCACGCCAAAGCTCGGCGCGGACTACCGCATCAACGACGATGCGATGCTTTACGGCAGCGTCAGCAAGGGCTTCAAGAGCGGTGGTTTTGATGGCCGCTCCAACGACGAGTTTGGCGCGACCCCCTACGATGAGGAAACCCTCTGGGCCTATGAATTGGGTTACAAGGCCAGCCTTATGGATCAGCGCATGCAGCTCAATGCAGCGTTGTTCTTCAACGATTACGACGATCTACAGCTCAGCAGCTTCACCGCCGATGAACAGGGTAACTTCCAAGCCCTGTTCACCAACGCGGGGAAAGCTGAAGTGTACGGTGCTGAGCTGGAACTCTCGGCCATAGTTACGGACGCCCTCACCCTGGATCTCACCGCCGCCTATCTCAACGCCGATTACAAGGAATTTATTGGCCCCGATGGAGAAGACATCTCCAACGAACGGGAAATGGTCAACAGCCCGGAATGGACCGGCCGCATCGCTTTGCGCTACGACTGGCCCCTGGCCAGCGGCGCCCGGATTAGCATCGGCGGTGACGTGAACTATCGGGACCAAACCTTCCCCACCGTGTCCAGCTCCGAAATCCTGGCCCAGGACAGCTACACCCTGTGGAACGCCAACCTGCAGTACGTCAGCGCCAATGAGCACTGGGAAGCTGTGGTAAGCGGGCGGAACCTCGGTGACGAGGAGTACATCACCCAAGGCTTCGACCTGAGCGATTCCCTGGGCTATCAACTCGCCTACTACGGGCAACCTCGCACGGGCAGCGTCGCCGTCACCTATCGCTTTTAAGCTCTGGCTCTAAGGATGATTGATCGGGAAACGGAGCTATTCCTGGAACCCTTCCGCAACGCAGAGGAGGGCCTGGAGTACCAACCGCTGGCGGAGGCTCGCGCGGGCTACCGGGAGCTGTTCTCGGCGGCAGCTGTAGCCGCACCGCCGGTGCAGCGTTCGGATCTGCCCTGCCCCTTAAGCCATCGGAGCGTTCCCTGCCGCCTGTACCAACCCCTTTCGACGGCCCGGGCCCCGCGCACCTTACTGGTCTTTATGCACGGCGGTGGTGGCGTGTTGGGAGATGTAGAAAGCTACGATGCGCTTATGGCCTGGCTGTGTCACCACGGCGACCAGGTTGTGCTGTTCCCCGAATACTGTCTGGCACCGGAGCATCCTTTTCCCGCAGGAATTCGTGAATGCCATGGCGTGGTGAACTGGGCCGCATCCATGGCCGACAGTTGGGGGGCAACTCCCGAGCGCTTAACGCTAGCCGGCGACAGCACCGGTGGCTCCATTTGCAACGCCTGCGCCCTGCTGGCCCAGGGTGATAACGCGGCTTCCGTAGCCGCCCAGTGCCTGCTCTACCCGCAGCTAGACCTACGCCGCGAGCATACCTACCCATCTCGGGCGGAGTTTGCCGACGGTAGGTACTTCCTCGGCGAGAGCGGCATCGCCTGGTCTCGCGAACACTATCTGACCACGGATGCCGATGCTTTCAACGCTCTGGCCACGGCGTTGCGGGCACCGAATCTGGCCTCAATGGTACCCACGCTAATTCTCACTGCGGAGCTGGACCCCCTGCGCGATGAGGGCGCCGCCTACGGAGCAGCATTAGCAAAAGCCGGTGTGCCGGGTCTTTACCACTGCGCGCCCGGCGCTATACACGGATTCGTATCCTTCGCCGGGATGCTCCCCACGGGCAAGCAAGCGCTGAAATGGCTGACCACCCATCTGGAATCCCTCCTGGCCGGGCACACAGACTGGAGCAGCCTTCCTTAGCGCCAGTTGCACTGAACACCTGGAGCCGAGAGTGGGTCCCAGGGCGCCAAAACAGCAGGGGACGGAACCGCAGGTCAAAGCAACCGCAAAAAAAGAGGGCCCGAAGGCCCTCTGGGTTTAGCCATGCATCCTTAAATCAACACACGACGTTCAGAAGCTATAGAAAAACTGCAGCTTGTAGAAGTCGCTATTGGAGAAGGAGTCATCGTCGTCGGTCAAGTCTGCACCGAAGGAAAAGCGCATCCCCGCATTACCCTTTGCCACCTGGAAGTACGGTCCAAGCCACTGGTAGCCATCCTGGCTATCGACGTTGGAACCACCGCGCAGTTCCAGCTCCTCGAAATGCACACCAACGGAGAAGTAGTTGCCAAACTTCTTGCCGGCGTTCACCCAGTAGTGGATGTATTCCAGGGTCGAGCCCCCTTCAGGTGCCTGATCCTGCAGGTCCTTGTACCAGCCAAAGTAGAACTGCCCTTCGTAGTCGTCGGTCCCGTAGGTCATGGTGAGATTGGGAACGATACCGTCGCCAACAACCCCCTCATCTTCGGCACCGGAAGACAGCAGGCTACCGGAGGTAAAACCGATTTGAGGATTCACGTACAAATCCCCGTCCAGCATGTCAAAGCCGACACCGACTCCAAACTCAGTCCAGTTGCCCCAGTCTTGGCCTGTACCAGCACCCCAGGCAATACCGTAGAAGGTTAAGTCCATACCCTTCCCGGTATCGTAGGTCGCACCGAGAAAGGGGTTCGCACCAAAGAAGGCGTCGTGGTTGTAGGAAACGTTGATACTTAAGGGGTCGTCCTGGGCGTGACTTGGGGCGACCGCTAAACCTGCAATACAAACAACTCCGGAGAGACAGCTCAATAGATTTTTCATTGATGGATCCTCGTTAAAACGCAACGGGGCACAACCTGGCTTCGGTGTAATCGTTATCCCGAAAGGTTGCGCGTGGATCCCTCCCACAGCTGACTTCGCAAAACCGATGCCAATTTCGACACAAAATATATCAATGATTTCAATGGGCTACGAAAAAGCCCGGGGTGAGTGTGGCGACCCCTGGGCAAAAGCTGTGCATTCTATGCATCAAGTTGGCGCGCGGTAGAAAACTCTGGGCAAAAAAAGGGGATCCAATGGATCCCCCAAAAAACGCATCTCACAATGCGCCCGCAAGACGGGTTTAGGTGTTGACGAACTCCGGGTAGGCCTCCAGGCCACACTCGGACAGATCCACACCCTCGTATTCCTCTTCTTCGCTGACCCGGATACCCATGATGGTCTTGATGATGAAGAAGACGATGAAGCTGGTGATGAACACCCAGAAGAAGATGGTGGCGGCACCGATCAGCTGACCGGAGAAACTGGAGTTCTCGCCGTTGGTAACCGGAACCAGCAGAAGACCCAGGAGACCAACCACGCCGTGCACGGAGATAGCACCAACGGGGTCGTCGATCTTAAACTTGTCCAGGGTGATGATGGAGAACACTACCAACACACCACCGATGGCACCGAAGATCACAGCCTGCAGAGCAGACGGCGTATCGGGGCCGGCGGTAATGGCTACAAGACCGGCCAGGGCGCCGTTAAGAGCCATGGTCAGATCCGCCTTACCGAACATAAGGCGTGCGGTTAGGAGTGCACCAATCAGTCCACCGGCGGCGGCACCGTTGGTGTTCATGAATACCACGGCCACGGCGTTAGCGCTTTCGACACTGGCTGTGGCAAGCACGGAACCACCGTTGAAGCCAAACCAGCCGAGCCAGAGAATGAACGTGCCCAGAGTTGCCAGGGGCAGGTTAGCACCGGGAATCGCGTTAACGGAGCCATCGGCGCGATACTTGCCAGCGCGAGGACCGAGGAGCAGTACCCCCGCAAGCGCCGCCGCAGCACCCGCCATATGCACGATGCCGGAGCCCGCGAAGTCGAGGAAGCCCAGGTCGCCAAGGGTGTACATACCGAACACGGCGTTGCCACCCCAGGTCCAGCTACCCTCCATGGGATAGATGAAACCGGTCATCACCACGGCAAAGGCCAGGAAGGCCCAGAGCTTCATGCGCTCGGCAACGGCACCAGAGACGATGGACATGGCGGTGGCTACGAACACCACCTGGAAGTAGAAGTCCGCCGAAGGGGCGTAGGTCGCCGGCTCATCGGCGCCAGCAACGCCATCACCGGTAATCGTTGATAGGAAGATGTCTCCGCCATACATAATGGCGTAACCGCAAACCATGTACATCACGCAGGCGATGGCAAACAGCGCCACGTTCTTGGTCAGAATTTCCGTGGTGTTTTTGGAGCGGACCAGGCCGGCCTCAAGCATGGCAAAGCCAGCGGCCATCCACATCACGAGAGCGCCGCACACGAGGAAATAGAACGTGTCCAGCGCGTAACTTAATTCAAAAATTTCGTTTTCCATAGGAATCACTCTTGTCCTGAAGTCGGGGTCAAAAGGCCTCGAAGGCGCTTGTCAGATGGCTTCCTCACCGGTCTCACCGGTGCGGATACGAATCACCTGCTCCAGGGCCGAGACAAATACCTTGCCGTCGCCGATCTTGCCGGTGTTGGCGGATTTGGTGATGGCTTCGATGGTTTGATCCACCATGCCTTCCGCTACGGCGACTTCGATCTTTACCTTGGGCAGAAAGTCCACGACATACTCGGCGCCGCGATACAGCTCCGTGTGTCCCTTCTGGCGGCCAAAACCCTTCACTTCAGTGACTGTGATGCCCTGCACGCCGATCTCCGAGAGGGATTCGCGTACGTCATCCAGTTTGAATGGCTTCACAATAGCCGTTATCAATTTCATGTATCTCTCCTGACTAAACATGGACGCTTTTGCAGCGTCTGCTGGCCCGCCGTTTAATCTCGTCGCTCAGAGGGCAACACGGCGTTCGCGCATTTCCCTTCAGCAATGCATATGCCATTCAAATTTTTTGCTGATTTTTCATAGAGATAGTTGAGGTGGCGTGTGGCTGGCGATCATTTGTGGCGTCTTTCCTGCGCATTGATCGCACCAAATAGGTGCATGGCACGACAGTGGTGCGCGATGGCGACCTGTGCAGTGACGGCGGCATCCACTAAACTCGGCGGCGAATTTGTGGAGGATTGCCATGGCCTTAAAGCCACCACCCATCGGAGAAGTTATGCAGCAGGTCAACGAACTTGTTGGCCCCGCCGGGCTGGTCGATGAGGTAGACCGCAACGCACGCCAGCTCGCCCAGGCGGCCTTACGCAAGCTCGATTTTGTTAGCCGCGAAGAATTCGACGCGCAAACCGCGGTGCTGGAGCGCACCCGCGGCAAGATAGCCGCCCTGGAATCGGAACTTGCGGCCATGACCGAGCAGTTGGCGAAGCTCGAAGCCCAATCAAAGAGCGACACGGATTCAAGCAGCTGATTACAGCGGGGCCTCGGAGCCCTGAACCCGAGAACAAGCGCGCCCAACAACTGCTGGCGAGAGTGCGTGTTAGCTAAACCGCCGACGCAGGGACGCGCCGGTCTTCGCTCACGGAGGAGCGATGGATTACGCCCAGGTACTGTGCCGGTCCGATCAGGGACTGGACGCACCGCTGGTTCAGGTCGAGGTACACCTGGCCAACGGACTCCCCGCCTTTGCCGTGGTGGGCATGCCCGAGACCGCCGTTCGTGAAAGTCGGGACCGCGTGCGCAGCGCGCTGGTCAACTCTCACTTTGAATTCCCCGATCGGCGCATCACCGTCAATCTCGCACCCGCCGA
>DIYG01000090.1:13399-35747 GCA_002428935.1 Halieaceae bacterium UBA6060
AGGGCGTTTTGATCTACCGATTGCCCTGGGCATTCTCTGTGCATCAGGCCAGCTCGAACCCTCGGCCCTCGAGGGCACGGAATGTTTGGGCGAACTGGCCCTTGATGGCGGCTTGCGCGACACCCGCGGCTGCATCGCGGCAACGATGGCAGCGACGAGCGCCGGCCATCGCATCGCCTTACCACCGACCGCGGCGCGGCACAGCCTGATCGTGCCCGAGGCCCGCATCGTCAGCGCGCCAGACCTGCTCACCCTTTGCGCTGTGTTGCGCGGACGCACCGAATACGAGGTAGAAGATCCCTGTCCGGTGACTCCTGCTGAGGAACACGTGGATATGGCCACGGTAGTGGGCCAAACCACCGCCCGCCGGGCTCTGGAAATTGCCGCCGCCGGCGGCCATAACCTGCTTTTTACCGGTCCACCGGGCACGGGCAAGAGTCTTCTTGCGAGCTGTCTACCGGGGATTCTTCCACCACCGGACCACCGCGAACAGCTACTGGTTCACGCGCTTCATGACCTGCAGGGGGAAACCGCCCCACGGGCTCGGCGCTCTTTTCGCGCCCCTCATCACAGCGCCAGCGCGGCGGCGCTGATCGGCGGCGGTTCCGTACCCAAACCGGGTGAAGTATCCCTGGCCCATGGAGGGGTACTGTTCCTCGATGAACTGCCCGAATTCTCTCGCCACACCCTGGACATGCTCCGAGAACCCCTGGAAACCGGTGAAGTGGCTCTGGCGCGAGCACGCTGTAGCTTGCGTTACCCGGCGCGATTCCAGCTTATCGCGGCGATGAACCCCTGCCCCTGCGGCTTTGCCGGAGATCCTTCCCGGCCCTGCCGTTGCAGCCCTACCCAACGTTTGCGTTACGCCAACCGCGTTTCGGGGCCGCTCCTGGATCGCATCGATATTCGCGTGGACGTCCATCGGGAAGCCCCTGCGGATCTCCTCACGACTTGCCAAAGCGAAACCTCGGCGGAAGTCAGGCGACGCGTAACCAGGGCCGTGCATCGGCAATTGGCGAGACAAGGGGTCAGCAATGCCCAGTTACGGGGAAACAGGTTACTCAACGAATGTGGCCTGGAAGAAAATGAGCGTCGCCTCTTGCAACGCGCGGCCGAGCGCCTGGAGCTCTCGGCTCGCGGCGTGCAGCGCTGCCTGCGGGTTGCCCGCACGGTGGCGGACTTAAGTCATAAAGACCTAGTGGATTCCGGAGCCCTTGGTGAGGCCCTGAGTTACCGGGCTCTAACGGAGTCGTAACTTGAGGAAGCTAACACGTCAAGGAATGCACCAAGCTCTGAAGAGACGCCACGGAGCCCAATGCCAGAAACAAAGACACCGGGTGCAAACCCATCAGGCACAAAAAAGCCGGACTCCCATGAGCCCGGCTTTGTCGAAACTGCGATGCGTTTACTGGCTATTGGCAATCATGTAGTCGACAGCGGCGATCACTGCTTCGTCGGACAGGTCCGCACGACCACCCTTGGCCATCATGCTGGTGCCCGCGACACCATTCAAACCACTGTCATGGAGCGCATCCGTGCCCTTGGCCAGACGATCCACCCAGGCCGCCGTGTCGCCAACCATGGGCGCACCGCCGGCGCCGGTGGCGTGACAAGCCATGCAGGCCATGTTGTAGGTGCCTTCACCATCAACGGCAGCGGGTTCGCCCGCCGCACCGCCGGCCGCCGCCATTGCGGTAGGCGCGCCGCCACAGCTTTCACCCTGCAAGCACACATCGCCCACGGGTTTGATGCGTGCCTCGATCTCGGCGCGCTGCTCGTCGGTCAATTCGACGGCCTGCACAGCCGCGACCATTGCCAAGGCTAGGGTGGTAAAGACAAGTTGCTTGATCACGGGTCGGCCCCTCAATTCATTGGGCGCGCATTATAGCGATAGCGCTATGCCCGGAAAAGCCACCTTAGGCGTAGGCCAGGCAACGCCCTTGCTACCATAGGGCCCTCACAACTGTTCCCATCATCGTCACCGGAAAGGACATTTACATGCACCTGTATACCTATGACTCCGCGCCTAGCCCCCGTCGCGTGGGACTGTTCATCCAATACAAAGGCCTTGATCTTCCAACCACCCAGATTGATATGCGCGCCCTGGCTCATCGCGAAGAGGAATTCCTCGCGATCAACCCTCTGGGGACGGTTCCGGCACTGCAGACCGACGAGGGACCCATGCTCACGGAGATCGTCGCTATTTGCACCTACCTGGAAGAACGCTTCCCGGAAAAACCCCTCATGGGCAGCACACCGCTAGAGCGAGCCCTGGTGCTGAACTGGGATCATCGCGTTCACACGATGCTTATGGAGCCCTTCGCAGAGATGCTCCGCAACCGCAGCGCGGCCTTTGAAAACCGCGCCCTTCCAGGCCCCATCGATGTGGAGCAGATCCCGGCACTGGTAGATCGCGGGCGCCACCGCTATCGCTCTGGTCTCGCACTATTCGACGAAGAACTCGGCGACAAGCCGTTTATCTGCGGTGAAAACTTTAGCCAGGCCGATATCGACCTGCTGGTCGCCATCGAAACCGGGAGCTGGGTAAAGGAAAGCCTCCCGGAGTCCTGCACTCGCCTGCAAGCCTGGCATGAACGTTGCCGGGGCTTGCTGGCCTAATAGCGCAGCAGCCTTCTCCCACGAGTCTGGACAGCGGTACTCCAATGCTAAGGCGCTGGTTGCCGCTGCTCCTGCTGCTTCTCATCGCAGGCTGCGGTGGACAGAACCCCGAAACACGCCTTGAGACCTATACCACACGCCTCGCCCGCCCCCTCGACGTAGAAATAACCGCACCGGCTAGAAGCCCGCTCCCCGCTCTCCCCCGAGCCGAAGCCCTGCAAATCCCCACAACTCGCAGTGCTCTTGATGGAATGGACTTTCTGCGCCTGCGCGGTTGCGCCCTGCAGGCCACCGTGGCCCGACGCAATAGCACCCTTGGACGTATCGCACCGCCATCACAGCGTCTGCTCCTGGAATTGAGTTTTTTACACGAAGCACCGCCTTGCATCGACAAGCTCCGCGACGATGGTGAGGACGAACTCGCCACGGTGCTGGAGGTAGCTCAAAAGCAAAAGAAATCGCAACTACCCGCGTTGATCTTCAACGCCACCCTGGGCACCCGGGAGTTTCGAGACTTCTGGCGCGGCGGCGAACACCTGGGCAACTACCCAGAACAGACCTCAAGCCTGGTGGTCACGGCCCTGGAGTATGTGGTCGAAAGCAGTCGTCGGTGGCTCGGCGGAGACTACACGGCCGATGCCTCGGAATTTGAACTTGCCCTCTCGGACATTTCCCGAGGTGACGGCGGCGAACTCCTACAGGCCCTGGGACGACAAGAAGCCTGGCTCGCGGTGGCAAACGAGGCCATCGACGAGCGCTTGAAAGCAGGCGAACTGTGTCGCGCCGGATTGGAACCCAAAGCCGCGCCGATTCTGCGGACGGTAGTGCAGAAGTACTTCGTCGGCGAGGTCCAACCCTGGTCCGCAGCCCTAAACCAACGCTACCACGCCCTGCTTGACCCTATGGAAACCCTGGAAGGGCAGCTTGCCTCTGTGCGACCCCAGGCGTATCGCCAGTGGCAACAGCAAAGAACCGCCCTTCTGGAGGCTAGCCGGAGCGCCCCGGCCCTCCACGTTCGTCGCCTGCAGGCCCTCCTAGGGCCCTGCTATGCTGAGTTTCAACGCAACTAAAGCGCGGCCGCCATGAAACCAGACCGTGGTTTGACCACCGCGCTGAGCAGTGGGTGGTACGCTATCGATTACTCTAGCCACCGAAGCGCTAAGCCAATTTCTGGAGTCACACCATGAGACGACTATTGCTGGCCGGTTTGACCGCGGCCCTTGTACAAATCCCCGCCCAGGCCGACACCATCGAGCTTGCCGATGGCACGCTATTGGAGGGTTCGCTGGTAGGAATGAGCAACGGCATCATGATGTTCAATACCGGGACCCAGATCGAAGCCTTCCCGGAAGACCAGGTCGTCGCCATCTACAATAGCGAGGGCATAGCCACCCGCGAGGCCGAGGCGAAGGCTGCGGAAGAGGCTCAGAGCTTACCCCAGGGAGGCAACGTTACCTTACCCAGCGGCACCCGCCTGGTTATTCGAACCTCTGAAGCGCTGGACACAAAACGTCACTCCGAAGGCCATCGCTTTCGCGGCCAGTTGGAAAGCGCCGTCACCGTTGACGGTATGACGGTAATCGGCCGCGGCACCACCGTGTATGGTCAGATCGTCCAGGCCAATCAGGCGGGCCGGGTAGCTGGTTCATCGGAACTGGCGGTGACCTTTACGGACATCCTCATCGAGGATCAAATGTATGAAATCGCTACCGATGGCCTGAAAGCTCAGACCGGCAATGAAGCGGGACGAACCGCTGGGCGCACCGCTCGCGCCGCGGCTCTTGGCGGCCTCTATGGGGGCAGCTCCAGCGCCAAGAAAGGTGCCAAGATTGGCCTGGGCGCCTCGATCATAACCAGTGGTGCAAGCGTCAACATTCCCGCTGGTACGCTGGTAGAAACGAACCTACGAGCACCGCTTGTGCTGCCGCTGTAAGTCCTGCCAGAACAGATATCAGCGCTATCGCCGACCTGGACCATATCCATTCGTCCGGGTCGCGCTTACCTCTGGCCCGACCAGCGGCGGAAGCTACCCCCAAAAGGCTCTCTCAAACCTCTTTTGGCAAGGTCCGCTTGGGATGCATGCCGTTGGTCATGCCCATGAACGGTGGATGGATGGAATAGCCAAGCATTCGGCGCAGGTCCTCAGAAACCGTCGCAATCGTCTCGGGGCGAACAGACAGAAAGTAGTTTTCCTGTGTTCGCAGATAGGGCTCGCAGTACTGCGCGGTAAATGCCAGACGGGGCGCCCCACTGAAGTTCTCGCCACCGCCATGCCACACGTTGCCCATGAACAGAATGCAGGAACCGGCGGGCATCACGGCCTTGACTCGCTTGTCGCTTTCTTCCGGATAGCGGCCCTCTCCCCAGCGATGACTGCCCGGAATGGCGACCGTCGCACCGTTGGCCTCGGTGAAATCATCGATGGCAAACACCGTCGCCACACTCAACGCACTCCGCGGCTGCGGCCAGGGATAAAAGCCATCGTCGATGTGCAGCGGCTGCGCGGGAGAACCATCGAGTATGTTGATGACCTGAGCCTGCGATAGTAGATAGTTTGGTTTCAGCAGACGATCCAGATGAGCAAGGATCAAAGGGTGCTCGATAAACACATCGGCACTGCGCATCTTCTCTGGAAGGCCATAGATCCGCTGGGTGCGCTCGCCCTCAAAGGAGTTGCGACCGAACTTGTCTAAATGGGTCTCGGCTTCATCCCGTAGCGCCGAGGCTTGCGCATCGCTCAGGAGCTTCTCGATGATGATGAAACCCTGCTCAAGAAGCTCCTCATGCTGGGCATCGAGCAGCTCCTGGTCCACCTCTTCCGCGGCGGCGCTTCGGGTAAAACCATGGGTTCGCGCCAGATCCACATTCGCGTAGTCCCGAAAGTCCTTTACCTCGCGAAATCGCGGGTCATCCTTGCCGCTAGCCGCACTTGCCTCATTACTCATTTAGCTGTCCTCATTCAATTGCAGCCCCGCGCGGAGGAACTGCCAGGTCTCGCGGGTCAATGCCTTTGGCTGTATCGATTTCCCCGCTTGCATGGCGCTGGTAACCGCGGCGCGGATGGCGCCCAACGTCATGGCCGCAAGGAGCGCCGGATCCTGCTTACTGGCGATAACACCGCGTCGCTGACCGTCAGCCATGTTTCGGGACCCTTCATTAATCAAGCGCTGCCATCGCTCTGCCTCGATAGCGGCAATGGCAGGTGTGCGACTTAGGCGCGTCATCAACACCGCGCCCAGGTCGTCGGTCACAAGAAAGGCGATGTAACGTTCCGTGCGAGCGCATTCGCGCTCCTCCCAGGCAGTGATCTCCTTTAGGGGCGCCATCAGGACCTGCTCTTCGAGCCGGTCGTAAAACTCGTTTACTACCGCTTGCAGAAGCCCTTCTCGAGAACCGAAATGGTGATACGCCAGTCCCTGGGAAACCCCCGCCTCTTTCGCAACCCAGGCCATTTCCAGGGCTCCTTCGTTCAAAACAAGGAGACGCCCAGCGGCCGCAAGGATGCTTTCGCGGGCGGCTTCGGGATTTCGTTTGCGTTTTGTGGGGTTCATGGAGATTAGTTTAGACTTTATTGAACTGAAGTCAATTCAATAAAACAACCAGCAGCTGTTTTAGAATCTGTCGTTAGAGACGGGAGGGAAATTGAGGCTTACGCAAAGGAGCACCTCAGCACAATGTTGCGGCCGACCGATTTAAGAGAGAGCTGGGCTCACAGCCAAAAGGCCGCGAGGGGCGATGCAAGCGCGCTACACAGCGCCGACACCGTTACCAGCCCCAACCTGTGCATGAATACCGTGTATCCGTTAATAACCGCGTATGATTACGTCATTCGGTGACCGAAGCACTTCTGATCTATTTCACGGAGTTCCGAGTAAACAAGCCCGAAGAATTCCAAGCCAGATCCATCAGTTAGCATTGTATAAGCTCGATATTCTCAATGCGGCCCTGGAACTAAAAGATCTTAGATCGCCACCCGGAAACAGACTGGAAGCGTTTCGCGGGGACCTAAAAGGCTTTTACAGTATCCGAATAAACTCGCAGTGGCGCGTGATTTTCAGATGGTCTCGAAGCAATGCTTCAGAGGTCCAGGTGGTGGATTATCACTAGCGCTAAGGAGGAACACCATGATTCCTACAAATAGGTTGGCAACACATCCGGGCACCATTCTACTCAAGGAGTTTTTGGAGCCGTTGGGTCTCACTCAAAAATCACTCGCTGCGCATATTGGTATCTCGATCCAACGGGTAAACGAAGTTGTTCGCGGTAAACGTGGTGTCACTCCAGAAACGGCATGGCTGCTTTCCGACGCGCTTAACACCACACCAGAATTCTGGCTAAATCTTCAATCCGCCCATGATTTATCCGCCAGTCGTCCTGACGAACATGTGGAGCCACTGGTTGCAGCGAGTATGTAAGCACGCAAAATTGAGGACAGTTTTGCTGCAACAAATGGCAGCGTTAGGGCCCAGGTTGCTAGTTCGAGCAGCTACATCACCACCCGCAGCTCAGCTGGGCTAATTGCACCGCATTCAGCGACCGAGCAGACGAGGGATGCGAGCAACGCAAAGCGTTGCGACCCCGAGCCGATCAGCGAGAGCCGGGCTTGCAGCCCCTAGGCTGCAAGGAGCGATGCAAGCGCGCTATCCGCTCCAGAGGCTGTTAATATCCGCGCCGCAGATTCCAACTGCTCCATCTCCGCCCGTAGCTCAGCTGGATAGAGCGCTGCCCTCCGGAGGCAGAGGCCAGAGGTTCGAATCCTCTCGGGCGGGCCATATAAATCAATTACTTAGCCACATCGAGCCTCAGAGCAAAACCCTTGAGCGCCGTGTTAAGTCGACATTAAGTCCACCTACTGCATCGCATTGCCGTAACACGAACCATCACCTTACGATCGCATGTAGGAGAATTTCTGTGCGAGACTGGCGAAACAAGTTAATCAGGCAAGCAACTGCATCATGCCCGCAAACGTATCGCGCGCAGCGACTCGGTGATCTAAGGCTTGTTTTCTTACCGGAGCAAATACTTTGGCTAATTACCAACCCGAAGAGCCCATCCTGTTTAAACCCTCTGGCTCATCCGCATGGTTGGCACTAAACGAAGCTGGTGTTGGAGCGCTAACCGAAGATGCCCAAAAAATTGAGCACCTAAGGCTGAAACTTCCAGAGAATGAGCGTCAACTGAGCGATTTTTTACAGAGTGCATTGCAGTTACCGCACTTGGCATTCTTCGCAGGTAGCGGCACGTCGCTTGGCGAGGTCGGAGGCCCCTCAATGCACGACCTTTGGTGTCGTTGCCTCTATGACGTTGCTGACCCACAGGATGCAAACGAGAATCCCGACAACTACTCTCAGCTAGCAAAAGACGCCATCAATTCGATCAATTATCAGGAGGTCGACCAGAAGAACATCGAACACCTGCTGTCCTGCTGCGACGCCTACTTGCAGGTTCACGAAGACGCAAACGTAGCTGATTTTGTCTCAACAGCTAAGGCTGAGATCCTCGACGCGTGCTCATCGTTCCTAGACCTGGAAACCAGCGACCTAGCAGCCTACAAGATGCTTTTGCAACGCCTGGCCCGACGGCGCACGCGAGACCCACGCCTTCGTGTATTCACTACAAACTACGACAACTGCTTTGAAGAGGCCGCTGCTTCGCTTGGAATGCTTCTTGTCGACGGATTCTCGTACACAAGGCGGCGACGCTTCGACCCAAAGTACTTTGATTACGACTTTGTGAGACGCGACCCCGAAGGCAGCGACTTCGTAGAAGGCGTGGTGGCGCTTCACAAGCTACACGGGTCTGTTACGTGGGCGAGAGATGGCGACGACACCATCGAGGCAAGCAACCCTTCCCCGGACCAGGCGGTGCTTATATATCCCGCAAACGGGAAGTACCAACAGGCTTTCGTTCAACCGCACCTTGAGCAGCTGTCTCGCTTCCTCGAGTCTTTGCGCAAATCGAACAGCTGCCTTATGGTCGCCGGCTTCGGGTTTAACGACGATCACCTTGCTGAACCGATTGTCTCCGCAATAAGCAGTAATCCGACCATGAAGTTAGTCGTAGCCGACCTCCATGCTCATGACTTGGCCGAGAGAGGGGATCATAAGTACTGGAGCCAACTGAAGGCGCTAAGCGATTCGGGAGTAGACATATGTCTACTCAACGGAAGCTTTAAGGCATTGGCGTCTTTAGTACCCAATCTGGCAGCTCTGACGCCTGCCGAAAATCTCGCCGACGCGATCAGGAAGCTCGGTTAAGAGGTCGTGAGTGATCCCAACCTAAATGAAGATGGGGTACTGAATGGCACGCTAAGAGTGGGCACGGTATACGCCGTCGCCACAGATCACCTGCAAATTAACCTTCTGCATGCGGGTAGCGCGTCCGGCATCTACACTCAGCGGGATAGGTATGGCAGGGGCGAAGTAGGGGAGTTTGTTCTAGTTGAAGGACAACAAACTCTGATTCTTGGTCGGCTGAGTGCTGTCAAGCTCCAACCCTCCGGGCAGTCACTCCCCTCAATAAGTTCGATGGACCGCACAGAACTGAACGCAATAGCGTTTGTTCAACTGCTGGGCACGGTGAGCAAAACGGACTTGAGAGTTTCGGCCAGTGTGACACAGTTCCCGCGGCTGGGCGATCGCGTGTATTCAGCGCCGTCGGAGCTTATCGCACTAATACCGGAACTAATGGTCCCCGGAAACCAAGAAATTGGAGAACGACCCGTACAGCTGACTATAGGGTGGGTCAGCAGCGACAAATCTAGCGCTGTTAAGGTTGTACCAGAAGCGCTATTTGGCCGTCATTGCGCAATCCTCGGCGCTACAGGCGGAGGCAAAAGTTGGTCAACGACCAGAATCATCGAAGAGTGCGCTAAACACACGCAGAGCAAGGTCGTGATGATAGATCCATCCAGCGAATATCGGTCGCTTAACAGTGCGACGACCCAGCATCGCCACTTATCTAACCCACTTAATAGAGCAGACGGCTCTACAGAAGTGTACGTACCTCCGACAGACTTCATCGAGTCTGATTTTATCGCGATGTTCGATCCATCAGGCAAAGTTCAGGGCCCCAAACTTCGCGAAGCGATGAAGTCACTCAGGCTCGCACAGCTTTGCCCTCATCTGTTTCCCGATGGTTATGTCAAGAAAAAGAACCAGCGCAAGGACACATATCGCGCGGCGCTCCGCGAGAACGACAATGCTGCGAAAGTAGACTCACCATCCCAGCCGTTTGATGTCTCTAAGCTCACAAGGCAGCTTGTCGAGGAGTGCTGCTGGGACAACGACGACGCGTGGGGCGCAGAAAACAACGACCTACAGTATTGCTCGTCGCTGTTTACGCGTATTCAAGGAGTCATCCACTCGCCGTCACTTAAGCCCGTGTTCCGTCCGGGAGCGGGAGCGGTACCACTCGGCGACACCATTGAGAACTTTCTGCAATCGAATATGCAAGTATTAAGGCTATGCCTGAGCGACTTAACGTTCGAATACTTCGCACGGGAAATCATCGCTAACGTAATCGGGCGACGACTGATGGAGCTGGCCAGAGCGAGTCGATTTGTCGAATCACCGCTGCTCGTTGTGTTGGACGAGGCACATAACTTTCTAGGCAAGCGCGTGGGCTCCGAGGATCACTCCTCAAGACTTGACTCATTTGAGTTGATTGCGAAGGAAGGAAGAAAGTACGGATTGAACATCTGCCTCACAACTCAGCGCCCTCGTGATGTCACCGAAGGAGTTCTTAGCCAAATGGGCACGCTTTTGGTCCATCGGTTAACAAACGATAGGGATCGCGAATTGGTGGAGCGCGCCTGCGGGGACATTGATCGCTCAGCTGCCGCATTCCTGCCAACACTGCAGCAAGGTGAGGCGGCTCTAATCGGGATCGATTTTCCAATACCAATGACCGTTCAAATCGCCCCGCCCGAAAAACCGCCTCTTTCGGATAGCCCTAGCTACCAATCCGCCTGGGGACCTAATCCACCTGGCGGCGATCACCACTAGCGTTCAGTTATTGACAGTACTCCAAGACGGATACCGGGGCCGCACCGGGTACTCTCCCGGCAGCACTCGGGACGGCACAGAAACACAAAACCCGGTTCACCACCGGGTCCCCGGCCCCGGTAGCATCTCCTTACTCCCCTGGAAATACTAAGTCACGCTGCGGCGTAGCAAGTAAAATCCCGCTGTTGCTCTTGCCCGGAAGCAATTGCGACATACTCCATGTAATCGTCGTGAGCAGCAAACCACTCATCATCGGTCCAAGCACGTCGCTCCACCTCACGGCACTGGCGCCTCCATTGAATGGATTCGCGCATCGCGATGACATCTGCCGGGGGAGGCGCCTCGGTCAAATGCCAGTACTGAGGCGCATCTTTCTCAGGCAACCACGGCACCACATCCTTTGGCCAGTGATGATCGGCGCCAATCCATGCTCGAACCTCACGGTAAGCATCTCCGCCTCGCACAATTATTTGATATCGGTTGGCGAATATCGGGCGCTACTGACGCTCGCGTCGAGCCGCCTCTAGGCGACGGCGAGCACGCTCAATGATTACCTTATGTGACTTATTTGGGTCATCTCCGACCTCCAGCGCCGCTCCTCTTGCGGAGCACACGATGAAGGCGAAAACTGAAGCGCGGCTATAGCGCAGGAAAATGAGCACTTAACGCCGGCAATCAATCACTTAGCTCCGCCCGGACACAGAAGAACCATCAGCCTCCCTTGACCACCTTTGAGACATCGGAGCACGGCTAAATCGCCTGCAATAGCGGAATCTCTCGCGACACTTTAGGAAGGAAACCAAATTTCGAGTAACAAATAGTCCATATCAAGATATGGCCAAGCGGAATACAACGGGTCTTTACCGCCCGGATCGATACAAAGGCCACATAAGAAAAGCCAGCTAGGTTTTCAAAATGGAGTTCGCAGACAGCGTTAGCCTAGACTAGCGTCAACTACTACACTTCACACTCTTTGCTACGCATAAAAAAATAAGCAACTCGTGTCAGACAGCGCTCAACGCGACCCTGTTCGCGGATTAAGCGTCGACCAATTACATATGCGTCATTTAAGACCGCGCCGGAGGCGCTTACTATGGGACTTGCAAAAGATGAGCTGCACAAACTTAGGCACCCCTCTGAAACATCACGTTTCTATTTGACCATGTTTGTCCTAGTCCCACTCGGCTTCGTGGTAGCAACACTCACCATCGCAACATTCGGAACTATCTTGCTTCTCGCTCCAATCATCCTTTTCATTATTTGGTTTTTCCTGCGGGTAACTGTCGCTTCGTGGATGAATAATCTTATTCAAGTTTCTGATAATTCGTTTCCTATAGCCCAGAGGGCCATTCGCGAGGCGAAGGACCGTTTCGGTTATAAGGGAAAAGTAGAGGCCTATGTTTTCGAGGAAGGATCCTATAACGCAAAAATTCTTCCACTCTTGGGCACCAAGTTTTTGCTACTTCACTCGGAGCTGATGAAAAAAGAGAACAGTGAAGATGAATTGCGATTTATCATCGGCCGCTTCATCGGAGCTGCTGCCGCGAAGCACTACCGCTTTGGATGGCTACAGTTCTTCATAAGTAGCATTGAGCGACTCTTCATATTCAACCTTCTTTTATACCCTTTTGAACGCGCAACTAAGCTCTCCGGCGACCGAATGGGCTTGTACATGATTGACGGGGATGTAAGCGTCGCTGTTATTTCAATGGTCAAAATGACTATTGGCTCAGATTTAGCATATCAGGTTAATATCAGGGCTTATGTTGCTCAGGGACTGCAATACAACGGCAGCTTTTTTAGCTGGTTCGCGCGGGCATTTTCCCCCTTTCCTCATCATTGCAAGCGCGTCTCTGAGCTGATCGATTTCGCAAAAGAGCGATACCCAGAAAAAGTTCCCACTGCACTCGATGTTGCGCCAGATAGTTAGCCGTTAGATTGGAAAAGCACAAAACAGCGCGAATTTCCTAGCGCCTCTATTTGCCCCTGCGCCTTGCACTCAGTAAGGGCCTCAACAGCCGTTCACGAACGCAAATTATGATATGTTAAGCGACCATCAGGCCTGCCAACCCTCAGCATCAATGCTACGCGGGACCATGCTCGGCCAGCCATCTTCGACCTACGCCCTTCAAACGCTCTATGCGGGCCTCTAACGCCTCAAAACTAACAGACTTTTCGACCTTATCGTCGTCCATATATTCAAGCCCTTCAGGCGTAAAGCGCTGGATCGTACAAGCCGCGTTATAGCGAGAATCATCCGAAATAACATCCTCCTCCAACAACCGGATAACCTGCTTACGGAGGGCAGAGGCCAGAGGTTCGAATCCTCTCGGACGGGCCAAACCTAGATGGGATTGTCTCCCGTAACCCCTGTTTCCAATGCACCCGACACATTCCCCAGCGTCATGTGTGTTAACGTCATCCATCGACTTAATTCCCGACCATGGCGCGTCTATGAATTGTTTACTGCCAAACGCAAACGCCCACAAAACAGAGGCCCGATACTCGCGTAGACGTGGCAGAACAAATCGAGCGATGCCCTTTATGCTCGTACTCCTGGCGTTCGCCGCAACCGACACCGCCCTCGGTGCAGAATCTGAAGACCACGGAAAGTACGTGCTGGGCGGCTTCATCGGGGGAACCAATGGGCACGGATCAACGGACTTCACCTATGCAATTGAGGGAGGAGTCAACCTGAATCACCAGTGGAGCGTCGGTGCCGTCTTGGAGCAAGCCGGCGGAGAGAGCGACAGCACATTGTTTCTGGTGGGCATGGGCTGGCACCCACGAGGACCCGGATGGCGCGTGCAGTTGGGCGCGGGTCGCAAGGACCCCGTCGAGAAACATCAATGGCTTGCACGCCTGGGATTTGCGTATGAAGTTCTGCTTGAGGACCACTGGTTTGTGAAGCCCTACCTCGCTTTTGACTTCATAGAGGAGTCAGATAACGAAACGGTCTTTGGTGTCTACCTGGGCAGAACCTTCTAACCGAAGACCTTTTTATCGAAACTGCTGACTTGATCTTGGGGGCGCCTAACCCATTGCCTCGACAAGAAGGTCCGCCACGGCGCGCACGGCCGGAGCATCTTTCAGGTCGGCATGGATGACCAGCCAGACGGGGCGCGGTTTTGGTTGCTCTTCGGCGACCCGAACGAGCTTTCTGCTTCGCTCCGCCAATATGCAGGGCAATAGCGCTACGCCTAGACCGGCCTCAGCGGCGGCGCGCTGACTGTGGAAGTCGCCAGTCAGCAAGTCTAACGGCCGGTCTGCTGCGAATTCCTCCAGCCAGCGTTGCTGCACCACATGGGCAAGAGTTTCGTCAAAGGCGATAAACCGCCACTGCTGCGGCGCGAGCTTCGCGATGTCTGGGCTGGCATACAGCGCGAAAGCGACGGAACCGATTTTGCGTACTATGTTCTGCCGCCCGTGAGGCTCGACCATGCGGACGGCAAGATCAGCTTCGCCGCTATCCAGCGAGGCGATGTGTGAATTGGCCGACAGCGCAATTTCCAGATCTGGATGCGCAGCACGCAGGCCGCGCAAGGCGGGAATAATGATCTCGCTGACTAGCACCGGCGGCGCTGTCAGCTTTACCCGGCCGGACAACGTCCCCCGAGTGGCATGGGCAAGGCGTTCGACGCGGTGTACCTGCCGCTCCATCTCCAGAGCGATTTCGGCTATTTGCTTCCCCTTGTCGGTCAAGGGCGTGGAGCGGGCAAGGCGACGCACCAGCTTATGGCCGAGACTCTCCTCTAGGCCGGATATCCGGCGCGACACCGTGGCATGGTTTACCCCCAGCGCACGCGCCGCGCCGGCAAGGGACCCTTCGCGATGTAGCTCCGCCAAAACACGCAAATCATCCCAGTTCATCTGATTATTATTGCACGGATGATATGTCTTTCTGGTTAATTTTCATCAGTTAATCTGCCTGCCATACTGCCCCAAATATGCATGATTGGAGCAAAGTGATGACCCCCACTCTCCCGCTCGGAGCCAATGGCCCGTTAATGCCGGCGCTAGGTCTTGGCTGCATGGGCATGTCCGAATTCTATGGCGAGACTAATGACGAGCAGTCGCTGGCGGTGCTGGCCCGCGCCCATGAGCTGGGCGTGCGCATGTTCGACACCGCTGACATGTATGGGAATGGCCACAATGAAGAACTGCTGGCCCGCTTTCTGAAAACGGGTGGGCGGGAAGCCTTCATCGCCACCAAGTTCGGTATCCGCAAGGCGCCGGGCGAATATGCCCGCACCATCGACAACAGCCCCGATTACATCCGCGAGGCCTGTGACGCATCATTACGGCGTCTCGGGGTCGAGCGGATCGATCTTTACTATCTTCACCGCGCCGAAGCAGCACGACCGATCGAGGAAACGATGGAGACATTGGCCGGTCTGGTGCAGGCGGACAAGATCGCCCATATCGGCCTTAGCGAAGTCTCCGCCGAAACCTTGCGTCGAGCCCACGCAGTGCATCCAGTGGCGGCTGTGCAAAGCGAATTCTCCCTGACTACCCGCGACATGGAAGTCGAAGTGCTACCGGCGTGCCGGGAACTGGGCGTCGCCTTCGTCGCCTACAGCCCGCTTGGACGCGGGTTGCTATCCGGCATTATGAAGAGCGGAGATCTCGCGAAGAATGATTTTCGCCGCAGCGCGCCCCGCTTTGCCGGAGACGCACTGGAGGCAAACCTGGCCCGTCTAGATACGCTGCGCGCCATCGCCGATCAGAACGAGGTGACGCCATCGCAAATCGCGCTGGCCTGGGTGCTGTCCAAGGGTGTGTTCGCCATCCCCGGCACCAAACGACTGAGCTATCTGGAACAGAACACCGTCTCCGCCGGCCTACATCTCTCCGCCAACGAGATCGACCAGCTCGACCACGCCTATGTGCCCGGCAGCTTCATTGGCGATCGCTACACTGCCGAAGGGATGAAGGGAGTCGACGCATGAACCTCAAAATCACGCGCTTTCCTCCCACTGTCGTGCCTCTGTCAGGTGCTTGTCGTGTGCTCGGCGTGATCCAACAAAAGTAGCAACGTAGACTGAGGCCAAACTTCCTAAAGGAAAGCCTCATGAGCATACCGATCAATACCCAGGTGCTGCTGGCCCTGCGAGATCGCTCCAAATGGTCCCAAGAGGAACTCGCGACTGCCGCAGGCTTGAGCACTCGAACCGTACAAAGAGCCGAAGCCGGCGCTGATGCGTCACTGGAGACAATCCGAGCTCTCGCTGCGGCCCTGGATACGGACCAGGCGTTCCTGGTGACCCGGTCCGATCCCATCAAGGCGGGTTACACGGTGTCGGAAAACAAGCGCGAGCGATTCTGGTGCGTGTTCTTCACGACCCTGGGCTGCCTCTGTGCTTATGCGGGCATTACTTATTCAATGCTTATTGGACATACCCCAGCCCGATATGCGGGGCTATCGATGGGGATTCTGGGCGCTCTTTGCGGCGGTTTCTGTTTCTTGATGTCTCGTTACTACGAACGCCGTGCCGCTAGAGCCGACCCCGACTAGCAAGAACACTCACGGCTCTTCCCGCTCGATCAAACGGGTTGCCTGCCTCGCAACGGTAACCAGCTCGTCCTGAGAAAAGACGCCTCTTCCTAGCACACGAACAGCTACCAACGTGGCCATAAAGGTCTTCGCCGTCGCTTCTGCGTTAATGTGACTCGGTATCTCATCGCGCGCTTGACCAACCTCGATGCACCGCCGGAAGAAACCTTCGGTCTCCCGCAGGCCCTTGGTGACGAGTTCCGAGACATCTTTCTCGTGCTGCAAAATTTCCAGCGCTGTATTAATAAGGAAGCAGCCTTTGCGCTGCTTGTCTTCCGTGGTCTCAGCGATGACAGAATCGAAGAGGCCCGAGATAGCAGCTCGCGGGTCATCCAACGCCTCTAGCTCTCCAAGCACCTGCCGGCGATTCTCCTGGTCGTATTTGGTCAGGGATCGAATAAACAGTTGATGCTTGCCACCGAAGGCGTTGTACAGACTCCCTCGGGTTACGCCCGTGGCCGCCAACAGATCCGCCATAGACGCATTTCCATAACCCTTTTCCCAGAACACCTGCATTGCGCAGTCTACGGCCGCCTCCTCATCAAAGGCTTTTTCCCAAGGCATAAGCCCTCTCCATCGCACACCATTGGCACTTTTATAGCATGTTAGTACCACTTGGTACAATTTAGACTGATATCCGAAAAATTATTATCTCTCAGCAATAGCCAAATAAATGATTTAAATACAATAGTTTATGATTTACTCAAGGAGAACGTTTCAGTACCAAAGCAAGAAATTGAAAATTTTTGTTGACCGATCGGTTTAATCATTTATAGTTTGAACCATCTGGTACAGACAAGCCTTGCCAGGTTTCAACCCAAACCAATATGGAGATAGACCAATGACTGACTTCACTTTCCACAACGCCGAAACCGCCCCACAAGCGAGCAAGCCCCTGGTTGCCGCCGCGACATCCGCGTTTGGCTTTTTTCCGAATCTGCTGGCGGGCATGGCTGAAGCACCCGCCCTTCTCGAGGGATACATGACTCTCGCCGGGATCTTCGACAAGACGAATCTGAGCGAGACCGAGCGCCAGATCATTCTGATGACCAACAACCGTTTGAACGGCTGCACCTATTGCATGGCGGCCCACACCACCATCTCCCAGGGTGCCAAAGTACCGGCGGATGTAATTGATGCTTTACGCAACGGCACGGCGATCGCGGATCCAAAGCTGGAAGCTCTTCGCCAGTTCTCTATTGCCGTAAATGAGCATCGAGGCTGGGTCGATGAAGCTGACGTGGAGGCGTTTCTCGCCGCGGGCTACACCAGGCAAACCGTGCTTGAGGTCATTCTCGGGACGAGTCTTAAGGTCATGTCCAACTACACCAACCACATCGCCAAAACTCCCGTTGACGGAGCATTTCAGGCAAATGCGTGGACCGCCGGCGAACGCCAGGCCGCTTAAACCCCAAGACGGTGGCTCACACCCGAGCCACCCAATCCCACAGGAGGAATAGCCATGTTGCTCGACACCCCAAAAGTCGATACGGGGTTCATCGCGCCGGATTTCACACTGGCAGACCCCGATGGCATCAACTACACGATGTCGGAGCAGTTGGGTGAGCGGGGTCTATTGATTGCGTTCATTTGCAATCACTGTCCTTACGTACAGGCTATCGCCCATCGACTCGCAGAGGACGCCCGGGAGCTAGAACGTTCGGGCATCAACGTCTTGGCGGTCATGTCCAACGACTATCGACTGGTGGAATTTGACAGCCCTTCGTTCATGAAGCGCTTTGCCGCTCACCACGACTTTTCATTTCCCTACTTGGTTGATGAGGACCAGTCGGTAGGCAAGGCCTATGGAGCTGTCTGCACGCCGGACTTCTTCGGCTTCAACCGGCACGGCGAACTTCAATATCGAGGCCGACTCGATAACGCGCGGATGGGCAATTCCGAGAACCGCACCCGAGAGCTGGTTAACGCCATGCACCTCATCGCCGAAACCGACAAGGGACCCGAACTTCAGCACGCCAGCCTTGGCTGCTCAATTAAATGGAACTAAGGAGAAAACTGATGATTGATCTATACACCTGGGTAACCCCCAACGGCTGGAAAGTGTCCGCCACCCTGGAAGAACTCGAACTGCCATACACCGTAAAACCCATCGACATAACGACCGGCGTGCAGAAGGACCCTGAATACGTAGCCATCAACCCCAATGGGCGCATTCCCGCCATTGTCGATCACGATGAGAACGGCCTAACCATTTTCGAGTCCGGCGCAATCATGCTGTATCTGGCTGAGAAGGCCGGCAAGCTCATTCCCCAAGACCTGCAAGGCCGATACAGCGTGATGCAATGGCTCATGTTTCAGATGGGCGGCGTTGGCCCTATGCAGGGCCAGGCCAACGTCTTCTATCGGTACTTTCCCGAGAAGATCCCCGCGGCCATCGAACGCTATCAAAACGAAACCCGTCGTCTTTACAGCGTCCTTGATGCGCAACTGAGTAAACGGGAGTTTCTCGCTGGCGATTACTCCATTGCCGATATCGCCAATTGGAGCTGGGTCCGGGTGCACAACTTTGCTGGCGTGAGCCTGGATGAGTTCCCCGCCCTCAAGCGCTGGCACGACCAGTTGGAGGCACGCCCGGCCCTCATCAAAGGCGCCGCGGTACCCCACGAAACCAGCTTCAATGAGCCTGAAAAGGAACTCAGCGCCATTGAAAACACCAAGAACATGATCTCCAAGTAAGCGATCTATGTCGCCCCTATTCCAATCTTAAGCAGGAGCTTTACCAATGAAACTCTACGATATGAAAGATGCCCCTAACCCACGTCGGGTGCGGGTGTTCCTTGCCGAAAAAGGCATCAAGCTCGACACCGTACAAATCGACATCATGGGCGGCGAAAATCTCCAGGAAGACTATCTAGCGGTTAATCCCCGAGGTGTATTGCCAACACTTCAGCTCGACAACGGATCTATCATCGACGAAGCCGCCGCAATCTGTCGGTATTTCGAGGATACGCATCCCGCGCCACCGCTGTTTGGTGACACCCCTCAATCGAAGGCCGCCGTCGAATCGTGGATCCGCCAAATAGAGACCGACGCCTTTACCCCAGCCGCCGATGTCTTGCGCAACACCAATCCCGTGTTTGAGAATCGCTCCGTTCCGGGCACCTCTGACACCCCTCAGGTGCCTGCGCTCGCCGAACGCGGAGTGCAACGGATTCAGGGGTTTTACGCCAGACTCGATCAACATCTAGCAACGTCGTCCTACGTTGCCCACAATTGCTTTACGGCTGCCGACATCACCGCCATGTGCGCGATCGACTTTGCTGAGTTTGTCGGCGTCGAAGTGCCCGCGGAACTGGTTAGACTTGCCGAATGGCGAACGCGAGTATCTGCCAGACCCAGCGCCGCTGCTTAGCTTGGTGATCCCACTGGAGTGCACCCATGGCCACAACCTTTGCCTTTGACGTTTACGGCACGCTCATCGATCCCCTTGGCATCGCCACGGAATTACAAACCTACGGGGGAGAAAAGGCACAGGGTGCGGCGGAACTGCTGAGATCCAAACAACTGGAATACAGCTTTCGCCGCGCGGTCATGGGAGCTTATCTACCCTTCACGGAGGTTACCGGTGCGGCTCTGAATTATGCTTGTGATGTCGCCGGACTTACCCTAAGTGAAAAAGCCAGACAGTCGATCATGGCCCAGTATCGTGAGCTTCCGACCTTTCCCGAGGTACAAACCGCTCTTGCCTCGCTCCGCGATGCCGATGCCGATGCCGATGCCCGGGTATTCGCCTTTTCCAACGGTATGCCTGCTGATGTGGCGGCACTCCTCGATCACGCGGGTATCAGCGAGTTCTTTGAAGGCGTTGTGAGCGTTGATGACGTACAAACTTTTAAGCCCGATCCCAGGGTTTACGCGCATTTCACCACTGTGACGGAATCCAAGCCAGAGAATACCTGGCTGGTATCGAGCAATGCCTTCGATGTTATAGGAGCTGCCGCCTGCGGCTGGAATACTGCCTGGGTTCGAAGAAGCTCAAAAGCACCGTTTGATGCCTGGGAACACACGCCCGATCGGGTGCTTTCGAGCCTGGATGAAACTGTCGGCCTACTCTAGTAACACAGGCCCATAGACATCCAAAACTGAACTGATGCAAGACAAGTATCAAGATTGCGCAAATCGCTGCTCTTTCTTGCGCTCGATCAATACCTCCAATGGCCGTTGTTAGAATATTCTGCTAGATTCAATAGAGCCAAACGATACGTATTGGACGCCCTTCTTCGCTCCTAGTCGCGCTCTACAGGCACGACGAGCGAGGATTTTGTGCGCTCAATGCGAGCACTGACAGCGATCGGTCAAAGCGCGTCGATCACACTTATTGGGGAGAAATATTCAGATGCATCGCGTCACAGCAATTGGAAAACTGAGCCGGTGGCTATCGGCGGGACTGTGCGCCGGCCTGGTCGCCGCACCGACCATGGCGGCCAAACCCATCGTGCACGACGCCGAGTTCTACGTCCTGCAAAAACAGCACGCAGAAAAGTGGGCTGCAGAGGACAAAGACCTCGACGCTAAACTGGCGGACTTTCGCAAGAAAAATGGCGGCAAACCGCCGAATATCATCTACATCCTCATCGACGATATCGGCTTCGGCGATCTGGGCAGCAAAACCCTAAACATGATCCGTGGCTATGAAACGCCGGCCATCAATGAAATTGCCGACGAGGGCATGCGCCTGGCGCGCATGTACACCGAGCCCTCCTGCACGCCCACCCGTGTCGCCTTTATGACCGGGCGCCAGCCCCATCGCAATGGCATGGGCAATACCGCCGTGGACATTTCCGGCTTTGGTCTGGCCGGCAAGGAAGTCACCCTGGCCGAGGTGCTCTCGGAGGCGGGCTACAACACCGCACACGTCGGTAAGTGGCACATGGGCGACATTCAGGAAGCCTGGCCTAACAACCAGGGCTTTGACTGGGCCGCCTTCCCCATCCATCAGCAGGGTCAGCTGACCATCTACCACGATGACGCGGCCAACGAGCAAGTGAGCTGGGGCATCGGTGACAACAACTACAACGGCCGCTACACCATCGACGGTTGGCTTCGCACCGATGCATCGGCCATGGCCGTGGGCGTCGAGGCCGTCGGCAAAGGGGGTGTTCGAGAAGTCGACATGGAGCCCGGCGAGCGCTGGACAGAAGCCAAGTACGAAGAGATGAACTATCGCTATCAGCGCCAGGCCATGGAGCAGTTGCGCGATTTGGCAAGCAAAGATGAGCCGTTCTTCCTTAACTACTGGCCGCTGTATCCCCTCACCGGCCCTCGCACGGCCTACGATGAGTACACCACCCCCAACGGCGGCAACTACGTCGAAAAAATGAAGCTCGTCGATAAGTGGGTTGGCGACATGATGGCGGAGATGGACCAACTGGGCATCGCCGACAACACGATCGTGGTGCTCATGGGTGACAACGGTCACTTCACCAAGTACGCACCGCAGTCGGGTTACACGCCCATGATCTTCCGCGGCGGCAAAGGCTACACCACGGAAGGTGGGGTGCGGGTCGATGCCTTTGTACGCTGGCCGGGCATGATCGAGGCCGACACCGTGGCCGGTGATATGGTCCATGTCTCGGACTTATTCACCACCCTGGCACGCCTCGGTGGGGCCATGGATGAAATCCCCCGGGACCGCTTGATCGATGGCCTGGATCAAACCGCGCTATTCCTTAACGGTGACACCCACGGTCGACGGGATTACGTATTCCTCTACAACATCAATGCCCTCGAAGCGGTGGTGAAGGAGCAATACAAGTTAGCCATACCGGGCGGCAAGATCGAGAACGCGATCATTGCCAACTTCTACGACCTGTTCCGAGACACGCGGGAGGAACACCCCGTATCAACGGAGATCGGGGCCTGGGGCGGTGCGAAATTTGTTCGCATGATCCAGCGGCACCAGATGCGCAAGCAGAAGTACCCAAGCGAACCTCCAGCCCGGGGCATGCCTTATGAGGGCATTGAAAACCTCCGTCCGGAGAGCAAAGCGGCGGTGCAAGAATTTCTGTTCATGACGCAGACGCCAAAAATGTAGCCACAAATGGCTTAAAGCAACGCCGGTCGGAGAGCCCCTCCCACCGGCGTTTTTTTGCATTCGATTCGCTTTGTTATGCCTGGAGACCAGGGCGGCGCACGGTCTCGCTGCCTA
>DIYG01000163.1 GCA_002428935.1 Halieaceae bacterium UBA6060
AATTCCGCATTGATGCTTCGTTCTGCCATGATCGGCAGCAGGCCCACAAAGGTGGTTATGGTGGTCAGGAGGATGGGACGGAAGCGGTTGACGCCGGCTTCCAACACGGCGCTCATGGAGTCCTTGCCCTGTTCCCGCAGTCGCCCGATGTAATCCACCAATACCAGATTGTCGTTTACGACCACCCCCGCCGCGGCCCCAATGCCAAAGTAGGAGAACAAGGCCAGAGGGGTGGCAAAGATCAGGTGACCGAAGATGGCGCCCATGAAGCCGAAGGGAATGGCCGTCATGATTAGCAGCGGCAGCCAGTAGGAGCGAAAAGCCACGGCGATGAGGGCGTACATGGCAAACAGAGCGATCGTGTACAGGGCGGCAATTTCGTTCATGAATTGCTCTTCTTCCTCTTGAGCGCCGCCCTTGAGGATTTCCAGTCCAGGATATTGAGCGCTGAGTTCGTCGAGGTAGTTGTCGTCTATGTCTCGCTTAATATCACTGATCAGCTCCTGCTCGATGTTAGCGCGGATATAGACGACACGATTGCCATCTCGACGTTGAATGCGTTGCACACCGCCCTGGAGTTCCACGTCGGCAATGGCAAACAGGGGAAGCTCTCGACCGTCGTCGGTGCGCACCCGAAAATCATCGAGGCTAGCGAGACTGCGGCGGTCTTCGCGCGGATAGCGGACCATTACCTTGGCGTCGCCATTGGCTCGCGGTAGACGCTGTACCTCTTCGCCAAAGTAGGCCTGTCGAACCTGGCGAGACACATCCGAGAGCCGTATACCCAGGGTTTCGGCGCCAGGTTTCAAGCGCAGGATCAGCTCATCGGTTTCACCGCGCTGGCTGTCTCGCACATCGAGAACCCCTCGGTAGCTGCGAATCTTGGCCTGCATGGCCTTGGAGGCGGCGGTGAGTTGTTCGCCTTCGCTGTGCTTAAGAAGGTAGGTGATATCCGCGTCGTTATCGTTAAGGGTGTAGTTGACCTGTATCTCGTCGGCATCGGGGATGTCACCCACCAGTTCCCGGAGACGCTCCGCCGCCTCCCGGGCGGATAAGTCTCGAACCTGTGGGGGTGCCAGCTTGACGATGGCGATAACGCTGTCACGACGGGAGCGGGTATACCAGCCCTCGATGAGTTTACCGGTACCCTCGCCGGTTTCTCGGGCCGCGGTTTCCACCTCGTCCAGTAGTTGCTCTTCCGCTCTCTGTAACTGGTCGAGGATCTGCAGGGAACGCTCGTAGGGTGTGCCCGGCGGTAGTTGCACGTTCACGTAAATCTGGATGCTTTCGACCTGGGGCATAAAGTAAAACTTCACCCAGCCGGAGCTGAACAGCCCGACGGACAACATGAATCCGACGACAAAGATACTCACCGTGAGATACCGTCGACTCGCGGCCCAGGCCAGGATCGGGCGGTACACTCCCTGTGCGAAGTTCGCAATGCTGTGTTCTAGGCGTTGCTGGCGCAGGGCAATGCCTTTCAATCCCTCGCGATGGGACAGGTCTCGCAGGTGGGAGGGCAGAATAAAAAACGCCTCAATGAGGGAAATGCTCAGGGCCACGGTGATGACGATGGACAGCTGCCGGGTTACCTGGGCCGTTTCACCGGACAAAAACAGCCAGGGCGCGAAGGCGATCATGGTTGTGAGCACCGCGAAAACTACTGGCCGGGAGACGGCGTAAGCACCCTTGATGGCTGATTCGGCACCGCCGCCCATCTCGTGGGCGTGGTGGTGAATGCTCTCGCCGACCACGATGGCGTCATCAACGACGATGCCTAGCACCAGCAAAAAGGCAAAGGTCGACATGATGTTCAAAGACACGTCATTCAGGGGTAGCAGGGAAAAAGTGCCCAGGAAGGCAACGCCGATCCCTGCGGTAACCCAAAGAGCCACCCGGGGGCGCAGGGTCAGAATCAGCACCAGGAACACCAGGGCAAGGCCGAGGTATGCGGATTTGCCAATCAGTTCCATCCGTTCCGTGTAGATGTCGGCGGTGTCGAACCACAGGGTCAGGGCGATTCCTGAGGGCAGGCTTGGGCGGCGTTCCTCCATCCAGGCCTTCACCGCGTCGCTGGCCTTGACGACCTGCATGTTGTCCGTGTTCTGTACTTGCAGAAGCACGGCGGGCTGACCATTCATCGTCGCGAGAATCTCGCTGTCCTCAAAGCCATCGATGACCCGCGCCACATCACCGACACGAACCGTGCCGCCGTCTACACTTTGGCGAAGGATGATCTCGGCGAAGTCCTGTTCCGTGTCGGCGAGGTTACGCGCACGAATCTGCACATCACCCGTGGCCGTGCGAACCTGTCCCGAGGACAGATTGACGGAGCTAGCGCGGATGGCGTCGGCGACTTCCGAAAAGGTCAGGCCGTAGCGTCGCAGACTGGTCTCGGAAACCTCGATGGTGACTTCTTCACGGCGGGTGCCGAACAGATCGACGGTGGAGACCCAGGGTAGGGTGGTGATTTCTCGGCGCAGGTCTTCCGCCAGGCGGGTTAACTCACGCTCGGACACATCGCCGTGTACCGCCACGCGAATCATCTCGTCCTTCCACTGGGTGCGCTGAACTTTTGGGTTTTCTATATCTCGGGGTAGGGAAGATACCGAGTCCACAGCGTTTTTGACGTCGTTGATGAACGCGTTGATATCGACGTTGGGGTAGGTGGTTACCTCGATTTCCGCCATACCCTCGGTGGCTGTGGAGTAGACATGATTCACCTTGTCTAAGTCTTCAAGCTGATCTTCGATACGCGCGATGATCTGTTCTTCGACCTCCTGGGGTGCCGCACCGGGCCAAGGCACTTCGATCCTCGCCTCATAGGGTTTGATCTGGGGAAAGGCCTCCCGCTCCATGACCTGAAAGCCCAGGAGGCCGGCCAGCAAGATCCCCACCATCAATAGGTTGGCGGCGACGGGGTTGTGTACCCACCAGGCGATGAGTCGTTCCATGATCAGTTCCTCACCGTCGCGTAGCTGCGCTCATCGACGGTGGCGAGGGCCATGCCGGAGATGGGGTTGCGCAGGGCCGACACCACGACCCGTTCTCCCGGTCGGAGGCCGCTGCTGATCACCGCGTAATCGGCGTTGCTATGGGCGATCTGCGCCGTGCGGATGTCCAGCATGCCACTGGCGTCGACGACGTAGAGCTGATCACCGGGGCGAAGGCCCTTACTTGGGATCTGCACCGCGCCGACGATCTCTCGACCGCCGATCTCCGCTTCCACAAAGAGCCCCACCGCCATCGGCATGCCTTCCGTCGAGCGGCCACGACCGTAGGGGTCTTCGACCTCGGCGGTGGCGTAGATAAGACGCGTCGTCGGGTCAATGGAGGCGTCGATGCGTAGCAGGCGACCACTCCAGTTCTGCTCCCGGCCGGCGACCTCGGCGCGAAAACGCACTGAGGGTGCCGTATCCCTTGGGGCGGAAAAACCAATGGGCAGGCCCAGGGCGGAAAGCTGCTGATTATTGAGAGGCAGGCGCACTTGCACTCGATCCGTCGAGAACACCTCACCCAGGGATGTGCCGTCGCTAATGACTTCCCCGATGTGCACGGTGGTGCTGGCCACCCGGCCCTCGAAGGGCAGGCGCACTTTCGTGCGCTGGAGGTTTAGGCGGGCGAGTTCCAGGCTCGCAAGGGCTGCCTCTCGCCGGGCTCTAGCTTCGGTAATTTGAGGTTTCTTAAGGGACAGATCCGAGGCATTGGCCACACCCCGTAGCTGTTTACGGGCCACATCTGCGTCCGCCAGGGCCTGCTCTATAGCCAGGTCTGCAGCCGCTACGGCGGCTTCGGCTTCGCGCAGGGCGAGGCGATAGTCGCTGTCGTCAATTTCCAGAAGAACGGTTTCCGGCGTAAAGCTTCCCCCTTCCAGATACTCGGGGGACACGGCTATAACTCGTCCGCTCACTTCCGCGGTGAGATCGATCATGGTCCTGGCCCGCACTTCTCCTTGCGTATGGACCTTCAGGACCGTATCCGAGCGCTCCGCCAGGTGCGTATACACGGTGATGGGACGGGGAGGAGCTTCATCGGTTTGTGGCTCCGGCGCCGTCGCTTTGAGCAACAGAACTCCGGCAACGCCCAGGCCCAGGACCAGGACGGGGCCGCTAAATCGCAGCAGCTTTGAAGGCATGTTCTTCCCCTGACTTATGTAAAGCGATGATGGGCGCCAGTATCCGCGCGAGGTTCCTAGGGAACAACGCGATCTGTCGAGTTACAGGGGCGCTTCGTCGCAGCCGCCAGTGTTTTTCGTTCACCCTCATATTTCAATATGAAACAAAAAATTCATTATGAATGATAGAATCTGCCATAGCTCGTCCGCTGGAATGCTTCAGCTTGCCGCCTAGTACTCTAACTTATTGAAAATAAATGATAATAAGTACGGATGTAAGAAATGCTGCCAGCTGGACCAATTCTTGCCATGTTGTTTCCACTTCTTATGGAGCAGTAGCATGGCGAAACCACTGAGCGGGGTTCGACTCCTCGATCTCACCCATATGCTTTCCGGCCCCTACGGCGCGATGATCCTTGCGGATCTCGGTGCCGAAACCATCAAGGTTGAGCCTCTGGGGGGCGAAGGCACGCGCAAGCTACTGGCCAAGGACCCCAAGAACTCCCTTCAGGGGCAGGGCGCTTACTTCATCACCCTGAACCGGAACAAGCAGAGTGTTGCCATCGACCTGAAGAGCGACGCAGGGCGAGAAGTCTTTTACGACCTGGTTCGAGAAAGTGACGTGGTCATGGAGAACTTCAGCGCCGGTGTCGCGGCGAAGCTCAAAATCGATTTCGAACATCTAAAAGCCATCAATCCGCGGATCGTCACCTGTAGCATCTCCGGTTTCGGATCCGCTGGACCCAACTACCAGCGTCCGGCCTTTGACCAGGTGGTTCAAGCTCTCGGTGGTGGTATGTCCATCACCGGTCAGGACGCGAGCGAGCCTACCCGAGCGGGAATACCGATCGGTGACCTTGGGGGCGGCATGTTTGGCGTGATGGGTGTGCTGTCCGCGCTTTACGAGCGCTCCCACAGCGGCGTCGGTCAGCACGTGGATATCTCCATGCTCGATTGCCAGATTTCCATGCTGAACTATATGGCCACCATGTACTTTCTCTCCGGTGAAGTGCCCCATCCTATCGGTAACAGTCACTTCGTCCATGTGCCCTACAACAGTTATCCCACGGCGGACGGTCACATCATTATCGCGGTTATCTTCGATGGCTTTTGGGATAACCTCTTGGAAGTCATCGACGAGCCGGCGTTCCGTGATGAGAAATACCGCACCCAACCGGCGCGTCTCGCGGATAAGGCATTTATCGATCAGCGCCTCGGGGAGATTCTGCAAACCCAGCCCTCGGACTACTGGCTACAGCGCCTGGAAGAGAAGCGCATCCCTTGTGCGCGGGTAAATCGCCTGGACGAAGCGCTTTCCGATGAGCAGGTGTTGTCACGGAATATGGTGATTGACCTGAAACACCCGGACGGTAGCAGTACCCGGGGTCCGGGAAACCCCATCAAGTTGTCCCGTACCAATGAAGAATCGTTTTCACCGGCTCCTCTCCTGGGCGCTCACACGGAAACGGTGCTTTCAGAGATTCTGGGTTACAGCGACGAACAACGCCAGGAACTGCGCGAGCAGGGGGTGATTGGATGAATAAGACAGTTATCATCAATGAAGTGGGCCCCCGCGATGGCCTACAAAGCCAGGATGGGGAACTAAGCCTTGAGGAGCGCCAGCGCTTTGTCCAGGCTCTCCTGGATGCCGGCCTAAAGCATATCGAGATCGGCAGCTTCGTCTCGCCCAAAGCCGTCCCACAGATGGCCGGTACCGATGAGCTCGCAAAGGCGCTGCAGACTCCCGATGGGGCCGAATTGAGTGCGCTGGTGCCGAACATGAAAGGCTACGAACGTGCCCAGGTCGCCGGGGTGGGCACGGTCGCCGTGGTGGTTTCGGCGACCGAGACCATGAACCAGAAAAACATCAACATGAGTCTTGACGACACGATGCGTGTGGCCCGCGAGATTATCGCTCGAGGGAAGCAGGACGGACTCGCCGTGCAAGCCTATCTGGCGGTAGCCTTTGAGTGCCCCTTCGAGGGCCCGGTCTCACAGGCGGTGGTAACGGAGTTGGCGGCCCAGCTGTTGGAGGCCGGTGCAGACCTTCTCGTGATAGCCGATACGATCGGTGCGGCGAACCCGGCGCAGGTGAAAGCGCTCATGGGAAGTCTGGTCTTGGGGCACGGCAGTGCACGGCTTGCCTGTCATTTCCACGACACCCGGGCCCTGGGGTTGGCAAATGTCTTTGCAGCCATTGAAAGTGGAGTGCGACGTTTCGATGCTTCAACCGGTGGTCTTGGAGGTTGCCCCTTCGCCCCCGGGGCAAAAGGAAACGTGGCAACGGAAGATGTGGTGATGCTTTGCGAGCAAATGGGTTACACCACCGGTATCAAGATGCCGGAGCTGCTGGACGTGGTGGACCTTATTGGCGGTATGCTGGGCCGACCCCAGGGCGGACGCGCTCATTACTGGCTCCGTAGCCAGGCAGCTTGAGAATACAGTGCGAAGCCCCGCCGGGAGCTACAGGAAACGCTGCGTCCTAACGTTGAGGCAACGGCAATGAAATCAAACAAGTGGTTAAGGAATAGCGCATGAGTTACAGACTGGGCGTGGATGTTGGCGGTACCTTCACGGATTTCCTCCTGCTCGATGAGGAGAGTGGCGAAACGTATACGGCCAAGGTGCCCTCGACGCCGGAGGATTCCTCCATCGGTGTTCTAAACGGCATCAGCCGCATTTGCGAGGAGTCGGGCGTCAGCCCCGGTGCCATCGCCCGGGTCATGCACGGTACCACGGTGGCGACCAATGCGGTGCTTACGGGGCGCGGTGCGAAAGTTGGCCTCGTGACCACGGCCGGTTATGAAGATACCTTGCAGGTGGCCCGGTCTTTCTGCCCCGGCGGTCTCGGTGGCTGGGTGAGCTATGTGAAAAGCCCGCTCCTTGCACCTCTGGAGATGACCATCGGCGCCACGGAACGTATTGGGGCCGACGGCGCCGTGGTTACGCCGTTGGACGAAGACGCGTTGCGCCGCGATCTGGAGACTCTCAAAGCCCGGGGCGATGTGGAAGCGCTGACCATCTGTTTGATCAACGCCTATATCAATCCTGAGCACGAGCAGAAAGCGCTGGCGGTGGCCGCGGAGGTGTTTACGGACACACCGATTTCCGTGTCCTCGGATGTCGTGCCGGAAATGCAGGAGTATGAGCGCACGGAAACCACCGTGGTGAATTCCTATGTACGCCCCGAGGTGGCGCGCTATGTGAGCAATCTTCAGGCGGCGCTGGATGAACGCCTCGGTGAAGGCTCTCAACTCTCCATCCTGCGCTCCGACGGTGGCCTGGCTTCGGCCCGGGCCGCTGGGGAATCCCCCGTTAACCTGCTCATGAGTGGCCCTGCCGGTGGCGTCGCTGGTGCCATCTACTTCTGCGAACGGGCTGGCCACAAAGACATTTTGACCTTCGATATGGGTGGTACCTCCACGGACGTGGCTTTGATTCAGGGCGCCCGGGCTCGGGTTCGCCGGGAGACCATTGTTGGCGATGTGCGGGTGCGCGCTCCGTCGGTGGATGTGCGCACCGTAGGCGCCGGGGGCGGTTCCATCGCCTTTGTGCCAGAACTCACGAAAGCTCTGCGTGTCGGTCCAGAGTCGGCGGGAGCGGTTCCGGGGCCGGCCTGCTACATGAAAGGCGGTGAAGAGCCCACGGTCTGCGATGCGAACGTGGTCCTGGGTTATCTGCCATCGGATGTGCAACTTGGCGGCAAGATGGAGATCAATCGCGATGCCTCGGAAGCCGCTGTGCAGAAAGTTGCCGACGCCATGGGCATCAGCCTTATGGAAGCGGCGGAAGGCATTATCAAGATTGTTAATGAATCCATGTTTGGCGCCCTGCGACTGGTGTCCGTAGAGCAGGGCTACGATCCCCGGGACTTCGCCCTGGTGGGCTTTGGTGGCGCCGGTCCCCTACACGCCAACGCTCTGGGGATTCTCACCGATGCCTGGCCGGTTATCGTGCCGCCAGGTCCCGGTGTTCTGTGTGCCTATGGCGATGCGACCACGCAGGTCCAGGACGAGGCGGCGCGGACTTATCTGACCATGGCCGAGGAACTCACCGACGAGCAGTTGCTCTCTGATCTCCACGAGTTGCGCGATCGAGCCGGGCAATCACTTCTCGCTGACGGCATTGCCAAAGAAGATCATGAAGTGGGCTATCAGGCGGATCTCCGTTATGCCGGGCAGGCCTTTCAAATTACCGTGGACTTTACCGAGAGCGAACTGAAAGAGAAGGGCGTCGCGCTGTTAACCGATGCCTTTGATGCGGAGCACGAACAGTTGTTCACCTTCAAGCTGGGAGACGGTCATGAGATCCTCATGATTCGCGCCGTGGTGAAGGCGGCGGCTACGCAGGTCGCCGATCAGGCCGTTGGCGAAAGCTCGGCGAGTCTCGAGGACTGCAAGGTTCACGACTCACGCTTCTACTTTGAGGGAGCCTGGCACGAGGCGGCGATTTACGACCGGGATCGTTTGCACAGCGGTTTGTCAGTGGCAGGCCCCTGTATCGTCGCCGAGATGGATTCCACCACGGTGGTTCTACCCGGTTACACAGCGGTGGTAGACACCGTTGGTAATCTTCTAATCAACCCCAACGGCTGAGGGCACAGGCATGGCTGCAAGCATTATTGAGACCAATACCACTCCCCTTGCACCGGTGGAGGTAGACGGCGTAACCGTCGATATCATCGAGAATGCCCTGCGCAATGCGCGGGAAGAAATGGACGCGGTGCTGTTTCGTACCGCCATGTCTCCGGGTATTCGCGAACAGGGTGACTGTTTCCCCATGATTGCCAATCGTGACGGCAAAATGGTGGTGGGCCAGTTCGGTTCCTTCATCGGTCCCTTCCTCGAAGCCTACGACGCGGAGATCGAGGAAGGGGACATCATCCTCACTAATGATCCCTATATGTGTAACGCGGCCGTATCGCACCTGCCGGACTGGGTGGTGCTGGTACCCGTATTCAAGGACGGTCGGCATATCGCCTGGTCTGCCATGTTTGGACATATGTCGGATAACGGCGGCATGGTGCCGGGCTCGATACCCATCGAGGCGACCACTATCTATCAGGAAGGCATCCGCATTCCGCCCACCAAGCTGTACAAGCGCGGTGAGCTGCAGACGGATCTACTGGAGTTGATCCTCCACAACGTGCGAACTCCCCAGTGGAACCGCTTTGACCTCAATGCTCTCGTCGCGGCCTGTAATACCGCGGCGAAACGCTGTGTGGAACTCGCCGAGCGCTTTGGCGATGAGGTTCTCAACTCCACCATGGAGGTGATGCTGCAGCGTAACTACGATGCTATGAAACACATCATCGAGATGTTCATCCCTGAGGAGCCACGAGAGTTCGAGGATTACCTGTGTGATGACGGCATGGGCATGGGGCCTTACCGCATCAAGTGTCGCCTGTGGCGGGAGGGTTCCACGGCGATTTTCGACTTCGACGGTACCGATCCCCAGGCCCAGAGTTCAGTAAACTTCTTCCTCAACGAAGACATGTTCAAGATGTTCTTCGGTTCCTTCACTATCAACGTGGTGGATCCGCAGATCGTTTTTAACGATGGATTTTACGATCTGGTGGACGTACGGATACCGGAAGGCACCCTGTTAAAGCCGAGGTTCCCGGCGGCACTTTCGGGCCGTACCCACGCCCTGGGTCGAATCTTCGACCTTCTCGGTGCATTGCTGGGCATGGGCGCTCCCGAGCAAATGCTCAACGCCGCGGGTTTCTCCGATTCTCCGCACTTGTTCTACTCGGGCTACGACCATAGACCGGGCAAAGGCGGTGAATGGTTCCAGCTGTTCCAGATTGGCTTCGGGGGCATCCCTGGACGTCCCGTGGGCGATGGACCAGACGGCCACTCCCTGTGGCCGGGTTTTACCAACGTGCCTAACGAGTTCATAGAGTCCTATTTCCCTCTGCGCATTGAACGCTACGAAACCATTTGCGATTCCGGCGGTGCGGGTTTACACCGCGGCGGAAATGGATTGTCGGTGGCCTATCGTTTCCTTGCGGATGGGGAAATTGGCATTCACGACGAGCGATGGCTGACTTACCCCTGGGGTGTGCTCGGTGGTGAGACGGGCCGTCGGTCGACGAAGAAACTGGTCCGTACCGATGGCAGCGAAGCCTGGCTCCCGGCGAAGGTCGAGGGCGTGAAAGTTAAGGCCGGTGATCTGCTGTACTTCAATACCTGGGGCGGCGGCGGTTGGGGAGACCCCTACGCTAGAGACCCGGAGCTGGTGCGCCAGGATGTGGAGCGTCGCCTGGTGAGTCGCGACGGGGCTCGCCGCTACGGTGTAATCATTGGCGACGATGGTCAGGTTGATGGACCGGCAACGGAAGCCTTGAGGGAAACCCTGCGAGGAGAGCGGGGGAACGACATTCCCGTGTTCAATCGCGGGGGCAGTCTCGAAGAGATCAAGGCACGCTGCGAAGCTGAAACCCACCTGCCCGCCCCGGAAACTCCACGGTTCCCTCAGGAAGCGCAGGTCTGATCCGTGGCTGACTTGGCCCGGCAATCGCTGCCTCTAGGGTCGCGACCTGCCCTGGTGCTTATCGACATGATCGAGGCCTTTACGGACCCGCACAGTCCCCTGGGTTCGGACAGCGATGCTGTGGTGGCCGCCTGTCAGGCGCTCTTGGCTGCGTTTCGGCAACGGGACTTACCCGTGGTTTACACCACCGTTGTCTATGATGACGAAGCCCAGGCCGCGGTGTTTCGCCGCCGCATAGGTGCTTTGGATATCCTTAAACGCGGTAGTGCTGCGGTAAAGGTGGACCAGCGCCTGGTCGCGCGGACCGGAGAGCCCGTGTTTGAAAAACACTTTGCCAGTGGTTTTTTTGCCACACCGTTGGCCCCGTGGCTTCGTGATCAGAACGCGGATTCTCTGGTCGTTTGTGGGTTGACCACCAGCGGTTGCGTTCGCGCCACGGTGGTCGATGGCTTGCAGCATGATTTCAATGTCTGGGTGCCTCGAGAAGCCGTTGGCGATCGCAATGCACTGGCCCACACCGCGAATCTTCATGATATGCACGCCAAGTACGCCGACGTGGTAAGCGTTGCCGAAACCCTGGATGCCCTCAAAGGCAGCACGTGAGTCGTCGAGCGCGAATCCTTCTGGTCGGTTACCGCAAGTTCAGCGAATTGATCAACGCAGTTCTACCGGAATACGAAGCCGAAGCCGAGATTGCCCTTGTCGAGTCGGTAGCTTCCGGGGGCGTCGACTATCAGGCACTGGTTCGCGAGCATCGACCAGACGCGGTCGCCAGTGCAGGTTCTAACGCGGTTTATTTGCAAAACACCCTCAAGCTACCGGTCATTGCGCAGCCCGTAACGGACACGGACGTTATCGATGCGGTAGCGCGGGCACGGAAAATTGGTCGGCGAATCCATGTGTTTACCTACGCCGCGCAAAAGGAGTTATCACAAAGGGTTTTCGATGCCCTGGTCAATTTCGGTGATCATGATCTGACCCACGAGCGCTATAGCACCACGGACGAAGCGGGTGAAAAGCTTCTTGCGGTAGCGGCCAGGGGCGAGACTGACGTGGTGGTGGGGCCGAGTTACGTTTGCCATCTCGCGGAGCAGCGGGGGTTGCCGACGGTCCTGGTTTACAGCAAGGAGTCCGCCCGGGCTATGCTTGACGAAGCTCTGGTTCGGGCGCGGGCTCGCTCCTCAGAAGTGGCGGAGGGCGAAGCACCGGGACGTTTTGTCATTCACTCCTCAAAAATGGAGCGCGTAGCTGCATTGGCGCGAACCTATGCCCGGGGCAGTGCCGCCGTGTTGCTCCAGGGCGAGAGCGGTACTGGTAAGGAGCATATTGCCCGGGAGATTCACGCTGCGTCGGACTACCGCAATGGCGCCCTCGTCGCCATCAACTGCGGCAGCATTCCCAATGAACTGTTTGAAAGCGAGCTCTTTGGCTACGTAGACGGTGCCTTTACCAGTTCCCGTCGCGGCGGTCGGGTCGGTCTTGTGGAACAGGCCAACGGTGGCGTGCTGTACCTCGATGAAGTAGGTGAAATGCCTGTGGCGCAGCAGGTCAAACTCCTTAGGGTGTTACAAGAAAAGCGGGTTCGGCCCGTGGGAAGTACCCGCGAGCTGGAGGTGGATTTCAAGATTATCGCCGCCACCAACGCCGATCTGCAGGCGGCGGTCGATAGCGGTAGCTTTCGAGATGATCTGTATTACCGCCTGAACGTATTTAACTTACGCTTGCCGCCGTTGCGAGATCGAACCGAGGATATTGCTGCCATTGCTGAGCACTATCTTCATCAATACGCGCTGCAATACGCGGTGGAGATAGATGTAGCGGCGCTTCTGGCTCGCCTGGAGCACCCCTTCGCCGAGTATCGATGGCCTGGAAATGTCCGGGAACTGCAGAATTTCGTAGAGCGCCTGGTGGTGAATCTTGCGGGAGGCGCGGACCCCGGGGACCTTCAGCTCGCGGAGGTGTTACCCGAGTTGTTTAGTCGGGATTCGGCGTCGATAGGTGCCGGCCGCCTGCTAAAGGAGCAGGAGTACCGAGCTATCGCTGAGGCCATGGTGCGATTACGAGGTGACAAACGTGCCGTAAGCCGGGAGCTAGGCATCAGTCCGACCACCTTGTGGCGGCGCCTAAAAGAAATGGAGGAGGGCGGTTCCGACGATGTCGTCCCCGTCGATAATCAATCAAAAAAACAGTACTCAAAAGGGTATGGAGAAAGCTGATGAAACTCACCAAAAAACCACTGGTAAAGGCGCTTACCGCTACCTTGTTGTTGCCAGCAGCCCAATGGAGCTATGCCCAGGGCGATGGTCTGGCCATTGAAGAGATTGTGGTGGTCGCGCGTAAACGCGCAGAGAACCTCCAGGAGGTACCGATTGCGATTTCTGCCATTGATGAGAGTACGATCCAGCGAGCCGGTATCCAGCGCGCCGGCGATTATGTGGGCCTCATCCCCAACGTCACCCTGGTGGATACCGCAAACGTGGGTGATACGCAGCTGAGTATCCGCGGCATTATCTCTACCCGCGATGCGGAGTCGACCTTCGCCTATGTGGTCGATGGGATTCTTAGCACCAACCCCAACAGCTTTAATGAAGAGCTTTTTGATATTCAGCAGATCGAAGTGCTCAAGGGGCCGCAGGGCGCCCTATATGGCCGCAACGCGGTAGCGGGCGCCATCCTGGTAACTACCAAGGAGCCCACCAATGAGTTTGAGGGCAGCGTGGGCGCAACCGTCGGTAACGTGGGAACGGTGCGGGCCAATGCGATGATCAGCGGCCCCATTATCGAGGACAAGCTCCTCGGGCGACTCGCCATTTCCACCAGCGAGACCGACGGCTTTTACGAAAATATTTTTACCAATCAGGATGATGTGGTCGACTTTTTGGAGGACACCAGCGTCCGTGGTCGACTCATCTGGAACGTAAACGACGATCTGACCCTGGACTTTAGGGGTGGCTATTCGGAAGTCAGCGCGGGTGCAATCAACTTTAATGCGACCTTTGCTATCCCGGCCTTTGTCGATGTGTTCGGCCAGCCCAATTACTTCCAGGATCCGAACACCGCGGATCCGCGCTTTATCTTCAATACCCCTGGGGAGAACGAGCAGGAGACCTTGGATTTCGCCGTCAAGGCTGATTGGGCCCTGGGCTTCGCCGACCTGGTGGCTAGCGTCGCCTATAACGATCTCGAAGAGTATCTGCTTTCTGATGGTACGGCGGCGACCTTCTACGGATACGAGCTTACTTCTTCCTGTCAGCAGGGCCGTACGGAGCTGAATAGCTTTACCCGACCGGATCTTTACGGAGAACCGTTCAACCCCTTCGGCGTGCTGCCCCCACCGGCAGACTTCACCAGCGTCTACGGTCCTTACAACCCCCTCACCTGTGATGGTTATCAATACCAGGAGCGAAATCAGAAGGACTTCAGCATCGACGCGCGCCTGGTGTCTCCGGAAGATCAGAGCTTGCGCTGGATCGCCGGTGTCTACTTCGCCGATATCGAGCGAGAGTCCCTGGTGGGCTACGGTGCTGACCAAGGTCTGGGTTATCTCCGTCAGCCCTACGTAGACCCCACGGGGCCTAACCCCACGGACTTACTGTTCTGGGATGATTTTGAAACTCGAGTGTATGCCGCTTACGGCTCTCTGGAGTTCGATATTGGCAGCAACATGCAGTTGGAACTTTCCGCTCGCTACGATCGCGAAGAGCGCGACGTGATCAACCAGGTGCCGAACGTTGATAACTCAGGGCTGAACATCAACCTGTTGGATGAAAATGGGAATCCTCGACCCATCAACCCGGCTTTCGAAAGTAATCCCGATGGTATTCCCGATCGCTCTCGGGATTTCTCCCAGTTCCAGCCCAAGGTGACCTGGAGTTGGACCCCCAGCGACGATATGACCGTCTACGCGAGCTACGGCGTGGGTTTCCGCAGTGGTGGGTTTAACGCTATCGGTACCGAGGACCTGTTGAATTTCTGGTTCAATGCGGGCTTTGGTGGACCTGGCGAGGCGGTGAATGCGCAGCTGCAGGTGACCGATGATTACGACAAGGAAGTGTCGACGGCCTATGAGTTGGGCTTTAAGTCTGAGTGGATGGATCGGCGCCTGCGCTTGAACGCGGCGGTTTTCCGCACCGACGTGGAAGACAACCAGTTCTTCGAGTTTTACGCCGGGCCCTTTGGTATCTTGCGTACCGTGACCACCATCGATGACTTGTACATTCAGGGTGTCGAAGCGGATTTCACCTTTGTGGCCACGGAATGGCTCACCCTGTACGGCGGCATCGGTCTCATGGACTCAGAGATCGAGAAGAACAATCACCGCCCCCTTTCTGAGGGCAATGACGTGCCGCAGGCCCCGGAAGAAACCGGTAACCTAGGTGCCGAAGTGGTGTTTCCTCTTGGTAACGAAATGCAGATCGTCGGTCGCTTAGATTGGCAGTACACCGGTGAGATGTGGTTCCACACGCTCCAGGGTGAGCAGACCCCAACGATCTGGAATGCCTTCTTTTGCAACGGGGATCCCAACTGCTCCTTCGACCAGGATTTTTCTGAGTCCGCACGAGATTCCTTCAGCATCGTGGATCTTCGCGTGGGTATCGAGGCGACGAACTGGTCGGTCACGGCCTGGGGGCGAAACCTCACGGATGAAGAATACTTGCAGGAGCTCATTCCCACGCCGGAATTCGGCGGCAGCTTTATCCATCCCTCGGCTCTGCGCTCTTATGGCGTGGATGTTCGTTACAGCTTCTGACCTTACGGGAACAAGGAAAAGGCACCTTCCGGTGCCTTTTTTGTTGGTTTCGACTTAACGGTCTTTAGAGGTTTTATCGGTTGACGAGGTTCGGGTCTCGCAGGGAGGGTTCGATACGCTCCGCATACTGAGGTACCCCATAGCGATACCCCTGTCCCAGGTTGCAGCCCAGCTCCAGAAGACTGCGTTCTTGAGCGGCTTCTTCGATGCCTTCGGCAATCACTTCAACGCCCAGGGCTCCCGCCAGGGCGATCACCGCGTCACAGATAATGTGATTGTTTCCGTCTTCGGCGACATCCCTAACGAAAGACTGGTCCAGCTTTAGTCGGTCGATGGGCATTCGTTTGAGATAGGAAAGGGACGAGTAACCGGTACCGAAATCATCAATCGCAAAACGTACGCCCATGTCGCGAATCTCCTGCATCTTGGTGATGAGCTCTTCCGTGTCTCGCAGGAGAATACTCTCGGTGATTTCCAACTCTAGATGGTTGGCGGGCAGGCCCGTGGCATCTAGGGTTTCCTGAAGTATGTCTTGAAAGTTGCGATCGCGGAACTGGGACGCCGACACATTGACGGCCAGCAGGCCAAATTCGCAGCCCGTTTCCAGCCAAAACGCACCCTGTCGGCAAGCCTGCTCTAGAACCCATTGACCGATACCTCGAATCAGACCCGTGCGCTCGGCGTGAGGTATGAATTGGGTCGGCGGCACGGCCCCTAACTGGGGATGATGCCAGCGGACCAAAACCTCCAGCCCAACGGTTTGGCCGGTTTCAAGGTTGCGCTGCGGCTGATAGGCCAGACGCAGTTCATTGCGCACGGCGGCCTCCCTCAGGGCGGAGTCGAGTAGCACATGCTGGAAGGCCTCTCGGGTCATGCGCTCGGAATAGAATCGGAAGGTGTCTCGCCCCTGCTCCTTGGCGCTATACATAGCTGCATCGGCGTTGCTCATGAGGGTCTCGGCGGACTGGCCGTCTTCAGGATAAAGGCTGATACCGAGGCTGGCGCTGACGGAGACTTCATTGTTCTCAAGGTTGATGGGCAAGCGTAGGGCGCCGATGATTTTCTCGGCGATGGTGGTCACGTCTTCAGGGCTGGTTATGTCTTCCAAGACAATAAGAAACTCATCGCCGCCGATGCGTCCGATAACGTCATCTTCTCGAAGGGTGTCGCGTAGGCGTTGGGCGGTAGTCGTCAGCAGCCGATCTCCGGCGACATGGCCGAGACTATCGTTGATGTTTTTGAAGGAATCGATGTCGAGAAAGATAACCGCCAAACGCAAGTTCCGGCGACGGGAGCGACGGAGGCTTTGGATCAGACGTTCATTGATCAGATAGCGATTGGGTAGCTGAGTGAGCTGGTCGTAATGGGCTAGCTGTTGGAGTTGTTCCTCGGTGGCCTTGAGCTGGCTAATGTCGGTGAATATGCCGATATAGCCGCCGTCAAAGCCGTCGAAATGGGTGATGGTCAACAGCTCGGGAAAGGTTTCGCCGCTTTTGCGTCGGTTCCAAATCTCTCCGCGCCAAATGCCCTCCTCATCGATGGCCGCCCACATTCGTTTGTAGAACTCATCGCTGTGCCGGCCCGAGCGCAAGATGCGGGTGTGCTCACCGATGACTTCGCTGCGGTGGTATCCGGTGATTCGGGAGAAGGCTGCGTTCACGTCTTTGATGACGCCCGTGCCATCGGTGACGATGATCCCTTCGCCGCTATTGTTGAAGACTGCGGCAGCCTGGGCCAGGCGGTGTTGGGCCGCGCGTTCCTGGGTGATGTCTTTACCGATGGCATAGATGTCTTCCCCATCTTCTGGCACCGCCGCAGACCAGGCAATCAGATGGTACTTGCCATTCTTATGCCGATAGCGATTTTCGAAATAGAGCGTCTTTATCCCTCGGGAAAGATTGCTCATTTCCGTCAAGGTCGCATCGACATCGTCGTCGTGGATCAATTCAAGAAAGTTACGCCCGATGAGTTCGTCCGGGTGATAGCCGAGGGAAAGCTGCCATCCTGTGTTAGCCAGCTTTATTTCTCCGTCGGTACCGGCGACGATATGTATGCCGTTAGGTTGTTCAAAGAAAGTGCCTTGCAGCTCTTCCGCGTGACGTTCGGCGGTGACATCAATGATGACACCCGCAGCGTGGGTAATCTGCCCCTTCTCGTCGTAGAAGCCGCGTCCCACGGCGCGATACCAGCGCTGATCGCCGCTGTCTCGATAGACACGAAATTCCGTTTGTTGGACGCCGCTAGAAGTGGTTACGTCGGATATGGCGGCGTTGAAGCGAGCCACATCATCGTTGTGCATATAGCGCAGCATGGCGCCGGCCTTGAGAGGTAACTCGTCTTCGCGGACCTGCAGTAGCGTTATGGTTTCCTGCGACAGCTCAAACTCATCCGTCGCCGCTGCCCAGCGCCAGGTGCCGATCCCGGCGTCGAGAAAAACGGCTTCGCTGTCCGCGAGCAGGGTGGTTGAGGTCACGGCGTAAGCCTTCCTGTGGACGATCCACGAGTCTAGATCACCGGGCGCTATTGGTCACTCGGCCTAAGGTCTAAGGAATCTCCTCGGTGGCCTGTTCCGATTCTCGAAAGCTGTCGATGGACGGGCAGGCACAGAAAAGATTCCGGTCCCCGTAGACGTTGTCGACGCGGCTGACGGGGGGCCAGTATTTGTCGAGTTTCAAGCTCTCCATGGCAAAGGCAGCTTCCTCCCGCGTATAGGGGTGAGACCAGTCTTCCGCCGTGAGATCCTGGAGTGTATGGGGAGCATTGATCAGCGGGTTGTTGTCCAGAGGCCAGCGACCTTCCTGGACCGTGCGAATCTCTTCTCGAATGATGATCATGGCGTCGCAGAAGCGATCCAGTTCGGCGAGAGATTCACTTTCCGTAGGTTCGATCATCAGAGTGCCGGGCACGGGGAAGGACATGGTAGGTGCGTGGAAACCGAAATCCATCAGGCGTTTGGCGATGTCTTCTTCGCCAATGCCACTGCTCTCCTTGAGCGGTCGAATATCGATAATGCACTCGTGGGCGACGGTACCCTTGCGCCCTGTGTATAGCACGGGGTAATGGTCCCCAAGGCGGCTGGCGATGTAGTTCGCCGACAAAATGGCGACGCGGCTTGCGGCGGTCAGGCCCTCAGCACCCATCAGGGCAATGTAGGCCCAGGAAATCGGCAAAATGGAAGCGCTACCGTAGGGGGTTGCGGAAACCACATCGTTGTCTGCCGCCAGCCCCTCTACAGGGCTCACGGGGTGAGAGGGCAAAAAGGCTTGCAGGTGAGCGCCCACGCCGATGGGGCCCATACCCGGACCGCCGCCGCCATGGGGTATACAGAAGGTTTTGTGCAGGTTGAGGTGCGACACGTCGGCACCAAACTTACCTGGGGCTGCGAGCCCCAAAAGCGCGTTGAGATTAGCGCCGTCTACGTAGACTTGCCCGCCATGGCTATGGACGATGTTGCAGACCTCCGTGACAGCTTCCTCAAACACGCCGTGGGTAGAGGGGTAGGTCACCATAATGGCGGTTAGCTGCTCCGAGTGCTTCGACGCTTTCTCTTTCAAGTCCCCCAGGTCGACGTTGCCCTGGTCGTCGCATTCCACAATCACGACTTTCATTCCGGCTAGCACCGCGCTTGCCGGGTTGGTGCCATGCGCCGACGAGGGGATAAGGCAGATGTTCCGACTCCCTTCCCCGCGGCTCTCATGGTAGCGCCGGATGGCCAAGAGTCCGGCATACTCGCCCTGAGAACCTGCGTTAGGCTGGAGGGATAGGGCATCGTAGCCTGTGCATGCGCAGAGCATGTGCTCCAGTTCCGTCAAAAGTTGCCGATAACCCTTCACCTGCTCCGCTGGGGCAAAGGGGTGGAGCCCCGAGAAGGACTGCCAGGTCACCGGTAGCATTTCCGTCGTGGCGTTTAACTTCATGGTGCAACTGCCCAGGGGAATCATCGAGCGATTGAGGGCGATGTCTTTGTGCTCCAATCGACGGAGGTAACGAAGCATCTCCGTTTCGGAATGATATTCATTGAATAAAGGGTGCTGCAGATAGTCGACATCCCTCTTTACCGTGTCGGCGAGCGCCATAGGAAGATCGGTGCTGAAATCCAGGTCTTCTTTGCGGCCGCCAAAAACCTCGATCAGACACGCCAGGTCATCGCGGGTAGTGGTCTCGTCAAGGGATATACCGAGGGTTTCACCTTGGTCTTTCCTTAGATTGATGCCCGCGGCATCTGCTCGTTGCAAGATGGCGTTGCGCTGCGCACCCGGGCGTACGGTGATGGTGTCGAAGAAATGCTCATGAGCAATCTCCAGGCCCAGTGCTTCAAGGGCCCGATGGAGAATAACCGCGAAGCGGTGGGTTCGCTCCGCGATGCGCCGCAGTCCCTGGGGCCCGTGATACATGGCGTAGAACGCGGCCATGACCGCCAGCAGCGCCTGGGCCGTGCAGATGTTGCTGGTGGCCTTCTCTCGTCGAATATGTTGTTCTCGGGTCTGCATGGCCATGCGCAACGCCGGTCGTCCGTGACGATCCACGGAGACGCCGATGATGCGCCCGGGGGTAGAGCGTTTATAAGCGTCTCGCGTTGCAAAGAATGCCGCGTGGGGGCCGCCATAGCCCATGGGCACGCCGAAGCGCTGGCTATTACCCACGACCACATCAGCCCCAAGGTGTCCCGGCGAGCGCAGCAAAAGCAGGGCCAGGAGGTCGCTCGCCACCACAACCAGGGTATTTCTCTCATGGGCCTTTGCTATCAGTGCCGCAGGATCGTTTACGGCGCCACTGCTGCCCGGGTACTGAAGCAGTAGCCCAAAGCACTCTTCCTCATCGAGCATCGCCCCTGGGTCTCCAGTTCGGATCTCAATACCCAGGGGCTCGGCGCGGGTTTTCAACACTGCTAGGGTCTGCGGATGGCAGTCCTCATCGACAAGAAAACGTTGGCTCTTATTGCGTTTGTTGACCCGTTGAAGCAGCGTCATGGCCTCCGCGGCGGCGGTAGCCTCATCGAGCATCGACGCATTGGCCAAATCCATGCCGGTCAGGTCCATAACGAGTTGTTGATAGGTCAGCAGCGCTTCCAGCCGACCCTGAGAAATCTCCGCCTGGTAGGGCGTATAGGCCGTATACCAGCCGGGGTTTTCCAGCACGTTCCGTTGTATAACTGCAGGGGTATGGGTGTCGTAGTAACCCATGCCGATGAAGCTGCGACAGACTCGATTCTCTGCAGCAATCTCCCGAAGACGAGCCAAAACATCCACTTCTCGCTGCGGTTTTCCAAGTTCCATGGGCTCTCGGCGGCGGATGCTTTCCGGTACGGCGGTATCGATCAGTGCATCGAGGCTGTCATAGCCCACGGCGAGGGCCATTTCCTGCTGTTGGGCCATGCTGGGGCCGATGTGGCGGGCCAGAAACTCATCATGACCTTCAAGGGTGGTAAGGGAATCGGAAGATTTGCTCATAACGCTCGGAAAATGTTGTCGAGGGAGTTCCGAGCCGGTCGGCCCGGAAAAGACGCAGATGGTAGCAGTGTGCCCTCGGGCACAGCAACGAGGCGTGAGGTAGGGCGCCCTATACCAGGGCCTGTGGGGTCGCTACACTGCGCCGCCTATTCGGCATCGGTAGAGGTTGAAACACAATGGCTTGGGAAGACCCGGATCCGCGGGCGGTGGCCATGGATCGTAGACAGCTTGCGCGGATTGACGAACACCTCAATGCCCGCTATCTGGAGCCGGGCAAGATTCCCGGTTGCCTGACCGTTGTTACGCGGCGAGATCGCCTGGCCCATTTGCAGGTGAGTGGCTTGCGCGATGTCGAGCGCAACCTGCCCATGACCGAAGATACGCTGTTTCGCATCTATTCCATGACCAAGCCAGTCACCTCTGTGGCTTTGATGACCCTCTGGGAGCAGGGGCGGTTTACCCTGGATGACCCGGTCGATCGATACCTTCCCGAGTGGCGAAATTTGCAAGTTCGCGTGGGAGGTAGCTGGCCCCTGTTTGAAACGCGGCCCGCGCAGCGACCGATGCGAATTCGCGACCTGCTTTGCCATACCTCCGGGTTGACCTATGACTTTCTCAATGCGACGAACATCGATCATGCCTATCGCTCTCTCGGCGTGGGTCGTGCCGCGCCGGGATACACCCTTGATGACATGGCCCTGCAGCTTGCCGATCTGCCTCTTGAGTTTTCTCCCGGGGAGCGCTGGAACTACTCCCTGGCTACCGATGTGCTGGGGCTCCTGATCGAGAGGATCAGCGGCCGTGGCTTTTACGAGTATCTGCGGCAATCGATCTTCGAACCCCTGGACATGTATGACACTGGGTTCAGTCCCCGGGACGATCAGTTGGGGCGATTTGCCGCCTGTTACACCCGCAATAGCGACAAGCAATTAGTGTTACAAGATGACCCGCAGCACTCACAGTTCTATGGACGCACCTTCCACTCAGGCGGTGGCGGCCTGTTGTCTACGGCCCGGGACTATCTGCAGTTCTGCCGCATGCTGGCCCATGGCGGCACCTTGAATGGGCAGCGGATACTGGGGCGCAAAACCCTCGAAATGATGGTCGCCAACCACCTGCCCGGTGGTGCGGATCTGGCCGGCCTGTCTTTGTCGGGCTTTAGCGAGACCCATAACGAGGGAGTGGGTTTCGGCCTGGGCTTTGCTCGCAAGCTAGATCCCGTACGTAACGGCTTTCCCGCATCGCCGGGGACCTACTACTGGGGAGGCCTGGCCAGCACGCTGTTTTGGGTGGATCCGCAGGAAGAGTTAACGGTGTTGTTCTTCACTCAGCTGATTCCTTCCAGCACCTTTAATTTTCGCGGTCAGCTAGAGGCCATTATTTATGCGGCCCTGGACTGATTGAAGCGCTAGGATTCGAAATCGAGAACTCGTCTTCCGTGTCTCTACCTGGCCTAGGGATAGCGGATCTCCAGAATTTCCACCTCTCGGGTTCCCGATGGGCTTTGGATAAGGCCTACATCGCCCAAACCCTTCCCCAGGAGTGCTTTTGCCAGAGGTGCGTCGATAGATATTTCACCTCGTGCAGGATCGAATTCGTCAGGCCCGACAATTCGCAGCCGTCGCTCTGTGCCATCTTCCTCGGCTATGAGCAATTCAGCGCCGAAATAGACTCGTTGCCGATCTGTAGGCGCTTCGCGAACCACCTGTAATACCTCCAGGCGTTTGCTGAGGAAGCGCACCCGGCTATCAATTTCCCGGAGCCGCTTTTTACCGTAGATGTAGTCGCCATTTTCTGAGCGATCACCGTTTTTTGCGGCGTCCTGCACGGCGCGCGCGACCACGGGACGCTCCTGCCGCCATAGGGTTTCCAGTTCCGCGCGCAAACGTTCTTCCCCCGAGGGCGTTATGAGAGGTGTACCTTTTGGGCGGGGAGGACGGTAGCGGCCCATAAGCTTTGCTTCTTCTACGACGCGGTGCGGACCTCTAGTCTACGGGATCTCATTGCCCGGAGATCCCCCGGCCCCCTAAACTGTGACCATGAAAACAACGAAGCCCCTAACTCGTCTAAGTCTTCCCCTGGCCCTCGCTATAGGCTGTGGGATTGCATCAACAGCCAACGCCTCGGACTGCCCGCAGTTACTCGGTGATCCCCGAGAGGGAGGGCTCATTTGGGGTCAGGTAGCCCCCGGGGCGACGGTAACCCTGGATGACATGCCCCTGGACGTGCTGCCCAACGGCTATTTCGTTGCCGCGTTTCATCGCGACGCTCCAGCGGTGAGTCAGTTAACGGTGGACGACCACTGCCGACTTGCCATCGATGTTGATCAGCGGGAATACCGTATTCAGCGCGTCGAGGGTGTACCTCAAAGGACCGTTACGCCACCGCCAGAACAGCTTGAACGTATCCGCCGGGAGAGAGCTCTGGTCGCCGCAGCGAAGGGGGAGTTCATTGAGCGTCCCGACTGGCTGATGCAGATCGATGGTGGTTTTACCTGGCCCGTTACCGGCCGCATATCCGGGGTGTACGGAAGCCAGCGTGTGTACAACGGCACGCCGGGCAATCCGCACTATGGTGTGGATATAGCTGTGCCTACGGGTACCCCGGTGCGAGCGCCAGCCGCAGGACGAGTCACCCTGGCGGAGGGCGATTTGTTTTATTCGGGTGGAACGGTGATTCTGGACCACGGTTACGGCCTCTCATCCTCATTTCTGCACTTGAGTGAGGTGAGCGTTGCGGTCGGTGATGAACTTGAAGTGGGCGATCTTATTGGCGCCGTAGGGGCGACCGGTCGTGCAACGGGGCCCCATCTCGACTGGCGTATGAGCTGGCGAGATCGCCGGGTAGACCCCCAGCGTCTGGTGCCAGTGATGCCAGCCCCGACGCCGGGAGGGTAGTGCCGGTTTACATCGCCGCTTTGGCGATACCTACGGCAACGGCCTGGGTAAAGGTCATAACAACGGTCTGACCCAGGGTGAGTTGTTCGATACGTTCCCGAGGCACATCGGTAATGATATGGGTCTTGCCGCGGGGATCCATGATCATCACGGAGCCCAGCAAGCGATTCATGCCTTTGATGGTGCATACGGCGCGAATCGATGCCACAAGGGCACCACCTGGCGCCTCATCCATGCCCGCAACGTCAGAATCGGCACCTTCAACCCAAGGGTTGGCCAGTTCCTCTTCCGTGGGCTCGCGTACCTCACCGGCTATGGCCGCCATATAGGTCACAACCAGAAAGTCACCGGGAGCCACTTCGTTAAGGCGTTTAACGGCGGGGTCTACGACGGTGGTCAGCTGTTCACCGGTGGGCAGGCGAAGAACGAGTTCCCGGGTTTCCTGGTCGACGGCGATGACTTCTGCATCTACTTCGATAGCCATGGCGCGCTCGCCGCGCATGGTTTCCTTGTCGCCTTGCTGTTGAGCGATAGCGAAATGGGTGCCCAGAGTGAGGGTCAGGGTGAGAAAGGCACGGGTCAGTGCGGAGATAAGTTGCATAGTGTGGGGAACTCCCGATGGTGATGGTCGATTTTTGCTGGGACGCAGTTTCTACAAAAATTATAATAAACACAAGCCTGTGCAGAGCATTTCCACAGGGATCAACGGCGACGCCCAAAGCCCGTATAATCGGTCTTTTTGCCGGAGTTAAACCGTGCTCGACAAGAAGCTGCTCGCCATACTGGTGTGCCCCGTGAGCAAAGCGCCCCTGGAATACGATCAGGAACGCGAGGAACTTTGGTGTAAGGCCAGTGGTTTGGCCTACCCCGTGCGCGACGGAATCCCCGTCATGCTCGAAGAACAGGCGCGGCAGCTTACGGCCGACGAGAAGCTTAACTAGATTGATGAATTTGGGCCCGGGCGGGCTCACAGGGACCCAGGGAGTGGGTCGCGGAGAATATAAAAGATGGCGGACACCAAATTTGCAAAGATCATTGCTGGAGAAATTCCAGCGGACAAGGTGTATGAGGACGAGCACTGCATCGCCATCAATGACATTAATCCTCAGGCGCCGGTTCATGTCCTGGTCATTCCCAAGCAGCCCATAGAAAAGCTGGCCGATGCGCGGCCCGATGATCAGGCCCTGTTGGGTCACTTAATGCTCGCCGCCGGGAATATTGCTCGACAGCTGGGTGTGGACGATGCCTTTCGCCTGATCGTCAACAATGGAGCCGGTGCCGGGCAGACGGTGTTTCACCTCCACCTACACATTATCGCGGGCCGCAGCTTTGCCGAGGGCAAGATGGTCGGCTAGAAACGCGCCTGGGACGATGCCAGCACATTATCGGG
>DIYG01000166.1:0-18072 GCA_002428935.1 Halieaceae bacterium UBA6060
AGGAACGCGGTGATGGGGCCGGCCCCGCCGCTGGTATCGGAGGACAAGCGTAATGGCAGCGAAACGACGCGGCTTGGGTAAAGGCCTTGATGCTCTGCTGGCGGGTAGCAACCGATCCCAGGAAGAAAACAACACCGAAACTCCAGTCTCCGTTGATGGATCTGTGGAAGGCTCCGTTGCTGCGACCGGACCACTAAAAGACCTTCCCATCGACCTGCTCCAGCGCGGCGCTTATCAGCCGCGACGAGATTTTGATGGGGCGGCGCTGGAAGAACTGGCGGACAGCATTCGAGTCCAGGGCATTATGCAGCCCATCGTTGTGCGGCCCGTCGGTGAGCAGCGCTATGAAATTGTCGCCGGTGAACGGCGGTGGCGAGCCGCACAGCTCGCGGGGCTCCATGCGGTTCCCGCCCTGGTTCGGGATATTCCCGATGAAGGCGCCATGGCCATGGCGCTCATCGAGAATATTCAGCGGGAGGATCTCAATCCCATCGAGGAAGCCATTGCTCTGGAGCGCCTGCAAAACGAGTTTGAACTGACCCAGCAGGAGGTCGCCGACGCGGTGGGTAAATCCCGGTCCGCCGTTGCCAACCTTCTCCGCCTCATGACATTGGAGCCTGAAGTGCGAACCCTTTTGGAGCACCGAGATCTGGACATGGGTCACGCTCGCTGCCTGGTGGGTTTGGAACGGGAACTCCAGTGCTCTACGGCCCGGCAGATCGTCGCCCGGGAGTTATCCGTGCGTCAGGCGGAAGCCCTGGTTAAGCGCTTGCAACAGGAAAACGCCGCTACACCCCCGAAAACCCTGGATCCAGATATTCGTCGTTTGCAGGACGAATTGTCGGAAAAGCTCGGCAGCCCTGTGCAGATCCAGCACGCGGCGTCGGGGAAAGGCAAGCTCGTCCTCAAATACGCCAGTCTCGATGAACTGGACGGAATCATCGCCCATCTTCGCTGATTTTTAGGGAAAACCACCAGATATAGAAATATCTCGGCTGGTAATAGGCATATGTGGTGTAATGGGCACCCTGGGCTCTCCTCCGCCGACCTCGACACCTATCTACTCCCTTGGGGGGAGATCGTCCTAGACATTGGTCGGGGATTCGCAAGTTAATGGGAAATAAGGATTTTTTCTGGTCCCGCGACTGCTATTCTGGTTGAACGAAAAGGGCTTAGTTCCTATAATGCGCGCCGCCCAAATCAGGACACAGGGTTCGTGCTGAAGGACAGGGTGGGGGAAAAGGCCGCTTCCTATAGGAAAAAGCCTTTCACAGAAGGTGCTGGCGCCGCGGTGAGAAAGAGCGCCAACCGAGGGCCGATTCACCCATGAATCGAGCCGCGGAAAAAGCCCCAAAGAGATTTCCCTCCCAGGCCGCGTACCTGCGCACGACCTTGATCCAGGTGTTGGCCGTCGTAATCGTCATACCGATTGCGTATGGGCTTCTGGGCAAAGCTGCGGCTGTGTCATTAGCCTGCGGCGCGGCTTGTGCGGTCATTCCGCAGGGCTTTTTCGCATTACGCATGGCGACAGCGGCCAGGCAGAGTGCGGCGCGGGCAGCACGTTTGGGTCTGGCCGCGGAAGGGGGAAAATTCCTGCTCAGCGCGGCAGCTTTCGCGCTGGTTTTCGCAGTGGTTAAACCCGCACAACCTGGCCTGGTGTTTCTGGGCTTCGGTGTTTTTTGGCTTGTGCAATTGATCGACGGTGTTCGATTGCTCCGAGCCCGATAAACGGCCTTGCTAAGTTAAGAAGGCCTTCTCGACGGTACAGGACTGGCACAAGGTTTATGGCGGCAGCAGGCGAAACCCGAACGATTTCCGAATACATCGTTCACCACCTTACGAACCTGACCTACGGCAAGCTGCCGGAAGGCTTTCATCGTCACGACGGCAGCACCGTACCCGAAGGCGGTGTGTGGACCCTGGCTCACGGCGGCGAAGAAGCAGCGGCCATGGGCTTTAACGCGATTCACATCGATTCCATGATTTGGTCCATCGGCCTGGGAGTCTTGTTCTGCTGGCTGTTTCGTTCCATAGCCAAGAAAGCCAGCTCCGACACGCCCTCGGGCATCGTTAATTTTGTCGAAGTGATCGTTGGCTTTGTTGACAACACAGTCAAAGACACTTTCCACGGCCGCAATCCTCTGGTGGCGCCCCTGGCCCTTACGATTTTTGTTTGGGTCTTCCTGATGAACTTGATGGACCTGGTACCCGTTGATCTGATTCCTTACACCCTGGAACTGATTGGCGTGCCCTACCAGAAAATCGTGCCGTCTACGGATCCGAACATCACCATGGGCATGGCCCTGGGTGTGTTCATCCTCATGCTGTATTACTCCATTACCGTGAAGGGGTTTGGCTTTGTCAAAGAGCTGACCATGAACCCTTTCAATCACCCGCTGTTTATCCCCGTAAACCTGTTCATGGAAGTGGTAGGCCTTCTGGCCAAGCCCTTCTCTCTCGGCCTGCGACTGTTCGGCAATATGTACGCTGGCGAGATGATCTTCATCCTCATCGCGGCATTGTTTAGCGCTGGGGTGGCATGGATGGTGCCGGCGGGACTCATGCAAATTGGTTGGGCGATTTTCCATATTCTGGTCATCACCCTGCAGGCTTTCATCTTTATGGTCCTGACGATCGTGTACCTCAGCATGGCCCATGAAGATCACTGATTTATCGGTATTACTTACTACTTAACTCAAACTCTGTACTACTTAGGAAACGTTAGGAGAAAACCATGGAACTGATCTACGTTGCTGCTGCAATCATGATGGGTCTCGGCGGCCTTGGGGCTGCTATCGGTGTAGGCCTGCTCGGCGGCAAGCTGATCGAGGGTTCTGCCCGTCAGCCAGAGCTGGCTCCCAAGCTGCAGACCACCTTCTTCCTCGGCGCTGGTCTGGTGGACGCTATTCCGATTATCGGTGTCGGTATCGCCATGTACCTGATCTTCGTGGTTGCCGCTGGCTAAAACACTCGCAGGAAATCTCATGACGGCTAGACCTAGATCGCCTGGTCGTCTGCGTGTTTTCGCAAGGAGCAGCAAGTGAACTTAAACCTTACCCTTATCGGGCAAATGTTGGCGTTCGTGGCCTTTGTCGTCTTCTGTATGAAGTACGTCTGGCCGCCGATTCTTGCCGCCATGGCCGAGCGCGAGCAGAAAATCGCCGAAGGTCTGGCCGCGGCCGACAAAGCCAGTCATGACCTCGAGATGGCCAAGGAAAAGGCCGTCGAACGACTCAAGGAGGCCAAGGAAGAAGCCGCGGGCATCATCGACGCAGCCAATCGCCGGGCGAATCAGATAGTCGACGAGGCAAAGGATGCGGCGGTAGTCGAAGCCGATCGTGTCAAAGCCGCCGCTCAGGCCGAGATCGAACAGGAAAGCAACCGCGCCCGGGAGCAACTCCGTGGCCAGGTGGCGGCCCTGTCCCTCGCCGGTGCCGAGAAGGTGCTCGGCGCATCTATCGATGCTCAGGCCCATGCGGACATCGTCGACAAGCTCGCCGCAGAGTTGTAGGACCGACCCATGGCAGAACTGAGTACCCTGGCCCGACCCTACGCAAAGGCGGCCTTTGAATACGCTCACGAAGAGAGTGCCCTCAACCCGTGGCTGGACGAGCTGCGGCTTATTGCTGCGGTAGTGGCTGAGCCTGCGGTAGAAGATCTCCTCGCCGATCCTGCCCTAACCACCCAGGCTCAGGCCGAGGCCTTTCTGGCGCTACTGGGTGATGACCTGGGTGACAGTCGCCGGCGTTTTGTCCATGTGTTGGCGGAAAATCGCCGCCTGGGTCTGGCGCCACAAATTCTCGCCCAGTTTGCCCAGTTCAAGGCCCAGCGAGAGCAGAGCGTAGAAGTTGAAATGGTTTCGGCCTTTGAGGTTCCCGATGCGGTGCGCGAGCGCATCGCCCAAGCGCTCGGTCAACGCCTGGAGCGCGAGGTCACGGTAACTACGGATGTAGACAGCAGCCTCATTGGCGGCATCCTGATTCGCGCCGGTGACCTGGTTATTGATGGCAGTGTCCGTGGGCGGCTGAACAAGCTCGCCGAGGCACTGACAAATTAAGTTTTGAGGAACAGATCATGCAGCAACTGAATCCGTCTGAAATTAGCGATCTGATTCGCCAGCGAATCGATCAGCTCGACGTCAGCAGTGAAGCGCGCAACGTCGGAACTATCGTTTCCGTTAGCGACGGCATCATTCGTATTCACGGCCTAACGGACGTGATGTACGGGGAAATGATTGAGTTTGATGGCGGCGTGTACGGCATGGCGCTGAACCTCGAGCGCGATTCCGTGGGCGCGGTTGTCCTGGGCGACTACAAAGGTCTGGCCGAAGGTCAGGCTTGCCGTTGCACGGGCCGTATTCTCGAAGTTCCCGTGGGACCGGAGCTGCAGGGCCGCGTCGTCGACGCGCTCGGTAACCCGATCGATGGTAAAGGCCCGGTGAATGCCGCGATGACGGACGCCCTCGAAAAAGTGGCGCCAGGGGTTATCGCCCGTCAGTCCGTTGACCAACCCGTGCAGATCGGCCTCAAAGCCATCGACTCCATGGTGCCCATCGGTCGTGGCCAGCGCGAGTTGATTATTGGTGACCGTCAGATCGGTAAGACGGCAATCGCCGTCGATGCGATCATCAACCAAAAAGGCACCGGCATTAAATGTATCTACGTGGCGGTGGGTCAGAAGGCTTCTTCTGTGGCCTCCGTGGTGCGCAAGCTCGAAGAGCACGGCGCCATGGATCACACGATTATCGTTGCTGCCAACGCATCTGATCCCGCAGCGATGCAGTACCTGGCGCCTTTTGCCGGCTGCACCATGGGTGAGTACTACCGCGATCGCGGTGAAGATGCCCTGATCATTTACGATGATCTGAGTAAGCAAGCCGTTGCCTACCGGCAGATCTCTTTGCTGCTTCGTCGCCCGCCGGGTCGTGAAGCCTACCCCGGTGACGTGTTCTACCTCCACTCTCGTCTCCTCGAGCGTGCGGCCCGGGTTAACGCCGATTACGTTGAGCAGTTCACCGATGGCGCTGTAAAAGGTCAGACCGGTTCTCTCACGGCGTTGCCGGTGATCGAAACCCAGGCTGGAGACGTTTCTGCCTTCGTACCGACCAACGTGATCTCCATCACCGACGGTCAGATCTTCCTTGAGACGGATATGTTCAACTCCGGCATTCGCCCAGCCATGAACGCCGGTATTTCCGTATCGCGGGTAGGTGGTGCGGCGCAGACCAAGATCATGAAGAAGCTGTCTGGCGGTATTCGTACGGCGCTGGCCCAGTATCGCGAACTAGCGGCGTTCTCCCAGTTTGCCTCGGATCTGGATGATGCGACGAAAGCCCAGCTCGATCACGGTGAGCGGGTAACGGAGCTCATGAAGCAGAAGCAGTACTCCCCGCAGAGCATCGCGGAAATGGGTCTCATGCTGTACGCGGCGAACGAAGGTCATCTCAAGGATGTAGACGTAGAGAAGATCGGTGATTTCGAGGCCGCGCTGCTGTCTTTCGCTCACGCGGAATACGGTGAGTTGATGAGCAAGATCGTCGAGACGGGCGATTACTCCGACGAGGTGACTACCAGCTTCGCCGAGCTTATCGAGAAGTTTAAGTCTACGCAGACCTACTAAGGCTAAGAGCAGCCCGGAGAGTCACCGATGGCAGTCGGCAAGGAAATCCGCACCAAGATCACGAGTATTAAGAGTACTCAGAAGATCACCAGTGCCATGGAAATGGTCGCGGCGAGCAAAATGCGCAAGGCCCAGGACCGCATGGAAGTGGGTAAGCCCTATGCGCGGCGCATTCGCTCCGTGGTGGGCCATATCGCCAACTCGGCGCCGGAGTATCGCCACGTTTACATGGAAGAGCGCGACGTTAAACGCGTGGGCTTCATCGTGGTGTCTACGGACCGCGGATTGTGCGGTGGTCTGAACATCAACCTGTTCAAGGCTACGATTCGCGCCATGAAAGAGTGGGCTGACCAGGACATCGAGATCGATTTGTCCCTGGTCGGTGCCAAAGCCATCGCCTTCTTTAACAGCTATGGCGGAAACGTTATTGCTGCGGCTAGAGATATCGGCGAAGAGCCATCGCTGGAAGACCTGATCGGTGGCGTAAAAACCATGCTGGATGCTTACGAGGAAGGCCGGATCGATCGCCTGTTTCTGGTGAGCAACGAGTTCGTTAACACCATGACTCAGAATCCCACCGTGGAGCAGGTCCTACCTCTCCAGGCGGAAGACTCCGAGGACATGAAGCACCACTGGGACTACATCTACGAGCCAGAAGCCCGGGAGCTTCTCGAAGGCCTCCTTACACGATACATCGAGTCACAGGTGTATCAGGCCGTGGTCGAGAATGCGGCCTGCGAGCAGGCGGCGCGTATGTTGGCCATGAAGAACGCGACGGACAACGCCGGAGACCTTATCGATGAGCTGGAGCTCATCTACAACAAGGCTCGTCAGGCGGCGATCACCCAGGAGCTTTCAGAAATTGTCGGTGGTGCGGCGGCCATCAGCTAACGCTGTTTTGCCCTGCCCAAACAGGATAGATACGAGCGGTAGTTTTACCGGCTCGAAGAATTTGTAAGAAGAGGATCGGACATGAGTAGCGGACGAGTCGTACAGATCATCGGCGCGGTTATCGACGTGGAATTTCCACGGGATTCCGTGCCGCAGGTTTATGACGCGCTGAAAATCACCGAGAAAGACATCACTCTGGAAGTTCAGCAACAGCTGGGTGACGGTGTGGTACGCGCGATCGCCATGGGTTCTTCCGAGGGCCTGTCCCGTGGCTTGGGTGTGGAAAACACCGGTGCACCGATTTCCGTACCCGTGGGTGGCGAAACCCTGGGTCGGATCATGGACGTGCTGGGCAACCCCATCGACGAGCGGGGCCCTATTGGTGAACAGGAGCGTTCCTCCATTCACCGCGCGGCCCCCACCTACGAGGAGCTGGCCGCGTCGGAAGAGCTGCTGGAAACTGGTATCAAGGTGATCGACCTGGTTTGTCCCTTCGCCAAGGGCGGTAAGGTCGGCCTGTTCGGCGGCGCCGGTGTGGGCAAGACCGTAAACATGATGGAGCTCATTAACAACATCGCCCTGCAGCACTCCGGTTTGTCGGTATTTGCCGGGGTCGGTGAGCGTACCCGGGAAGGTAACGACTTCTACTACGAGATGCAGGAATCCAAGGTTGTGGACCTGGATAACCCTGAGAACTCCAAGGTAGCGATGGTCTACGGCCAGATGAACGAGCCGCCCGGTAACCGTCTTCGCGTGGCGTTGACCGGTCTGACCATGGCGGAGAAGTTCCGTGACGAAGGTCGTGACGTACTGCTGTTTATCGACAACATCTATCGTTACACCCTGGCGGGAACCGAGGTGTCCGCACTGTTGGGTCGTATGCCGTCGGCGGTGGGTTATCAGCCTACGCTAGCCGAAGAGATGGGTGCCTTGCAGGAGCGTATTACCTCCACCAAGGTAGGCTCTATCACGTCAATCCAGGCGGTATACGTACCGGCGGATGACCTGACGGACCCGTCACCGGCTACCACCTTTGCTCACCTGGACTCCACTGTCGTACTGTCCCGGGACATCGCGGCGAAAGGTATCTACCCCGCGGTAGATCCTCTGGATTCCACGTCTCGTCAGCTCGACCCTCTGATCATCGGTGCCGAGCACTACGAGGTAGCTCGCGGCGTGCAAAACGTGTTGCAGCGCTACAAGGAACTGAAAGACATCATCGCCATCCTGGGCATGGACGAGCTGTCGGAAGAAGACAAGCAGATCGTGGATCGTGCGCGGAAGATCGAACGCTTCCTGTCTCAGCCTTTCCACGTGGCCGAGATTTTCACCGGCGCACCCGGAAAGTATGTCTCCCTGAAGGACACGATTTCTGGATTCAAGGGCATTCTGGCCGGCGAATACGACCACCTGCCGGAGCAGGCGTTCTACATGGTTGGCAGCATCGACGAAGCCGTCGAAAAAGCCAAAGATCTGTAAGCAACGGCCCGTCCTAGAGCAGAGTAAGAGGTAAGGCTATATGGCCATGACCATTCACTGCGACATCGTCAGTGCCGAAGAAGAAATCTTCTCTGGCCTGGTGGAGTCGCTGGTTGCGACCGGAGAGATCGGAGAGTTGGGCGTGAACTATGGCCACGCTCCTCTGCTAACCGCTCTGGTTCCCGGCCCCGTACGTATCGTATTGCAAAGTGGCGAAGAACAGGTGTACTACGTGTCCGGTGGTTTTCTCGAAGTTCAGCCCGGTGTGGTATCGATCCTCGCAGACACCGCTTTACGCGCTGATGACGTCGATGAAGCGGCAGCGGAAGAAGCCCGCCGTGAAGCGGAGCAGGCACTGGCCAATCAGACCGGTGAGTTCGATTACGGTCGTGCATCCGCACAGCTCGCCGAAGCGGCGGCCCAGCTGGCTACCTTGCGTAAGCTCAAGAATCGCGCGGGTCGCGGCAGCTAAGGCTCATTCCACCCCGCGGTAGATCGCAAAACCCCCGTTATCGTGAGATAGCGGGGGTTTTTGTTTTCTAGCAGTTTTAACGTTACACGCTTACTAGAATTCAGCGGTAAGTGTTCTTGGGCTATCCTGCTTTGCTTGTAGGGTAACGTTTGGATGAGCGTTTTGTGAGCAACGAGTGGTATCCCGGTGCCTGGGGCAAGCTCACCCGGGCCAGTGTCGGTCACAGCGAATTTCTAAGTCTTTCATCCCACTGCGCCGATGTTGCAGCCGTCACGGCGAAGCTGCTCGCCCTGCCGGTTTGGCGCGCGCGAATGGAGCGACTTGCAGGTCGTCCCCTCGACGAGAGCGATCTAGCCCGTCTTTCGGCCATCGCCTATCTTCATGACCTTGGTAAGTGCTCGGCAGGGTTTTGGCTTAAACAACTCGATGCCCTGACTGAAGATGGCAGTGTCGACATTTCCCACCGTATCCAAGTATTGAAGCGTATCGGCGGCGACCTATCAGAATGCGGTCATGGGGCATATGTCGTGCCGACGGTACTGGATTGGGGGCGAACTCGCGACCTCCTTGGTGGGCATCCCGTGGCAAGCTTGCTTAAGGACAGCAATGGCCAGCTGCTAATAGCCGCTGTTTCACATCATGGATTGCCCGTTGACTTCCAGACCTCCAAAAGACTTATCTGGACCTGGTCGGATGTCAAGGAGCTCGACTATCAGCCCTTAAGCGAATTAAAAAGTTTGTTTGATGCTTTGCACACGATGATGCCCGACGCGACAACGCCAGGACCGCCACTCCCCAACACGCCAGAGTTTGTTCATGCGTTTTGTGGCCTGGTAAGTCTGGCCGACTGGATCGGGTCTAACCCGGATCCTTCTTTTTTTCCCTACGATCTTGCTCCACCCCATGCTCGATTTGAAACTGCTAAAAGCCGCGCTGGTGAAGTACTTTCGAAAATGCGTATCGACACTCGTGACGCGGTGAATGACCTCCGATCGAGAAAAGTGGTTTTCGGCGATGTTTTTCAAGACTCAGTCTCTGCAAAGCCTTTTCAGCCAACGGCAGTCCAGCGTGCAGCGGGCGACCCAGAATTGGGGCAGGTCGTCATCATTGAAGATGAAACAGGAGCGGGCAAAACCGAAGCGGCACTGTGGCGCTATAAAACGCTGTTCGAGGCGGGTGAAGTCGATAGCCTCGCCTTCGTGTTACCCACTCGCGTATCAGCCATAGCGCTCGCGGACCGGTTACAGAAGTTTGTTGGCGAGCTGTTTGCTGACGAGAGCTTGCGTCCCAACACGGTTACCGCAGTGCCTGGGTATCTGGTGTCTGATGGGCTCACGGGACAACGGCTTGCTCCCTTTGAAGTCCAGTGGCCGGATCGAGAACACGAAGCAAGCGCACACCGTCATTGGGCCGCCGAGAACTCCAAGCGTTATCTCGCCGCTGCAGTCGCCATTGGTACCGTGGATCAGGCCCTTTTGGCAGGGCTCAAGTCGCGTCACGGGCACCTGAGGGGAATAACGCTTCTGCGAAGCCTACTCGTTGTTGATGAAGTACATGCCTCCGACATTTACATGTCACGAGTCCTTGAGAACCTGCTGTCGCGGCAGGTTCGTGCCGGCGGACACGCGTTGCTCCTTTCGGCGACGTTGGGCAGTGCTGCCAAAACCCGGTTTCTCAATTGCGCCCGGAGCAGACCTGCGCTAACGGAGTTCCCTGCGGACGTTACGGACCCCCTGTCCATTCCCTATCCCGCGCTGAGCGATGAAAACTCCGTCCGAGGTTTTGCACCAAGAGACAAGAAGAAAGCCGTTACTATTGATCTTCAACCGGCCATCGCCGAGCCGGCAGCCATAGCAGGGTTTGCGCTGCAGGCGGCTCGCTCTGGAGCCCGGGTTTTGGTGATTCGCAACACCGTGGCCCAGGCTATCGAAACCCAGCAGGCCTTGGTCGCTACAGATGCTTCAATTGCGCTCCTATTTTCTGTGAACGGCAAGCCATGCCCACACCACGGGCGGTTTGCGGCGGTGGATCGCAAAGTGCTCGACAGGCAAGTGGTGTCGGTTTTTGGTAAAGACGCCGCCTCACGCGCGTGCATACTGGTGGGTACGCAGACTCTGGAACAGAGCCTCGATATTGACGCGGATCTACTGATTACCGACCTATGCCCCATTGACGTGATGCTTCAACGCTTGGGGCGACTGCACCGGCATCTTCGGCTTCGTCCTGAGGGATTCGAGTTGCCAAGAGCGGTTGTGCTAACCCCTGATGAGCGCAGCATGACCGGCTATCTCGGTCGCCGTCCCGCGGGTACGAGTGCTGGCCTTGGGACGGTCTACACAAACCTCTTGGCTATCGAAGCAACGTGGCGCGAATTGGAGAACCGTCAGTTTCTGTCCATACCCGATGACAATCGGGAATTGGTTGAACGTGCAACAGACTACGACAGACTCAATCTCCTGGCGACCGAATTGGGTTCGGAATGGATAGCTCATTGGATGGACTTGTTGGGCACCGATACGGCACGACGTCAGGCGGCAAAACCCAGACTGCTGGAATGGACGGAGGAGTTTTCGGCGTACACCGAAAGTGCGGAAGTTCAGACCCGCTTGGGTGAGATGCCACGCTTGTTGCGGTTCTCCGAAACTGTATCGCCCTTTGGCCAGCATCTAACGGAACTACAGATTCCCCATTTCATGTGGCCTGAAGGCTGCGAACAAGAAGAAGTAAGCCTGGACACAAGGCTACCGGGAATTACGTTTACTGTTGGTGAACAGGGTTTTCTTTATGATGAACTTGGCTTACGAAAACAGGTTGTGAGCTTAGGTTAGAGGAAAGGGTCGGAATCAACCTCTGGCTTCAAACTCTTTGTTCATAAAACATACTTGATGTATGGTCGACTCTGGCACGACGTCCTTCACGCGAGGGGTTGTGTTGTGGTCCGTGGTATATGGAGTGGTTCTTGCGTAGAACCTGTTGTCTGCAATGTACAATGTTTTAACGGATAATTTGTTTTCTGTCGGTCGCACCGATGGGGTGGTATTGCGAGCCTCCCTTCCACAAACTTTGCAGTTAGCTGTACAAGACCGTATCGAGTCCTTCCCCCACCTACGCCCACACCAGCGCCCCGCTTTCCACGCATTCCTCGTCCAGCTCGCTTGTATCGCATGCGATCACGCAGGGTTCAATGTTCCCCCTGATACGGCGGATGGATGGCAGAAAGTGTTAAGGCAGTTGACGACGACCTGGCCGGATGATGCCCCGTGGCAGTTGATCGTCAACGATTCTTCGAAGCCCGCTTTGCTTCAGCCGCCCCAGCCACCTGATGCACCCGATCTAAAAGGGCGTGTAGAACAACCCGACAAGCTCGACATGCTCGTAACCAGCAAGAACCATGACCTAAAGCAGCGCCGGATGGCCCATGGCGCACCGGAAGACTGGTTCTTCGCGCTCTTGTCCTTGCAGACGCAGGAAGGATTCCTTGGTGCCGGAAACTATGGCGTCGCGCGCATGAACGGCGGCTTTGCGAACCGGAGTTACCTAACCTTAGCCCCTGAAGAACTGCGTTTTGGGGGCCGGGTGTTTCGTGACATCAATGCGATTCTTTCAGATACCGAAAAATTCTATCGAGCCGCCGATGTGGGTTCACCCACCGGGCACACCTTGCTGTGGTTGCTGCCTTGGGACGGCACGGAATCGGTGCGAATTGAAGACTGTCACCCGTTATACATTGAAGTCTGTCGCCGCGTACGTTTGGGCGAAACCGGTGGATGCTTCCACGCTAGCACGGGAAACACAAAGAAACCTCGCGTCGAAGCCAAGGCACTCGCGGGAAACGTTGGGGACCCGTGGTTACCGCTCGACATACAGAAAGAGCCAAAAGCCATGACGCTAACGGTCGGCGGATTCGATTACCGCCGCATGGCGCAGCTGGTGACGGGTGCAGATTCGAAGTATCAGTTACCTTATTTGGCCCGGCCTACGGTTTCAGAGCGAGACATTCCACTTGCCTATGAGGCTTATGGAATGGTGCGAGGACAGGGGAAAACGGAGGGCTATCACAGCCGTAGGGTATTGATTCCCCCCACAGTGGTGTCGTTTTTTGCGGATCCGGACCAGCGTGAGCAGTTAGCCTCGCGATGTAAGGAGTTCCTGGAGCTTGCAGGCGTTGCGAGTGGCAAGGTGCTTCGGCCAGCTCTAATACAGTTGTTCCAGGGTCAGGAGGATGTCGAGTGGAAGAAGCCGAGTAACGAAGCTCTATGCCGGCCATGGCTTTCCCGGATGAACAATATGGTCGATGGGGAATTCTTTGCTCTGCTTTTTGCGTCTTTACCGTCCTCCCAGGACGAAGCGGCGACCGAATTTAGCAGGTATCTGGCGCGTTTAACGAGAGAAGTGTTTGTCGCTGCCGCCGAAGCCGCCCCCCAACACCCTCTGCGTCAGCGTTTGGCTCGTGTACGCGCCGAGTTGTTCTTGACTGCGGCGTTGCGGAAACACTTGCCGGCACAGCGTTTTAATGAACAGGAGCCTAGCGATGAACGCTTTGCCTGAAGAAGACCGTTCGGACGTTTTGCAAAGACTGGCTGTGCGTCTAACTTCCGACACGAGATCCATGGCCGAACTTGCCCGGCTTCGGCGTATGGACCCGCGCCAGCCAGAACCGGCATTTGGCATTATTCAAGATCTGTTGGGCGATAAATCGCTATTTGCTTCAGTAGACCACCTTCGGCGTTGGGCTCTGATAATCCACTGCATCGCTCTTGCGCGAGGACGCCATCGCAGTCAGGCGCAGGGCTTTGGTGAGGCGTTAGTGCATATCCACTTCGGTGAGCTCAGGCTACAGCAACTCTTACGAGCTGACCTTACGGTGCTTTTCGATTTATTACCAAGAATCGCTCGACGTATGGCGGCGCAGGTAACTGAAGCTAACTGGTGGCCGATCGCGACCCTGGTTTTGAATGCGGGTCCTTACGATCTCAGTTCTGAAGAGTTGGATGTTCCCGACGACTATCACGCCAATCAGCAAAAAGCGGAAGATGCGCGACTTCAGGTCGCCAGAGGTTTTGTTATAGCCAACGCATCGGTCTCTGATCGCTGATGCCTTCTAAGGAGAACAGCATGGCTCGATTTATACAGATTCATTGGCTCAGTTCCTATCCGGCGGCACTTCTAAATCGCGATGACGCGGGCCTGGCCAAGCGAATACCGTTTGGGGGAGCAACGCGTGGACGCGTCTCTTCCCAGTGTTTGAAAAGACGCTGGCGTTTGGCCGGGTCAGATTCTATCGACAGTGCTGCCCAAAACCCTTGGGCTTTGCAGAACGTGGGCTTTGCGACTTCTGTACGAACAAAAGAAATAGTCGATCACAGAATCAGGCCGCTTCTGGAGGCCGAGGGTATCGCCGAAGAGTCGGTGCTTGAGGCTGTTTGTGGCCGGCTGAATGAAGTGGTTTACGGTAAAAAAGGCTCGGATCGGAAGTCCCGTCAGGCATTGCTGCTTGGCGAGCCCGAGATCGACTATCTCGCGCAGAAAGCCATCGGTGCGTTGAATCCATCAGATCCTGAAGCGGCTGTAGGTGCTTTGGATGAGTCACTTAAAGACGAAAAGAAAAACATCAAAGCACTGGTTGGTGGTGGTGGATTGATGGCCGCCCTGTTTGGCCGAATGGTGACCTCCGATGTTGCTGCGAACACGGATGCCGCCATACACGTGGCGCATGCACTCACGGTTCACCCTCTAGAGCGAGAGATGGACTTCATGACTGCTGTCGATGACCTGAAGTCTCGCGAAGATGGCGACGACAGTGGCGCGGCCGGTATTTTCGATATGGAACTAGCCAGCGGGTTGTATTACGGCTATGTGGTTGTTGACGTTCCATTGCTGGTCTCTAATCTGAGCGGCGATGAAGAAGTGGCCGCCAAAGTCATTGAACATTTGATGCACCTTATTGCCGAGATATCCCCTGGCGCTAAAAAAGGCTCTACGGCGCCTTACTCCTTTGCGCAATGGATGCTGGCCGAGTGTGGTGACCGACAACCACGATCTTTGGCAAACGCCTTTCATCGAGCGCTACCTGAACACATGGCCGATGTATCCGCAGCAATTGAGCGCGTAAGCAGTCACCTTGCGGCAATGGATCAAGCCTATGGGTGTGCCGAAGACCGTCGGCAAATGGCTGTAGAAGCGGCACTTCAAGACGTAGAGCGCGTCAACCTTGATAGTTTGGCAGCTTGGGCTAGCGGAGCCGCGTCGTGAATGACTACCTGCTGCTGAGGCTCGAAGCACCTCTTATGAGTTTTGGTGGTGTGGTGATCGATAACCATGGTGTTGAGATGCCGTTCCCACCACCCAGCATGATTACGGGACTGTTGGCGAATGCGCTGGGGTATCGTCGACAGGATTTCGATAAACACCAACGGCTACAAGAACGCCTTTCGCTGGTCGTTCGCTGTGATCGCCCGGGAGAGTCGCTGCGTGATTTTCAAACGGCGGAACTTGATAAGTCGGATCATGGCTGGACGACCCGTGGTGAAATTGAATCACGAGACGGAGGCGCCGGCACCTACGTGGGGAAGCACATTCGATATAGAGACTACCACGCAGACAGAAGTGTACTGCTTGCCATCTGGCTGGAGCCCTTCAATGAAAAACCGTCGCTAGCGGATTTGCAGCAGGCATTGAAAACACCTAAGCGACCGTTGTTTCTGGGTCGTAAGAGCTGCCTCCCCTCGACGTATATCGATGCCGGCTCTGTCCAGGCGGGCTCGCCAATCGCTGCGCTTGCAGAGGTCCCGGCGTTAGAGCCGGAGAATGCCCGAGTATTTGAGCCTGTACCCCTGCGCGACTCTCCAGAGCCTGACGATCTTCGCATTGGCGGGCTACGCAACTGGGCCAATCAAGTTCATGGGGGCGAGCAGCGCTGGCGAAGCCGTCCATGGTTATTGGCGCAGGCTTCCTGATGGCCCTGTATCTCATTCGACTGAGGCCCGACAGATCGACCTTTGCACGTTGGGCGCATCGCCAGCGGCTTCTGCCCGCAGGAGTTGATGAGGGATACGCCTGGCACGCCGTTCTCAAAGCGGTGCTTGGAGATTTGGCACCACAACCTTTTGTAGTGCGAAACCAAAGTAGTGAGTTACTGGCGTACAGCCAAGAGGACACCCGTTTGTGGACGTCGATGGCCCAGGACTCGGAAGCGACAAAAGCTCTTGGACTGGAAGCTCTTGAAGCAAAACCCCTGCCCGAAGATTTTCGCGCCGGTGACCGCCTGAGTTTTGAGGTTCGAGTGCGCCCTATCGTGCGTTCCCGTCAAGGCAGAAATGATGTTAAGGAGCTCGACGCAGCCGTTCTTCGAGTTGATGGCGAGGCCGTAAAGGAGCGCGAAGTTGTCTATCGCGAATGGCTTTCTCGAGAGCTAAATCGTGAATCGGCGGCGGATTTATCCGGCAAACCACCCAGGCTTGTAAGCTATTGCCGCACGCAAGTTTTACGTCGGGCCCATCGTGATGGCAAGCGGCAGGTTACCAAGGTCGAGGGGCCTGATGTGTTGTTTCGTGGGGAGCTAGTGATAAAGGACCCGGAATCGTTTCTAACACTGCTAGCCAGAGGTTTGGGTAGGCACCGGGCCTTCGGGTTCGGTTGTTTGCTTATCGCGCCACCAGGGGCGCTTCGATGACAGCATGCTCCGCGGACGGCTAGGTCTTGAGACGGCCCGAGTTGCCCATGCTGATCGCCATGGTCTGATTCTGTTGGATTATGGCAACCTTTCTGTCGAAAAGGGTTGTCTTCGTTTCGTTACAGCAGGTGGTTCCTTAGAACCGGGTGACTATCAAGTGCCTCATCAAGGCCTAAGCTTTGTGCTACTTGGGCCGGGTAGTACCGTAAGCCATGACGCGTTGCGTTTGATGGCTCGCCATGGAACTGGTCTTGCCGCTGTGGGTAGCGATGGGGTGCGCTGCTACACGGCACCACCTCTAGGCCCTGACCGTTCAGATCTCGCGAGGCAACAGGCCAGGATTTGGTCAGATGAAAAGAAACGCCTGGAAACTGCTCGGCAAATGTACGCGATTCGGCTGGGCGAGGTACTTCCGCATAGGTCGATAGAAGTGTTGCGCGGAATAGAAGGTGCGCGCATGAAAGAGGCCTATCGCTTGATAGCTCAGCGCCATGGTATTCGGTGGCGCGGCCGACGTTACGACCGGAAAAACCCGGATGCGGCCGATATCGCCAATCAGGCAATCAATCATGCGGCTACAGCCGTTGAGGCAGCTGCTGCTATTGCTGTTGCATGTACGTCAACGCTTCCGCAACTTGGATTTATACACGAAGATTCGGATCAGTCATTTGTGTTGGATATTGCCGACCTATATCGCACAACGATCACGCTCCCCGTCGCCTTTTCTTCCGCTAAAGAAACAGAGACAAATGATCGGGATACCATTGATCGGATTGTGCGTCGACGAGCCAGCCGAGCTTTTCGAAAAGAAAAGGTAATTCCCTCAATGATCGACCGGATTAAGGTCTTGTTTGTTAAACCAGCGTCGCCATGAGCTTGACAGTCGTTGTTACTCGAGACGTTGAGGATCGCTACCGCGGGTTCCTGAGCTCGTTGATGCTTGAGGTGAGCGCTGGTGTTTATCTCAGCCCACGCCTGAATGCCGGTGTTCGTGATCGTGTTTGGACAGTAATGACTGACTGGCACGGCCACCTGAATAGGGGAGCCATACTAATGACTTGGGCCGCGCCAGATGAACCAGGCGGTATCGGTCTTCGGGTGTTGGGTGATGCACCCAAGTCACTTGCTGTCGTTGATGGGCTGATGCTTGTAAAGCGTAGTGCGTAGCCCGCGTACGCTGTCCTTTAACAATTAGCTGATTGTTTCCTAACGCTTTGCTATGCAATTCAAAGGGTTATAGTCTAGAGGTTTCCCCGCCCACGCGGGGATGGACCCCTGTCGCTTTTCCAGACAGTCGCCTGACTGAAGGTTTCCCCGCCCACGCGGGGATGGACCCGCAGATGGCAACCCAGAAGGATGGCAAGGCGTGGTTTCCCCGCCCACGCGGGGATGGACCTTTTACGAGTCGCTAAGACACTCGCTAAAACGCGGTTTCCCCGCCCACGCGGGGATGGACCCGCTCCCGACTTCCGGCTCCGGTTGCTCTTCCCGGTTTCCCCGCCCACGCGGGGATGGACCCTCTGACCACGGCAATCGCGTGAGACATATGTCGGTTTCCCCGCCCACGCGGGGATGGACCCGTTGAACCCACCCGCATCGCCAACGCTTATGGGGTTTCCCCGCCCACGCGGGGATGGACCGTAGTGGGCGACCTATCCCCCCACTTCAGTCGGGGTTTCCCCGCCCACGCGGGGATGGACCCTGGACTAAGCGCAGCCCTCCGTCTTCTTTCAAGGTTTCCCCGCCCACGCGGGGATGGACCCAATCGGGACCCTCTTGAGCGAAGGCTGGCAGCGGTTTCCCCGCCCACGCGGGGATGGACCCTCGATGAGGCCAAGGATAGTGCTGAAGAGCTAGGTTTCCCCGCCCACGCGGGGATGGACCCTGCTTTGCGTTTGTGAAACGCTTGGCAGTCATGGTTTCCCCGCCCACGCGGGGA
>DIYG01000166.1:18191-18752 GCA_002428935.1 Halieaceae bacterium UBA6060
CGCCCACGCGGGGATGGACCCAGAAAGATCGACATAGAGCGCGTCGGATGCCCGGTTTCCCCGCCCACGCGGGGATGGACCCTGCTTTGCTGTCTGCCAGTCGACGCCCTCCGGGGTTTCCCCGCCCACGCGGGGATGGACCCTTGCCGGCTAACAATGGGGCCGGTGGAACTACGGTTTCCCCGCCCACGCGGGGATGGACCCTGAGCAGGCCCGAAATGGAGCGCCTCGTTTGTGGTTTCCCCGCCCACGCGGGGATGGACCCGCCAGGCAGAGACCGAGAAGAAGCTAGCCCAGGGTTTCCCCGCCCACGCGGGGATGGACCCACCCAGTTCCAAAATATTATGAAAGTAAAATGGGTTTCCCCGCCCACGCGGGGATGGACCCGGTGACCAATGTCACCTATCCCATATAACATCGGTTTCCCCGCCCACGCGGGGATGGACCCGACGTTCGTGCAGATGCCCAGAACCGCCTAGAGGTTTCCCCGCCCACGCGGGGATGGACCCCAGATCATTGCGTCGACTGAGCGCAGCAAAGAGGTTTCCCCGCCCACGCGGG
>DIYG01000165.1 GCA_002428935.1 Halieaceae bacterium UBA6060
AGACCGTACTAACACCAAAGACCGTACTAACACCAAAGACCGTACTAACGAGCCGGACTTAACGGCAGAAATCGACAGCGAGGGGCTGGCCCTCGCCACAACTTCACCAGGTTTCCGCCACCCCAACTGAACCACACAGGACACCCTTCCATGAGCGCCACCCACCCTGCACCGCGGGAATACGTTGACTTGCAGCCCTCTGAGTTAATCGAAGAGTCGTTGCGCCGAGGTGAAGGCAGCCTCACGGATACTGGTGCCCTGCTGGTCACCACCGGGGCCCGCACGGGACGCTCTCCCGGCGACCGCTTTATCGTCCGCGAACCGAGCTGCGAAGACGCGGTGGACTGGGGCAATGTCAACCGACCTTTCGATGCGGATAAATTCGACGCCCTGTGGGAACGCGTAGAAGCCTATCTCAGTGAGCGGGATCGCTTCGTTTCCCACCTCCACGTGGGCGCTCACAGCGACCACTACTTGCCCCTGAAGGTCACCACCGAGTGGGCCTGGCACGGTCTCTTTGGCCGCAACATGTTTATTCGCCCTGACGATTACAACCACGACCGAAAGCCAGAATGGACCATCATGAATGCGCCGGAGTTCGTCTGCGACCCCGAGCGCGACGGCACCGCGTCTGACGCCACGGTGATCGTTAACTTCGGACAGCGAAAAATCCTCATCGCCGGTATGCGCTACGGCGGAGAAATGAAGAAGTCCGTATTTTCCGTACAGAACTTCCTCCTCCCAGAAAAAGACGTTATGAGCATGCACTGCTCGGCGAACGTCGGCGAAGGGGGAGACACCACCCTTTTCTTCGGTCTTTCGGGCACCGGCAAAACCACCCTGTCGGCGGACCCCGAGCGCTATCTCATCGGCGACGACGAGCACGGCTGGACGCGGGGCTCCGTGTTCAATCTAGAGGGGGGTTGTTACGCCAAGACCATCAACCTGAGCCAAAAGAACGAGCCCATCATTTGGGATGCGATCAAATTCGGCGCCATCGTAGAAAACGTGGTGGTGGACAATGCCCGCCACGCGGACTACGACGACACGAGCATCACCGAGAACGGCCGCTGCTGCTACCCGTTGGTCCACGTACCCAAGCGTGTAATGGCCAACGCGGCGGGGGAGCCGAAGACCGTGATCTTCCTCACCTGCGATGTCTCTGGCGTATTGCCACCGGTAGCCATTCTGAGCAAGGAAGCCGCCGCGTTTCATTTTCTCAGTGGTTACACGGCGCGAGTAGGCTCCACGGAAGTGGGCGCCGAAGCGGGTATCCATCCAACTTTTTCTACCTGCTTTGGCGCGCCCTTTATGCCGCGACCAGCGGGTGATTACGCAGAGCTGCTGATGAAGCGCATCGAAGACTTCGACAGTCAGGTGTATCTCGTGAATACCGGTTGGACCGGTGGCTCAGGCGCTCCGGGTGGCAGTGGTTCACGCTTCCCCATCCCCGTGACCCGCGCTGTCGTTGCAGCCGCGGAGAGCGGCGCACTCCTGTCCGCTTCCACGGAGCATTTGGACATCCTGAACCTGGATTTCCCCACGGAAATCCCCGGCGTGGACCCGCAATATGTGAATCCTCGACAGAATTGGGGGGATACCGCGGCCTACGACGAGCAAGCCAATAAGCTGGCGATGCTGTTCCAGGACAACATCACCCGCTTTGATGTAGCGGCGAGCATCGTCACGGCCGGACCTCAGCCGCGAAGCTAACTCAGCAGAGTTAGCTAGTACTCTAACCCTCCAGCGCTTTCTCGCCCGCCGCTGAGGGATACTCGAGGAGGCGCTCGCGGCGCAGGAACGCCCGCACCCGCTCCCCAAACAGGTACAAGCAGGGCACCAGTATCAAGGTCACACCCGTGGCGAACAGCACTCCGAAGGCGAGTGATGTGGCCATGGGAATCAAAAACTGTGCCTGAACGCTGGTCTCCGACATGATGGGCAGCAAGCCTATAAAGGTCGTCAGGGAAGTGAGGATGATGGGACGAAACCGGTCCTCGCCGCCCTGGAGCAGCGCTTCCATCAAGGGGTGACCCGCCGCCCGCAGCTGGTTAATGCGGTCAATGAGCACAAGGTTGTCGTTCACCACCACTCCGGCACAGGCGATAACGCCCATCAACGAGAACATGCTCACCTGCCAATCGGTAATCAGATGGCCAAAAATCGCCCCCATGATGCCGAAGGGCACCGCCGTCAGAATGAGAATGGGCTGCCAATAGGACCGAAACGGGATGGCCATCAGACCGTAGATCACCAGCATGGACAACGCCATGTACTTGAGCATGGCGCTGCGAAAAGCACTCTCTTCTTCCAGCTCGCCATCCAGGGAAAGCCCCAGACTGGGATAGCTCTGACGCCATCGGGGCAAGTGTTCCCGCAGTACCTCGGCAACAACAGCTCGCGGTGAATTGGTGCCGCTCGCCACGTCGGCGGTAACCTCCAGCACCCGCTGCCGGTCGAGGCGTTCAATCTTCTGATAGCCCGGCTCAAAACGTACTTCGGCAACTGTGTCAAAAGGCACTTCCACACCACTGGGAGTGCGGATTCGCAAGTTACTCAGGTCATCGACGGACAGGCGCTCCGCTTCTGGGTAACGTACCATGACCCGCACATCTTCCCGTTTGCGAGGCACCCGCTGGGCCTCCGCTCCGTAAAACGCCTGTCGAACCTGACGGGCTAGATCCGCAAGGGTCACGGACAGATTCTCCGCCGCAGGCTTCAAACTGAGGACAATTTCATCGCGCGGAGACTCCAGCGTATCCCTAACGTTGTAGACCCCGGGGTACTGGGCCAGTACTGCACGCAGCTCCGCCGAGACGGCCTTCAGATCCGCCACCTCATCGGCAACCAACACCAGACTGATGGGCTTGCCCAGTTGGTTAATGGTGTAGTCAATCTGGAAGGACTTGGATTCGGGCAGGTCGCCGATCAGGGCCTCCCAGCGTTCCGCCACCTCCTGGGAGTCGATGGTGTCCGACAACGTTTCGATGGTCACCGTAAGATTGTTGTCCTCACCGCGAGAATTGATATGGCCGATGGCCGGTCCAAAGAGAGTGTGCACCGGATCCTGGTTGTACTCGGCGCGGATCTGCTCCGCCGCGACCTCCACGCGCTCCACCACCGCCAGGGTGTCGCTGAAAGGCCCCCCTTCGGGCAGGCTGATCTCCGCTTCCACGTAGTCGGAGTTCACCGAGGGGAAGAAGCCCGTGCGCAACCAACCGCCACCGTACAGCCCCAGACTGACCAACAAAGCAAAGAAAAACAGCGCCGCCACCACCGGATACGCGCCGAGAGCTTTGCCCAGAAACGGGCGGTACCAATGGCGGGCCACCTGCATCATGCCATCGGCGAGTTTCTGCCGGGCAGCTTCGATCCGACGGAGCATTGCGAAGCGACTGGGTCGCTGGGGGGGCATATGAGCGAGATGGGGCGGCAGGATTAAGAGCGACTCCACCAGGGAAAAAGTCAGGGCCAGGATCACCACCACGGGAATTGCCGCCGCCGCGCGGGCCATATCACCGGGCATAAAAAACATCGGCACGAAAAAGATCATGGTGCTGATGACCGCATACATGACCGGCTTCACCACGCCAGAAGCGCCGTTATAGGCGCCACGAACTCCTGATTCCCCGGCGGACTGACGGGCGTGGATCGCTTCACCGACAATGATTGCGTCATCGACCACGATCCCCAGGATCAGCAGAAACGCGAACAGGGAGATCATGTTCAGGCTGACGGGGGTGTACTGAAGCAGAAACAGGGCACCCAGAAACGCCACCGCGATCCCCACGGATACCCACATGGCGAGGCGGGGCCGAAGAAACAGGACCAGGACGCAGAACACCAGGATCAATCCGCCAATGCCATTTTTGAGGAGGGTTTCCACCCGACCTCGAAAGGGCTTGGCGGAGTCCCGCCAGACCGATAAGTCGACACCCGGAGGCAAGGTCGCCTGTTTTTCCACCACCCAGTTCTTGACCACCTCGCTGGTTCGCAGCACATCGGGGTCCTGGGTCACGAATACCGTCAGATTGTGCGAGGGACGGTTGTTGAAGCGTGTGCGTAAATCCAGGTCTTCGAAACCGTCGACCACCTGCGCCACATCGCCGAGACGCACCTGGGTGCCATCGCGGCGGGTCACGAGGATGATGTCCTCGAACTCATTCTTGGAGTACGCCTGCCCTCGAGTCTGCAGGCGAATGTCGCCGCCCACGGCCTTGATGGACCCGGCTGGAAGGTTCAGGGATGCACCGCGGATCGCGTCCACCACCGCGTTGAAGGTCAGGCCGTAGCGTCGTAGATCGTACTCGGAAACCTCCACGGAGACTTCGTAGGGCCGAGGCTTGGTCAGCTCGACGACAGAAACCCAGGGCCGGGTCGACAGGTCGTCGCGAAGCTCCTCGCCCAGCTCCTTCAACGCCCGCTCACCGATATCGCCGGAAAGGGTAACCACCGCCATCATATGGCGGTACTGAAGCTCCGTAACCACGGGCCGCTCTGCATCCGCGGGGAAGGTATCGATGGCATCCACGCGGGTTTTGATGTCTGAAGTCAGGCGCTGGGTGTCGTAACCCAGCACCGCCTCAACGCTGACCGTGCCCAAACCCTGGGCCGCCGTGGAGCGGATCTCTTTGATCCCTGTAATGTCGTGGATGGCCTCCTCGATACGAACGCAAATCTGCTCTTCGACTTCCGAGGGCCCAGCACCGGGATAGGCCAGGGTAATGCTCACCCGATTGATCTCGATATCGGGAAAGAACTGCTTGTCCAGGGCCGGGATGCCCATAACGCCACCAATGATCAGCAGCACCATGAGCAGATTGGCGGCAATGGGGTTATCGATAAACCAGCGTACGGGACCGCCCATGGTCAAAAGGCCTCGCTGACAAACTGTTGGGCTGGGGTGGGTGTGACATCCATCCCAGCCAACAGAACACCGCCATCGTTCACAACAACGCGCTCGCCCTGGCTCAATCCCGAGACCCAAACACTACTGCCATCGGCATGGAGCATCCGCACGGCGCGACGCTCCAGACGACTCTCGCTATCAACCAGCAGCACCGAGCCGTCACTGCCCAAAACGGCCCGCGGAAGGCGGGCGAGGTCGGGAATCGCCCGGCCTTCAATGCGCGCCTGCACAAACATGCCGGGCATTAACGGTGGTCGCTGCCCTTCGTCACTCCTGGCAAAGGGTTTGTCCACGGTGGCCACGGCGTAAACCACCCGGCTGTCCACATCCACGCTGGCTTCCGTGCGCTCTATAAGTCCGCTCCATTCCCAGGGCTGACCGGCAAACACCGCCCTGAGGATGGCTTCTGGCGCAGCGGCGACGGCCTGACGCTGAGCCCCGACGCGGCCCAGGGGTAAATCGAGAAGCGCTAACTGGCGGTCCGTGAGGGGCAAGCGCACCTCTACCTGATCGGTGCCATAGACCTGGGCCACGGTCGTTCCCGCCGTCACAAACTGGCCCAGATCCACGGTCTTGTTAACCACGCGCCCATTAAAAGGAAGGCTCAGCCTCGTGCGCTCCAGGTTGAGCTGGGCCGAGCGCAGTTCCGCCTCGGCGGCCACGAGATCCGCTTTCGCCGCCATAAGCTGAGGCTCACGCAGGAAAAGCGCATTGGCTTTGTCCGTGCCCAGATCCCGCCATTCCCGCTTCGCTTGCAGGGCTCGCCCCTCTTCTTCGGCCAGCCGTTGGCGGGAAGCGGCGACCTGGGATTCGGCCCGGGCGATCGCCAACTCGTAGTCCGCCGTCTCCAGTTGCAGCAGCACCTCGCCCGCGGAGAACAGACCGCCGGCAACAAATTCGTCGCTCACCGATACCACACGACCCGCGACCTGACTGGTCAGCGATACATCGCGCTGAGCCTGCACGGTGCCCTGGGTGGTTACGGGCAACCGCAGTAAGGCGGGTTCTGCCGCTACAAACTGGACCAAAGGAGGACGGGCCTCGGGCACCGCGGTGGCCGCTGGCTTGGGCTTCATGGTCAATAAACCCCAGGTAGCCCCTAATCCCGCAAACCCCACGGCAACGGCCGTGATCCAAATACGCAACCCGCGTGCACTCATTCTCTGCTTCCTGTTTTTGGGGGCCGTTCCGGTGAACACTTACAAAGCCCCGAAACAGCTATACGGCGTAGCCGGGTGCAGCCCGTCGCTACAACCGTGAATTCCACCTCCCGTAGGCCCTCGATAGTACGGCAACGGGGCAACGACGGATGTTCCCGCTGCCAGAACTCCAGCCGGGGCACCGGGAATTAGTATGTTTATTCTAGTTTTTACCCCTACAGTTGACCTCAATGGCGATGGGGACAGGCCAAAAACCTGCCCTCAGACTGACAAGCACCACATGATTAACAGGAGTGAAAAACATGGCTGAAGAAGCGAAGAAAGCAGCACCGAAGCGCAAAACGGCGGCCAAGAAAACCGTTGCCAAGCGCAAGCCCGCGGCTCGTAAAACCACGGCCCGCAAAGCGGCACCGAAGAAGGCCCCGACCCTGCAGACCCGCGTGACCGAAGCCGGTCGCAGCGCGTTTCTCGCCAGCCTCGGCTTCTACGGCATGGCCTTTGATCAGGTTCAGGACCAGCTGAAGAGCGTCGAAAATGAGCTCGAAGCCCGTCGCAAGAAGGCCGATAAGCTGTACGCCGACATGGTCAAGCGTGGTGAGAAAGTCGAGAAACAGGCCAAGAACGCTATCGACGACATGGAAATGCCGAAGATCGACGTGCCCAAGCTCGACCGCGTAAAGCTCGAAGCCCAGCTTGAGAAAGCCAAGGCACGCTTCGAAGAGCTCAAGGAAACCGTCGGCTTCAAAGCCGCTGCCTGATTACCCTATCGGGTTCACTGTCCCCGACCTGGGGATACTTTGGGGGTCACTTTGTGACCCCCTTTTTTGTGCCCTCAAATTCCTCTGCTAGACTCCCTTTCCTCTAGCGCTTTGGGGCGTCGGTCGGGCTGTCCAGCAGCACGTTCGCGTGGCCCCCGAGCACCCCCAAAGCTGGTTTGCGTTACGGGAGATATTGCACAATGGCCGACGATAAGAACAAGGTCACCGATAAAGCGAGCGAGATCGCGAAAAATATATGGCTCGCCGGAGTGGGCGCTTACGGTCGAGCAGTTGATGAGGCCCAGGGCCGTCTTGAAAAAGCAGGCGTGGAGCCACCGAAACTGTTTCGCGAACTGGTCAAGGCCGGAGCCGCCCTTGAAGAAGAAGCCCGCGACGCCATCGAGGCCGGACAGGCCGCCCGCAGTTCCGTCGAGGACCGCATCAGCCGGGTGCGAGAAAACTTCAATCTTCAGCGACCGGCGCGAGGCGAGGACCTATTGGCCCTCCATGAGAAGATCGACCGCCTGAGCAACCGTTTGGATGCCCTGACGGACGCCCTGAACGCCAGCGGGGCGGTAAAACCCGCACGCAAAGCCCCGGCGAAGAAGAAAAAGGCGGCGGCCAAAGCCAAAACTGCGGCAAAGAAGAGCAGCCCCCGCAAGCGCAGCGCCCCCACGCGGCGCAGTAGCTGAGCGGCATCAGATCTCGCTCCAGAGCCGTAACCGAAACCACAACCGAAGCCGCTACCAGGCCTCCCCAATCCGGGTCTGTCGATAATACCTTTATGAAGACCCGCGACCGCATACTGGACACCAGCCTGCGTCTGTTTAATGAAGAGGGCGAGGCGCACACGACAACCATCGATATTGCGGGCGAGCTGGATATCAGCCCGGGCAACCTCTATTACCACTTCAAGGGCAAAGACCAGATCATCGCCGAGCTGTTTGAGCAGTTTCAGCTAGCCCTGGGACAAACCCTCAATGCGCCCCTGGAACAGCCCCTACACGAGGATCGTGGTCGGGTCGAAGACAATTGGTATTACCTTTATGTGGTGCTGGAGGAGCTTTATCAGTACCGCTTTCTCTACCACAACATGGACGATCTGCTGCGACGCTACCCCAAGTTGGCGCGCGGTTTTCGACGCATTGTCGGTCAGAAACGAGCCGCCCTCGCCGCCATCATCGACAGCGTTGTCAGCGACGAAGGCCCAACCCTCCCCCGGGTTCAACAGCAGGTTCTGGTGGAAAACATGGCGCTCCAGCTGACCTATTGGCTCAGCTATGACCGCCTCCTGCACGAGGAACGCGACGCCCAGATGACCATCCATCAGGGCGTGCTGCAGCTCCTTACAATGCTGGCCCCCTATCTGGGGGAAGAGCAAATGGACTTTTATCGGGAATGTGAAGCCATCTATGACGCCATGCTCAAAGCACCCGCCGAATGACGGGTCGAGGCGTCAAAGCCACATTCACAGCGGTGGCTTACGCAGCAAAATAACGTCGTTGTCGACAAACTCCAGCTGCGCACCGTAAAGCGCCGCCCACCACCGCCAGGTATGGCGGCTAAAGAAGCACACATGGGTCGGATCGCGAATGTAATGCCAGGTGCTGAACGCCGTTTGATCGCGAACCAGCTTGGTCATGATGCCGAGCCAGCCGCCCTCTCGTAAGCATCCCCAGAGACGCTCCAGCTCCCGGCCCGGCTCATGCAAGTGCTCAACCACCTCCGTCGCGGTAACGAAGTCGTAGCGTCGCTCCAAAGCCTCGAGATTGGGCTGAAAAAAGCTGTCATGGAGGCTGACCTCGTGGCCCTCGGCACGCAGCATTTCCGCCAGCGCCGGCGCGAAACCAGAACCAAAATCCAGACCCTGACAGGGACCGCGCAAGCGTTCCAGGAGAGGCGTGGCGAGGCGACTCAGAAACCGTCGATAGCCCGGGTCATCAACGGCATTTTCATGGAGCAAGTAGATTTCCCCCTCGTCGTTGCGCGACAAACGCTCCTCCGGAGGAACAAAAACCAATTGGCAGTTATCGCAGCGTCGATAGCTGCGGTAATCGCGGTAAAACTCCGACGACTCCGTGGCCGCACACAAAGGGCAAGGTATCTTCATGGGCTTCTGATACTATCGCGGCCACAGCGACGAATACGACCGCCAAGAAAGTTTTCTACAACTGCGGCGCCCATAGCGACCGCAGCCTCATCATCGCGTAGCTAATCCGCAAGGCAAGGAGCCCTCAATGAGCATTTCCGTCGGCGATAAGATCCCCTCCGCAACCCTTCACATCATGGGTGAAAACGGTCCCACGGCCGTTAGCACAGACGACGTTTTCTCCGGAAAGAAAGTCGTGCTGTTCGCCGTCCCCGGTGCGTTTACCCCCGGGTGCTCCATGACCCACCTGCCCGGTTATGTGGTCAATGCGGACAAGATTCTCGCCGCTGGCGTGGACACCATCGCCTGTGTCTCGGTCAACGATGCCTTTGTCATGGACGCCTGGGGTAAAGCGCAAAACGCCGAGCACCTTATGATGCTCGCCGACGGCAACGGCGAGTTCACGGAAGCCCTGGGACTGGAATTGGACGGCCGGGGTTTTGGTCTGGGTTCTCGCAGCCAACGCTACGCCATGATTGTCGATGACGGTACCGTAAGCGTCCTCAACGTTGAGCCCGGTGCCGGTGTCGACGTTAGCGCCGCAGAAAAAATTCTCGAAGCACTTTGAGCCCGTAATGACTAGCGCTCGCACCCTGGAGGTGCTTAAAGCCGATCCGCAGCAAACGCGTGTTGTTGAGGACACCCTGCCTGACACTCTCGAGGACGGGCAGGTCCTGCTGGCGGTGGATCGTTTCGCCGTCACCGCCAACAACATCAGCTATTGCCAGGTCGGTGAAACCCTAGGCTACTGGCGATTCTTCCCCACCGATGACAACGCCTGGGGGCGAGTCCCTGCCATGGGTTACGCCTCGGTGGCGGCCAGTGCCCACCCGGAAGTTCAGGAAGGCGAGCGAGTGTGGGGGTTCTTCCCCATGGGTACTCACCTTCTGATCCAGGCGGGCAACATCAACGCTCAGGGCTTCAATGACGTGTCTGAACACCGTGAAGGACTGGCACCGGTGTACTCTCATTTTCAGCGCGCCTCAGCCAATCCGCTCTACGAGCCCGCGCGAGAAGAGCAGGACAGTCTGTTGCGCGGCTTGTTTCTAACCGCCTGGCTGTGCGAAGACGCCATGTACGATCAGGACTTCTACGCGGCCGGTGATTGCCTCATCACCAGTGCGTCGAGCAAAACCTCCATTGCCCTGGCGTTTGCAACGCGAGAGCGTGGCACCCTGCGCAGCATTGCCATTACCTCACCGGGGAATCAGGCCTTTTGCCGCTCTCTGGGCTGCTACGATGAGGTGTATCTCTACGACGACATCGAAAAGCTTCCCAACGATCGCGGTGCCCTGCTTGTTGATATGGCCGGTAACTCCGCCGTGAACAGCGCAATCCACCACCACTACGGCGATCACCTGCGTTACGACTGCCGAATTGGCGTGACCCACCGGGAGGCGCTTCCAGAGCCCGATGCCCTGCTACCGGGGCCGGCACCGCAGATGTTTTTTGCGCCCCATCAGGCGCAGAAACGCAGCGAAGAATGGAGTCCCGGGGTACTGGAACAGCGCATTGCCAGTGCCTTTGGCCGCTTTCGGCGCTTCGCCGACAGTTGGCTGTCCGTGCGGCGCTTCGACGGCCCAGAGCAGGCCCAGGAAGCCTTCCTGGAAGTCCTCCACGGTAAAGCCTCCGCCCAGGAAGGGTATACCGTGTCGGTGAACGCACCGTCTTAAATGTGCTAAACCGCGCTCATGGCCGGTCCTCAGGCCGGCCATGAGCGCTTACCTAGGCGGCACCCGCCGCGCTATCGAGCTCCGCTTCCACTTCCAAGACCAACTGGGTCATTTTCAGCACGCTGTCCGGATTCAGGGCAATGGACTGAATCCCTTCTTCTACTAGCCAACGGGTAACCTCGCGGAAATCCGAGGGTGCCTGTCCGCAGATGCCAATGTACTTGCCGGTCTTGTTACAGGCGCGAATAGCCATCTGCATCAGGGCCGCCAGAGCGGGATCCCGTTCGTCGAAGTCCGTCAGTAGCTCTGAGTCTCTATCCACCCCCAGAGTTAGCTGGGTTAAATCGTTGGAACCGATGGAGTAGCCATCGCAGTGGGCAAGAAAATCCTCCGCCAGGAGAGCGTTGGCGGGAATCTCGCACATGAGATTGATACGCAGCCCTCGTTCACCGCGGCGCAGGCCATACTTCGCCATGAGGTCCAGTACCTGACACTCCTCCTCCACGGTGCGCACGAAGGGAATCATCAGCTCAAGATTCTCCAGTCCCATCTCCTCACGCACTTTCCTCACCGCATCGCATTCCATGGCGAAGCAATCCGCAAAGCGGGGTGAGTGGTAGCGGGCGGCCCCGCGAAAACCGATCATGGGATTGTCTTCTACGGATTCATAGGCTTCACCACCCAGGAGCTGCGCGTACTCATTGGATTTGAAGTCGCTCATCCGCACGATAACGGGTTTGGGGTGGAATGCAGCGGCGATGGTGCCGATCCCCTCAGCAAGGCGATCGACGTAGAAATCGCGGGGGCTGGCGTAGCCCGCCGTACGCCGGGCAATCTCCTCCTGCAGGTCCTTATCCAGCTTGTCCACGTCCAACAGGGCGTGGGGGTGAACACCGATGTGATCGCTGATAATGAACTCAATACGCACCAGCCCCACCCCATCGTTGGGCAGGCGGCTAAACTCCAGGGCTCGCCCGGGATTGCCAACGATCATCATAACCTTGGTCTTCGGCCTGGGCAGGTCTGCGAAGTTGAACTCCTGGATCTCAAAATCCAGAGCGCCTTCCATGACCAACCCCGTCTCGCCCTCGGCGCAGGAAACAGTGACGTCCTGGCCATCCTTGAGACGGGTCGTCGCATCGTGGGTACCCACTACAGCGGGTATACCGAGCTCCCGAGCGATGATGGCGGCGTGACAAACGCGACCGCCACGATTCGTGACAATGGCTCCGGCGCGTTTCATCACCGGCTCCCAGTCCGGGTCGGTCATATCCGTGACCAGCACATCGCCCGCCTCAAGACTGTCCATATGTGAGGCGTCGAGAATGGTCCGCACCCTACCACTGCCAATCCGTGCGCCCACGCTCTTACCTGCGGCCAACACGGGTCCTGTTTCCTTCAGGCGATAGGTGAGCTGCACGTTCGCGTCGCGATTGGATTCGACGGTTTCCGGGCGAGCCTGAACGATAAACAACTCGCCCGTATTGCCGTCCTTGGCCCACTCGATATCCATGGGCCGGCCGTAGTGCTCTTCGATGCGCATGGCCATGCCAGCCAGTTCCAGCACCTCGTCGTCGGAAATTGCAAAGCGATTGCGATCCTCGGCATGAACCTCGACGTTGCGCGTCGCCATCCCCGTAACCGCATCCCGGCTGTAAATCATCTTTAGGGCCTTGGAACCCAGATGACGCCGCACGATGGGGCGATAACCGTCACGCAGGGTATCTTTGAAGACCATGAACTCATCGGGGTTGACCGCACCCTGAACGACGTTTTCCCCAAGGCCATAGGCCGCCGTGATCAGTACCACCCCGGGGAATCCGCTCTCCGTATCCAGGGTGAACATCACCCCAGAGCTGGCCAGATCGGAGCGCACCATGCGCTGAATCCCGATAGATAGGGCGATGGACATATGGTCAAAGCCCTTGTGAACGCGATAGGCAATCGCGCGATCCGTGAACAAGGACGCCAGCACCCGCTTACAGGTACGTCGCAGCTGGTCTTCACCGCGCACATTCAGATAGGTTTCCTGCTGACCGGCAAAAGACGCATCGGGCAGATCTTCCGCAGTCGCCGAGGAGCGCACGGCAACCTCGGGCTCAGGATCACCAGCTTCTTCGCCGAGTCGACGATAGGCGGCGCTGATCTCTTCCTGGACCACCGTCGGCATCTCGCCATCCATGATCCAACCGCGTATGGCGGCACCCGTTATGGACAGCTGCACGACATCGTTTATGTCCAGTCGATCCAGGGCCTCGGAGATTTTCCCCCGCAGTCCGTTGTGTTCTAAGTACAGATGATAGGCATCGGCAACGGTGGCGAAACCGTCGGGCACACGGATTTGGTCCGCAGCCAACTCCCGAAACATCTCACCCAGGGATGCGTTTTTGCCACCGACGAGATTGACGTCGCCGATACCTAATTCAGCAAATGGTTTAACGAAAGGTTTCTTATCCATGGCCCAGTACCTCTTGGGAAGCCCTATCAGTCTCGACTGATTGGCCATCAGGATTATTGATCTAGCTCAAATCGCGATGCGATTCGCGGCCCCGGGAAGAGATTTACATGCCGAAGCGGTTGCCTGTGCTCCCTGGCGACCTAAGATCATAGAAAGGCTCTGTGCTCTCACCGGTTTTCGCACACAGCCCATAAAAAGAGGGACCCAAGGATGTATCTGTGGTCTACACAACAACTCCAGGCGCTGATCGATCTGCTCCGCGCCCGGGACTATGACGTTATCGGCCCGGCGGTCCGCGACGATAGTCTGCACTATGAGCGCATTGATTCCCTGCCTGTTGGTTGGGGTGATCGGCAAGACGCGGGGCACTACCAGCTCAGGGAACGGGCCGACCAATCGCGCTTCGGCTACAACCTGGGAGCGGCCACCTGGAAGCAGTTCCTGTTTCCGCCACGGGAAACCCTGTTCCGAGTGCGAGACGGCGACTTCGTAAACTGTCGCGAAGCACCACAGAAGATGGCTTTTTTGGGCGTTCGCCCCTGCGAACTCGCAGCGATTGCCTTGCAGGACCGCGTGTTCACGGAAGACCCCGTTGAGCCCGGATATCTTGCCCGGCGCAAAGATCTGCTCCTCATCGCCGTCAACTGCAGCCAGGCGGCGCCGACCTGTTTTTGCGCCAGCACGGGAGACGGCCCCGAAGTTAACGCCGAGCTGCCTACGGATCTGGTACTCACCGAATGCGAGCCCGCGGACCCCTACTATCTGGTCGAAGCGCTAACTCAGCGGGGGCAAGATCTGCTGGAAGAAGTTGGCGGATCGCAAGCCCCCGCGAGCGCTCGTCAGACCGTCGATAGGCTGATGGACGCTACCCGGGAGCAGCTCACCCGTGCTCTGGATACGGAAGAACTCCCGGGGCTGCTCCTCGGGGCCCTGGATCACCCCCATTGGGATGACCTGGCGCAGCGTTGTCTGGCCTGTGGTAACTGCACTCAGGTTTGTCCCACGTGTTTTTGCAGTACCGCGGAAGATCATACGGACCCTATCACCGTGGAGGTTCGCCACAACCGGCGCTGGGACTCCTGCTTTACCCAGGGGCACTCCTACCTCACGGGCAGTGTGGTGCATCGCAGCGTTCGCTCACGGTACCGGCAATGGCTGACCCATAAGCTGGCTAGCTGGGTGGCACAATTCGGCCGTTCGGGATGCACCGGTTGCGGGCGCTGCATAACCTGGTGTCCCGTGGCCATCGATCTCACCGTTGAGACAGAAGCGCTGCGCGCGGCCCCATGAAAACCATAGACGACGAACTCCGCGAAGAAGGGTTTTTCGCCGGTCTGAACGGCGAGGAACTCCGCTTGATCGCCGCCTGCGGCAAGCATCGAAGCTTCAAAGCCGGCACCTCCCTCGCCCGGGAAGGCGGGGAGGCAAAGGAGTTTTTTCTCCTTCGCCGCGGCCACGTGGCGCTACAGCTGCACACGGGGCCTGCGGACAGCCTGATTCTGCAAACCCTCGGCCCAGGACAAATGGTCGGCTGGTCCTGGCTGTTTAAGCCCTATCGCTGGACCATGGAAGTAAACGCCGTCGAAGACACCCATACGGTGTGTTTCGATGGTCAGTGCTTACGGGGAAAGTGTGCGGAAAACCCAAAGCTCGGCTATGAACTGGGCAAACGCTTCTCTCAGATCATGGCGTACCGCCTCGAGGCGGCTCGCTTACAGTTGCTCAATCTCTACGACGGGTCCGCGCCGTCATGATGGACCCACTCTTGCCCCGAAGGGTCGAAATCCTCTCCGTAGCAGAGGAAGTACAGAACGTATTCACCCTGGACTTGCGCCCTCCTCCGGACTACGGCCCCTTTGAGGCCGGGCAATTCAATATGCTTTATGTCCCTGGAGCAGGTCAGGCGGCTATTTCCGTAAGCGGCGACCCTCGGGACAAGACCCGCCTTCGACACACCATAAGAAGGGAAGGCAATGTCACCAGCCTGCTCCAGGCTAAACAGGTCGCCGATCACATCGGTCTGCGCGGCCCCTTTGGCCAGGGCTGGCCTCTGGCCGCCGCCGAAGGTGGTGACTTGCTGCTCCTCGGCGGTGGGATTGGTCTGGCACCTCTGCGACCCGCTCTCTATCAGGCTCTTGCCCACCGTGAGCGCTTTCATCGCATTAGCCTTTTGATCGGCGCGCGCTCCCCAGAGCAGTTGCTGTATTACCCCGAGTTACAGCACTGGGCCGACGAGGGGAGCCTGGAACTGCAGGTGTGCGTAGACAGTGCCTCGGCAACCTGGCGGGGCCGCGTTGGGGTAATCACTGATCTCATTCCAGAAGCGGAGTTTGATCCCCAGCAGGTAACGGTTCTCATGTGCGGTCCGGAAATCATGCAGCGATTTTCCGTGCGCAAGCTCCGCGGGCTCGGCGTGAAAGGAGAAGCGATGTACCTATCCCTGGAGCGACACATGCAATGCGCGGTGGGGCTTTGCGGCCACTGCCAACTCGGCCCGCAATTCGTTTGCCGAGACGGACCGGTATTTCCCTTGGGAAAGATAGAGCCCTACCTCATGACGGGAGAGTTCTGATGGCCAGCGCCCGTCTCCCCACCCTGGCGGTCTTCAAATTTGCCTCCTGCGATGGCTGCCAACTCAGTCTCCTGGATTGCGAGGAGGAACTGCTGAGTATTGCTCAACGCCTGGACATCGTGAACTTCCCCGAAGCATCTCGGCGATGGGAACCGGGCCCCTACGACATCGCGCTTGTCGAAGGCTCCATCACCACGATCGAGGACCGGCAACGGATCAGCGTCGTTCGTAAGCAAAGCCGAGTTCTCGTTGCCATCGGCGCCTGCGCCACGGCCGGGGGCATCCAGGCCCTGCGCAACAGCGCCAACGTTGACGCTTATGCCCGCAGCGTCTATCCGCACCCGGAATACCTGTCCTCGCTGGCGAGCTCCAGTCCTATTTCGGCCCATGTAGCGGTGGACTATGAACTCCACGGATGCCCCATCGATAAACACCAGCTCCTGGCGGTGTTACTGGCCTTCGTCGAGGGTCGCCGCCCCCCCATCGCCCAGGAGAGTGTGTGTATGGAATGCAAAGCACGTGGCCACAGCTGCGTGCTCGTTCAAGGCGGAGAACCCTGCCTGGGTCCCATTACCCAGGCCGGTTGTGGCGCCTTGTGCCCCGCCTACCGCCGCCCCTGCTACGGATGCTTTGGCGTCAAGGAGCATGCCCGGGTCGAGGCTTTGATGAATCACCTGCAAGCCCACCATGGCATGGGTGACGATGAGGTTCTGCGGAGCCTGAGCACCTTCAACGCCGGCTCCGAGCTCCTGATCAGGATCGCCGAACGCTATCGCCGGCCACCACCCCAAGACAGCGAAGACTCGTAGCCATGAGCAATCGAGAGTTACCCCTTAACGCCGGCCTTCGCACCCGGCGTGTCAACGTGGAGTACCTGAGCCGCGTCGAAGGTGAAGGCGCACTCTTCATCGATGTCGTTGACGGAGAACTCGTCGATCTGCAACTGCGTATCTTCGAACCGCCTCGTTTCTTCGAGGCCCTTCTGGCCGGACGTTCCTTTACGGAAGCGGCGGACATCACGTCGCGAATCTGCGGCATATGCCCCGTGGCCTACATGATGAGCGCCGTACAGGCGATGGAATCCATGCTCGGTTGCCATCCCAGCGAGAACATCCGACGCCTGCGGCGACTGCTGTATTGCGCGGAGTGGCTGGAAAGCCATTTGCTGCACATCTATCTACTCCACGCACCGGATTTCCTGGGCTTTGACGACGCCCTGACCATGGCCAAAACCCATGCCGAGGCGGTTAAACGCGGTCTGCGCATGAAGAAAGCGGGCAACGATCTGGTGAGGCTCATTGGCGGACGAGAGATCCATCCCATCAACATCCGCGTGGGAGGTTTCTACACCACGCCCCGGGCCCAGGCCCTCCGCGAGCATCTCGACGAACTCAAATGGGCGCGGGATGCGGCGGCGGAAACCGTGCGCTGGACCGCCGCCTTCGAATTTCCTGACCTGCAGCGCGATTACGAGTTCGTCGCCCTCCGCCATGAGCAGGAATACCCCCTCAACGAGGGTCGTATCTGTTCGAACCGAGGGCTGGATATTCCATCGTCGGAGTTTCTGGAGCATTTCGGCGAGCATCAGGTCGCACACAGCAGCGCCTTGCACGCCGTCCGCAAAGCCACGGAGACGGCTTACTACGTCGGCCCCCTGGCCCGCTACAACTTGAACCGCGACCACCTCTCGAAAGCCACGCGGGAACTCGCCGCAACGGTGGGTTTTGACCGCAGCGTAAACAACCCCTTTCAGAGCATCGTCGTTCGCGCCTTGGAAGTACACGAAGCCTTCACGGAAGCCCTACGCCTGATCGAGGAATATGAGGAACCCGAACACCCGGCGGCGACCTATACAGTGGGCGGAGGTATCGCCATCGCCGGCACGGAAGCACCTCGGGGAGTGCTGTTTCATCGCTATGAGGTCGATGAGGATGGACTCATTCGCCACGCCGATATCATTCCCCCAACGTCCCAAAATCAGCGCACCATCGAAGAGGATCTGGCAGAGCTGGTAGGCAACAACCTGTCCCTGCCCCAACGAGAACTCACCTGGCGCTGCGAGCAGGCCGTGCGCAACTACGATCCCTGCATTTCCTGCGCAACGCACTTCCTTACGCTCGAACGACGCGATGGGACCACAGGCTGAGATCATCGCCCTGGGGAACCCCTGGCGGCGAGATGACGGCGTGGGTCCTTACCTGGTGCGAGGGTTGAGCGAGATAATTTCCGCGGACCGGCTCCATCACGTTACCGGCGACCTCAGCGACCTCTTCGCACTTTTCGAAAAATGCCATGAGGTTTTGCTTGTGGACGCTTTAGACAGTGCCACCGCCAAGCTCAAGCCCGGTCAGGTACTACGCCTCACGGCGGATGATGATCGGCTAGCCCAGTGCGGGTCCGCAGCCAGTTCCCACGCCCTCACGCTGCCCCAAACCCTGGCGCTCGCGAAGTCCCTTGGATGCCTACCCGAGCACCTCGAAATCCTCGCCATCAGCGGCCAGGACTTCGGCCACGGCAGAGAACTGACGCCGGCGGTGCGCCGCGCTGCGGATCGCTTGATAGGGGAAATCCGCCGGAGCGAAGAAGCGACGTGTCCCCCAAGGCTTTGATCCTAATCAAGGAAGCAGCCATGGGAGTCGCCTACATTGCTTTGAAAAGGGAAAACGAACGGGGGAGGTATGCCATGTTTCGTCTGCCCAAAGACCTGAGACCAAAAGCCATCATCCTGGTGGCTGGCCTGACATTATTAAGCGCCTGTGGTGAGGAACGCACACCGGTTCGCGGTTTCGTTTTACCTCCGGGCAATGCCGAACAGGGTGAAGTTACCTTCGTCGAGCTGGGCTGTTCCCAATGTCATACGGTTGCCGACAGCGCCATCGAACAGCCCCCCGGGGCCCTTCACTCGGTACCCCTGGGTGGCAAGGTGATGCGGGTACGACACTACGGCGACTTGCTGACCTCCATTGTCAGCCCCGACCATCGGGTGTTGCCCATGCACCGCGGAAAAACTGACGGTGCCGAAGAAGAAACACCCATGCCGCAGTACACCGACACCATGACGGTGACGCAGCTCATTGATCTTGTCGAGTTCCTACACGGCAGATACACGACCATGACCCGCTATGGAGGCCGCTATTACGACTACGCGGTAGGTACTTAGGGCTTTGGCCCGGGCGCTACCAGCCATCGGCAGCCAAAGCGGTCAAATGTAATCCACAACACACCTAAACGCCTGCTTCGCCAGGCATGAACCAGGATTGGGAGCAAGCGATGTCGTCCCCGAATACCTTGACCATCGATGGCAATGAAGCGGCCGCCCGCATTGCCCATCTCACCAATGAAGTCATTGCCATCTACCCCATCACGCCGGCGTCGCCCATGGGTGAATGGGCCGATGAGTGGTCCTCACGGGAGCAGACCAATCTCTGGGGTAGCGTACCCCGAGTGGTGGAGATGCAGAGCGAGGCTGGCGCCGCCGGCGCCATCCATGGGGCGCTACAGGCGGGGGCCCTGACCACAACGTTCACCGCCTCCCAGGGGCTGCTGTTGATGCTCCCCAATATGTACAAAATCGCCGGTGAGCTCTCACCCACGGTTTTTCATATTGCCGCCCGCTCCCTGGCCAGCCAGGCCCTATCGATATTTGGTGACCACAGCGACGTCATGGCCGCCCGGGCCACGGGCTTCGCCCTTCTCGCGGCGAACTCTCCCCAGGAAGTCATGGACATGGCCCTCATTGCCCAGGCCGCGTCGCTCCGCGGTCGTGTGCCCGTGCTGCATTTCTTCGATGGGTTCCGCACCTCCCACGAAGTGGCCAAGCTGGTGGAAGTCGAGGAGAACACGGTGCGCGCGCTCATCGATGAATCCGCAATCCACGCCCATCGCGAGCGTTGTCTATCACCGGCACACCCCGTGTTGCGAGGCAGTTCGCAAAACCCCGACGTGTACTTCCAGGCTCGCGAAACCGTAAACCCCTTCTACAACGCGTTCCCGGCCACGGTCCAGGAGACCATGGCTGCCTTTGCCAAACTCACGGGTCGCGCTTACAGGCTTTTTGACTATGTAGGCCATCCTCAGGCCGAGCGGGTTCTCGTCCTCATGGGTTCCGGCGCCGAAGCCGCTCAAGAGCTGGTGGAGTACCTCGTCGCCCAGGGAGAAACCGTGGGTATGATCAAGGTGCGCCTGTACCGCCCCTTTGATACCGCCGCCCTTCTCAACGCCCTGCCAAAGTCCACGCGCGCCATCGCCGTGTTGGATCGGACCAAAGAACCCGGCGCCGATGGCGAGCCCCTGTACAAAGACGTGGTTACCGCGCTGGCCCGGGACGCCATGGATGGACAACAGATGCCGAAGCTACCCAAGGTCATCGGCGGGCGCTACGGCCTGTCGTCCAAGGAATTCACCCCGGGCATGGTCAAGGCGATCTTCGATGAGTTGGACAAGGACAAACCTCAAGGGGGCTTTACCATCGGCATCCATGACGACGTCTCCCACACAAGCCTAAGCTGGGATGCGGATTACCGTACGGACGCCCATAACGACAGCGTCCAGGCCGTGTTCTTCGGCCTGGGCAGCGATGGCACGGTGAGCGCCAACAAGAACAGCATCAAGATTATTGGCGAAGCCACAGATCTCCATGCCCAGGGGTACTTCGTCTACGACTCGAAGAAATCCGGTGCCACCACCGTGTCGCATCTGCGTTTCGGCCCCCGACCGATCCACGCCAGCTATCTCATCGAAGATCACAGCGCCAATTTTATCGCCTGTCACCAACCCAGCTTTCTGGACAAAGTCGAGATGCTTCATCTCGCAGCGCCCGGCGCGGTGTTCCTGATCAACTCAGCGAAGACGCCAGACAAGCTCTGGGATAGCCTGCCTACCCATGTGCAGGCGGAGATCGCTCGCAAGGAACTGTCGTTGTATTGCATCGATGCCTATCGCGTAGCCGCAGAGTGCGGTTTGAAGAAACGCATCAATACCATTATGCAAACCTGCTTCTTCGCCATCTCCGGCGTCCTGCCAAAGGACTCCGCCATCACCGCCATCAAAGACGCGGTGAAAAAGACCTACGGCCGTCGTGGTCAGCGCATCGTGGACATCAACTTCAAGGCCATCGACGCAACGCTGGAAGGTCTCCACCAGGTTCCCGTGGGTACCGCACCGGGTAACGTCATACCCCTCCACGCCGATCTGACGGCCGATGGCGAGGCTAAGGGTGGCGACCAGGATTTCGTAGATCGAGTCACACGGCGCATCATGGCCGGCCAGGGCGATCGCATTCCCGTCAGCGAGTTACCCATCGATGGCAGCTTCCCCACGGGCACCGCCGCCCTGGAAAAACGCAATCTGGCTTTGGAGATACCCGCCTGGGAGCCGGATCTGTGCACCCAGTGCGGCAAATGCGCCCTGGTATGTCCCCACGCGGCGATTCGTAGCAAGGTATTTCCGGAGGAGCTTGCGAATCAGGCGCCGTCGAGCTTCAAAGCCGAACCCACGCGCAGCAAGGACTACCCTGCGGGACAGTTGATGAGTTACCAGGTAGCTCCTGAAGACTGCACGGGCTGCACCCTTTGCGTCGACATCTGTCCAATCCGTGACAAGAGCAACGCGAGCCGCAAAGCCCTGAATATGGTACCCCAGGCTCCTCTGCGCGACGCCGAGCGGGAAAACTGGGCCTTTTTTGAACAGCTCCCGACCTACCCCCGGGATAAACTGAAAACCAGCACCATCCCAGGCTCCATGGTCCTGGATCCTCTGTTCGAATTCTCCGGCGCCTGCGTGGGCTGTGGAGAAACCCCCTATCTCAAGCTCGCATCCCAGCTCTTCGGTGACCGGATGATCATTGCCAACGCCACGGGCTGCTCATCGATCTACGGCGGCAATCTGCCGACCACGCCCTGGAGCACGACGGCGGAAGGTCGCGGTCCCGCCTGGAGCAACTCCCTGTTTGAGGACAACGCCGAATTCGGTTTGGGCATCCGGGTAGCCGTCGATCAACAGCTGAGCCAGGCCCGGGCCCTTCTCGAAACCCAGCGAGAGCATCTGGAAGATGCATTAGTCGACGGCATCCTGAATGCCGATGAAAGCGATGAAGCGGGGATTTTCGAGCAACGCCAACGAGTTGGGACACTCATTGACGCGCTGCAAGCTCTGGATTCGCCGGAAGCTCAGCGACTGAGCAAGTTGGCGGAAAACCTCTGTCGCAAGTCCGTGTGGTGTGTCGGCGGCGACGGTTGGGCCTACGACATCGGCTATGGCGGCGTCGATCACGTGCTGGCGTCGGGGGAGGACATCAACCTGCTGGTGCTGGACACGGAGGTCTACTCGAATACCGGTGGTCAGACCTCCAAAGCGACCCCCCGGGGCGCCGTAGCCAAGTTCTCCGCCAGCGGCAAAGCCATCGCGAAGAAAGATCTCGCCCTGTTGGCCATGGAGTACCCCAATGTGTACGTGGCCCACGTCGCCTATGGAGCCAAAGACACCCAGGTGCTGCGGGCGTTCCTCGAAGCAGAAGCTCATGACGGGCCATCGCTGATCATTGCCTACAGCCCTTGCATCGCCCACGGCGTGGACCTGTCCAACAATCATAAGCAACAGGCCATGGCCGTAAAGAGCGGCCATTGGCCCCTGTTTCGCTTCAATCCCGCGCGCCTGGCCCAGGGGCAAAATCCCCTGCAATTGGATTCCCGGGCGCCGAGCATCCCCTATCGGCAATACATGGAATCGGAAACCCGCTTTGCCATGCTCTGGCACAGCCATCCCGAGAAGGCGGAACGCTTTGCCAGCGAAGCCCAGGCTGAGATCGATGCACGCTTCCAGCACTATCAACAGTTGGCGGCCATGGAGTGGAGCGCCGACGAAACTCTGAGCAGTGCCCGGGCGCAACGGCGCAAGAGTCCGCCCCCAACCCCCAGCGAGGAGGGATCCTGACATGCCCGAGCTTCGAAGCAACTATCTGGGCCTGGCCCTGAAGAACCCCCTGGTGGCGTCTTCCTCCCCGATCACCGGCAAGCTGGATGGCGCCCGGCAGCTAGAAGATGCCGGGGCCGCAGCGATCATCATGCCCTCCCTCTTCGAGGAAGTGATTATCGCGGAACACGAACGCCTGGATCGCTTTCTCGACGAGCAAAGCCTGGGGCACGGTGAGGCGGACAGCTTCCGGCCCATACCCCACGGGTTCCGCTCTTCCGAGGAGACATATCTGGAACGCCTGGAAGCCCTGAAAAGCGCCCTGGATATTCCCGTCATCGCCAGCCTCAATGGCACCACCAGCGGCGGCTGGTTGAGCCATGCCCTGGCCCTGCAGGAGGCCGGCGCCGACGCTCTGGAATTGAATGTGTATTACATCGCCAGCAATCCCAGGGACACGGCGCAAAGTGTGGAGCAACGCTACATCGATATGGCGGAGGCGCTCCTCGGTCAGTTGTCGATTCCCGTGGCGGTAAAGCTATCGGAGCAATTCACCGCGCCGCTGAATCTGGTGCAGCGCCTGGAGCAGACCGGGGTAGCCGGCGTTTCCCTGTTTAATCGCTTCTATCAACCGGATATCGACCTGGAGAGTCTGGAAGTCATCCCGCGTCTCAACCTGTCTTCCCCAGCGGAAGCCCTGCTGCGTATTCGCTGGGTCGCTATGCTCTATGGGCATACGCGCTGTGACATCGGCGTTACCGGTGGCTTCCACAAGGCTGCGGACAGCATCAAAGCCTTGCTCGCCGGGGCCAGTGCCGTTCAGCTTTGTAGCGTGCTCCTGGAACAGGGCTGCGATGCTTTGAGGGTCATGCTCGATGAGATGCAGCGCTGGCTGGAGGACAACGAATACGAATCCGTCTCCCAACTCAAGGGAAGCGTCAGCGAACAGCACGCCCCGAATCCCGCCGCCTACGCCCGGGCCAACTACATCGAGGTGTTGGAGAACTACGAAATGCCGGGGAGTGTCCTCAGCTAGGTCGCCGAACCTACCTCGGCATTCTGGGACGAGACACTCATACGCTGGAGTACCGCGCCGGCGGCAACGGCAAATAGACAGTAGGCGAGAAAGAACCAGAATCCGCGCTCCAGTTGCGCGTCCATGACCAGGAGCTCCCCCATATGCTCCGATGAGCGCCCGGCAAGAAAAGCAATGAGCATGGCCATGACAAACACATCCGCCATGGACCACTTGCCCAGGGCCCCATTGAGGTGAAGGAGACGATGACCCAAAGCACCGGATAGGAGCAAGGCGAGCAGCTGCAGGAGTAGCTTGAGCACGGGAATCACCACGCTGAAGGTGACAATGAGTATCGCCACAAGAAGATTGTCCGTATCCGCCAGTTCTCGCGACATCCCCAGGATAGACCGGGTCGTTCGATAGGCTTCGACACGACCTTCAATCTGATCAAGGCCCATAAAGCGGGTCATCATGACCAACATCTCCCGGGTCTGGCTGTTGCCGCTTTCGCCAGCGATAAGATCAATACCGAAGTCCGCCAGCTCGGCTTTTTCCAACTCCCCGGTCAGGGTCAACACCGGCTGACTGATTCCCGGATAGAGCAGCGCCAGGGAAGCAAGCACGCACAGAACGCCCAGAATCCGCATTCCTCGGCTCATAAGACAATCACCCCGTAGCACACCCCGGCGATCACCGCTGCGGCAATAAAGTTCAGTAGTAGTCCCTCGCGGGCCATGCGCGCCGTGGTGATATAGCCCGAACCATAGACCACGGTATTCGGCGCCGTCGCCACGGGCAGCATAAACGCACAGCTTGCACTCATGGCCGCCGGCGCCATAAGCATTTCTGGTGGCAACTCGGCGGCGAGCGCCGCGGCCGCCAGGATGGGCATCAACAAGGTAGTGCTCGCGGTGTTGGAGGTCGCTTCGGTCATGAAGGTCACCACCAGGCAAACCGCCAGGATCAAGGCTAGGGCCGGTATCGCCGTGAGTTGGGCCAGGGCGCTGCCGATGGAGCTGCTCAGCCCCGAGACCACGAAACCCTTGGCCAGACAGATACCTCCGGCGAATAGCAGCAGGACACCCCAGGGAATACGGCTCGCTCGATCCCAATCCAGAAGTCGCCCGCCCTTTCCGTTGGGTAGTAAACACATGACTACCACAGCGAGAAGCGCCACGGACGCATCGTTGGCCTGGGGTAGACCGAGCCAGGTCTTCCAACCACCGAAGGGCTCGCTGCGGGTGATCCAGGCGATCGCCGTCACGGCAAACACCCCGAGCACCCGCCGCTCTTCGACCCGCCAGGGGCCCACTTCAGGCAGACGCAAACCCTGGAGCTGCCCGAGTCCGCGGGTCAACGCCCAGGCCATCGCCGGGACCACCAACACCACCACCGGCACCCCCCAGGTCATCCAGCGGGTAAAGGTTATGGACTGGCCGGTGTATTCCTCAAAGACCTGCATGAATATCAGATTGGGCGGCGTACCGATGGGTGTACCTACACCGCCGACGCTGGCCGCGTACGCCAGGCCCAACAGCAGCGGTACGGCGAGCCGCTGTCGATCCTTGGCCCCATCGAGTACCGCCAAGGCGACGGGCAGGAGCATGAGCGTGGTGGCGGTATTCGATATCCACATGCTCAGGACCGCCGCTGCGGCCATAAATCCCAGCACCAAACTGCGTGGTCCTCGAGCCCCGAATAACCGGATCATGCCCAGGGCAATACGTCGATGGGCGCCACTGCTCTCCATGGCCTGGGACAGAAGAAAGCCGCCCAGCAACAACAAAATCAGTGGTGATCCGTAGGCTTGCCCAACCTCGGCGGCCGTGAGCACGCCGCTTAAAGGCAGTATCGCCAGCGGCAGTAGAGACGTTACGGGGATGGGCACGGGTTCGAAGATCCACCAGACGATGCAGATCACCGCGACACCCAGCACCACGGCTACCGTCGAACCCTCGCCGGCAGCAAAAGCCAGGGTCGCTGAGGCCAGGGCCAGGGTTGGCCCCAGCCATAACGCGACGCTACGAGCGCTGGCCACTGGCCCCGCCCTGACCGTTCGCTTCACGTCGCGTATGTGCTTTCGCGGGATCATTCATAGCGACGCATCCTGTCCCAGGGGCGGAAGCCTGTAAAGCCGTGGCTTGGTCGATACACCCCAGGCGAGTAAACTCAGCGCCATGCCAGAACACCGTCAACAAGAGCTGGTCGACCGCTTCGACCGGCGCGTGGAGTACCTGCGCCTATCGGTAACAGACCGTTGTGACTTTCGCTGTGTCTACTGCATGGCGGAAGACATGCAATTCGTACCCAAACCCCAGGTACTGTCTCTGGAAGAGCTGTCCCAGGTCGCTGAGGCCTTCGTCAATCTCGGCGTGCGCAAAATACGTCTCACCGGCGGCGAACCTCTGATACGCCACAATATCATGCAACTGGTGGAGCAGCTGGGAGCCTTACCCGACCTGGACGAACTGGTCATAACCACCAATGGCTCCCAACTACAGCGTCTGGCCACACCCCTGCGTGAGGCCGGCGTGGGGCGGATCAACATCAGCCTGGACAGCCTACAGCCCCGGCGCTTTCGCCAACTCACCCGCACGGGCCATCTAGCGCAGGTCATCGCCGGTATCGATGCCGCCTGCGCTGCGGGGTTTGAGCGCATTCGTCTGAATGCGGTGATTCTGCTGGGGCGCAACGATGATGAAACCCTGGATCTGGTGGAGTTCGCCCGCTCTCGACAGGTTGATTTGGCCTTCATTGAAGAAATGCCCCTTGGGCGCATTGAGGAACATGATCGCGCCCTTAGCCTGGCCAGTAGCGACTGGCTACAAGAGCAGATTGAGCAGCGTTATCCGCTGCGGCCCCTCGGGGACCCGGAGGGCACCGCCGGCCCCGCGCGTATGTTTGCCATGGAAGATAGCGTTAGCCGTATCGGTTTTATCTCGCCCCACAGCAACAACTTCTGTCATCTGTGCAATCGTGTGCGGGTAACAGCCGAAGGACGCCTCCTCCTGTGCCTGGGTAACGAACACTCGGCGGATCTTCGCCAGGTGCTGCGGGGCGCGGATGCCAGCATGACCACTCTAGAAGAAGCCATCGTGGCCGCGATGGATTTAAAGCCAGAGCGTCACTGGTTTGACCTGGAAGACGAGCCACAGATTCTACGATTCATGAACGCGACCGGCGGTTAAGGCCGCCCCGAGCATTATTCACATCGCATTAACAGGGAGACTCCCGAGACCGTGGAGAACCGACTGGAACTTGCCTCCATCGAGACCATCGAGAAAGGCTTTGCTGGGCTGGGCTATATCTGCAGCCCCCGTATCGCCACGGCGGTGTTTCTCGCCGCGCGGTTGCGCAAACCCGTGCTCGTGGAGGGTCCCCCGGGGGTAGGCAAAACCGAACTGGCAAAGACTGCGGCGACGCTCCTCAACCTACCCCTCGTCCGCCTGCAATGCTACGAAGGCCTGGACGAAGCCAAAGCCCTGTATGAGTGGAAATACGGCAAGCAGCTTCTATACACGCAGGTACTGAAAGAAAAGCTGGGGGACCTGCTCCAGGGCGCCGAGGGACTGGCCGAGTCCGTGAACCGCCTCCATGGCTTCGGCGACGTGTTCTATTCCCAGGAATTTCTCGAACCTCGCCCCCTGCTCCAGGCCATGGAGCATCGCGACGGTGCCGTGCTGCTTATTGACGAGATCGACAAGTCCGATCACGAATTTGAATCCCTGCTCCTGGAGATTCTTTCGGATTATCAGGTCTCGATTCCTGAAATCGGCACCGTACAGGCCCAGTCAACGCCCCTGGTGTTCCTCACCAGCAACAACACCCGAGATGTATCAGACGCCTTAAAACGTCGCTGCCTCCACCTCCATATTCCCTTTCCAAGCGTGGAGCTTGAAGAGCGCATCCTCGAAAGCCGGGTACCCGATCTGGAAAGCAGTCTGCGCCATCAACTGGTTGCCTTTGTCCACGCGATCCGGGAACTCGACTTAAAGAAACAACCGGCGATTTCGGAAACCATCGACTGGGCTCGCAGCCTGCTTTTGCTTCACGCCACGGAGTTAGATGACGATCTGCTCCGCAGCACCCTCAATGTATTGTTGAAGTTTGAGCAAGACATTGAAGCGGCGGAAAGCGAATTACCCACACTGCTGCGGGAACTCACCCCACCGGCCACGGGCACCGCCTGAATGCAGTCCAGCCTGCTGCGCTTTATCGAGGTGCTGCGCAGCCATTCCCTGCCCGTGTCCCCGGCGGAAACCCTGGATGCCGCTGCGGCCATGGACGTGGTCGGCTATGGGGATCGATCCCTACTGCGAGAAGCCTTAGCGCTAACCTTGGCCAAGTCCGAAAGGGAGGCGCACACCTTCTTCTACTGCTTTGATCGCTTCTTCGACCAGCAGACCGCCGACTTTTCCACCAAGGAACCGGATGGCGAGGAAGCCGGGCAGGATAAAACGGAAGAAACCAGCAGCGGAGACAGGCAAGCACCGCAGGCCGGATCAGGCAGCGGGGTTGGTAACGGCGACGCTGAGGAACTGGCGGGAGCCCAGGCTGATTCCACCGCCCTCACCCAACTCATGGAAGGTGAGCTACTGCCGGCCCTGTTAGAAAACGAAGGGGGAACCCTCAGCGCGCGATTGCGCCGCGCCGGTCGCGAGGTGGGGGTAGAAAACATCCGCCTGTTCACGCAAAAAGGCCAGTACACCCGTCGCATCCTCGACGCCCTTGGTGAAGGCCTCCTCCGGGAAGCCGTCGTCGAGCTCGAGCAGACCGGTTCCGAAGCCCTGGATACCTTACGCCGCTATCGCGACGTGCTCCGTGAGCAGGTCCGCGACTATGTGGAACAGCAGTATCTGATCAATGCCGAAGGTCACAACGCCGCGTTCATGGAAGAGCTACTGAGCAAAACGCGTTTGGCAAACATCGACCGACGGCATCGGGATCGGGTGCGTGAACAAGTGCGGCGCATGGCTCGCCGCCTCGCCAGTCGCCACAGCGCGCGACGACGACCGGTAAAGCGCGGCCAACTCCATATGGCGCGTACCCTGCGCGCCGGCATGGCCCACGATGGCATTCTCTTTCGCACCCACTGGCGAGCGCGCAAAAAGGACAAGGCGCAGCTCCTGGCGCTCTGCGATGTCAGCGGCTCCGTAGCGGCCTACGCCGGTTTCCTCCTCATGTTTCTTTACAGCCTGCAGGACGTGCTCCCGCGAACCCGCAGCTTCGCCTTCTCCAGTCACCTGGGAGAAATCAGCGAGCTGTTCCGGGAGGAATCCCTGGAACGCGCCATCGAACTGGCTAACTGGCGTTTTGGCGGCGCCACGGACTACGGCAGTAGCCTGCGTGACTTCGCCACCCTGGCTCTGGATGACATCAATCGCAACACATCGGTTATCATCTTGGGCGATGCGCGAAACAATCGGGGGAATCCTGAGCTAGAAATCATGCAGAGCATTTACCAGCGCAGTAAGCAGGTGATCTGGCTGAACCCCGAGTCGCGCCAAGCCTGGGGTACGGGAGACTCGGAAATGCTCCGCTACCAGACCGCCTGTCATTACGTCGCGCCCTGCGGCAATCTGCAACAGCTTGAGCGTGTCGTTGACCAACTGCTCAAGAGCTTGCGCTGACCCCGCGCCACAACCCGCGGCGTGCCATGGCCCTAAGTCCCGACAACATCCCCCTAAGCCGGTCCCTTCGCGACCGTGTCCTGGAGGAGTTCGCGCCGGCGGACAGCTACAGCGGTAGCGATGTACTGACCCATGGAGACCTGGTCGCTTACCTCTCTAAAAGCAAGGACACGGATGGCTCACCTCTGGCCACCATCAAGCGCCGGGCAGCCAAGAGCAATCGCCGGGCAAAGCTTCGAGACGAAGATCACGCCATCCTGACCTGGATCTGCGATGCCTTCGCGGACTGGGAGGACCACTATCCTTTGGAGGGCCCTCTGCGCGATCAGGTCCATCGGCTGCTTCCCCTGTGCGTGGCCATCGCCCTGGAAGAAAAGAGCTTTTTCACCCCCGGCGAACACCCCATGCACCAGCTTTTGGATGCACTGCAAAGCGGTGCCGTGGGCTGGCAGTTGCGTCTGGATCGCGCCGGCCAGATGTTGGAACAACGGGTTGAGCGCGCCGTCGACAAAGCCCTGGAGTGGTTCAAGGATCAGCGCGTCGATATCGGCGCTATTACCCGTGAACTCATCGCGGCGAATGAACGCGATGGAGCCCGTGCCCAGCGCATGGTCCAAAGGCTTGAGGAAACGGAGCAGGCACGCCTAAAAACCCTGGCGGCGAAACGCGATGCCGCCGAGATGATCAACGATGGCCTGGAGGAGTACGAACTGCCCGCCGCCATCGGTGAGTTCCTCAAGGGCCCCTGGTACGACAGTGCCCAGCTGGTGCTGGTAAAACACGGCTTTCTCGCTCGCGAATGGGAACAGGTGCAGCGCACCACCCGACACCTCATGGAATCGGTTCAAGCCAGTGAAGAGGAAACCCCAGCGACCCGAGATCGTCGTGAGCAGATCCTTCGTCACCTGCCCGGCGAGTTGCGCCGCTGGTTGCTGAGTCTTGAACACGACAGCGACGCCACGGACAGCGCCATCGGCCTGGTGGAGTATGCGCACCTGCGGCTTCAACACGGCCAACACCTACAGCGAGTCCGCGTACCCCCAATCGAAATTGAAGAGGAGCAGCATCCGGAAGAAGGCGGCGATGATATCGAGCTGGCCACCGGCGACTGGTACCGCTTTGAGGACGATGAGGGTGAGCTTCGCGCACAGCTGGTGTTGCAACTGGAAGACGGCCGCCATCTGTTGTTCGCCAACTTCGTGGGCCTCAAAGCCCTGAACCTTTCCCGTCGCGCCTTCCAGCACCGCCTCGCGGACGGGTTTGCCCAGCCCTTACCGGGTGCAGTGACCTTTAGCATCAGTCTCGCGGGAGCCGCGGGGATCAATAGCGACGACCAGTTACGGCAGTTTATTGACCCCTCTTACCGACCGCCGGAGCCAGAACCCGAGCCCAATCCGGAACCGGAACCAGAACCAGAACCAGAACCAGAACCACAGCCCGACTCCGAAGAGGAATTCGCCGTACTCTCCCCCGTGAGCCGCGTTGACGACGATGACCCGATACCCACGCTGGAGTTGGAACTCGACCCAGAACCTGAGCCCGAGCTAAAACCATTCACTGCCGGGTCTTTGAATTCCACCGCAGGGCTCACACCGAGTGCCGATGCTGATCAGAGCCCAGGAGCGGCGGATTTGGGCACAGGTATCCCCGCGATTTCCAACGGGACGCCATCCACCGAAGGGTTCACCCCGGCGGCACCGGTACCCGAGCCCTATGACCCGGTTCTCGCACCACCGGAAGGCGCTGAGGTACACGGTGAGCTGTCGCCGGTTAGCGAATCCCATAGCAACGCGGCGATGACGCCAGGGTCAACGGCGCTGCAGGAGTCTTCGCCGCCGCCCATGGAACCCGTTGCACCCGGCTCCATAGGCGGACCTCCCCAGAACTCAACACCTGGCGAGACGAACATCGAGCCTTCGGCCCCACCGCCCGAGAACTTGACCGGTGACACGGTGGCGCCTAACTCGGCTCCCATGACACCCGGTCCAGGCCCAGGTTTAGCTCCAAATCCAGGCCCGGCGCTGGCGCCAACTCCAGCACCTGCACCAAGTCCAGCACCGACGCCGGGGGTATCGGCGGGCGCTACGACGCCACCGGGAGTGCAAACCGGGGCGCATTTCGGTCAGGAAGCTACCGGCAATTTTGTCGCGGGCCCGGGGCCAACCGAACCAATAGCTAATGCCCCAGCAGATCCCCTGTCCTCTGTTCCACCCGCTCAGGAGAACCCTGCTGCCACGGCTCCCTTTGCACCGGTGACCGCATCGCCACCTCCACCACCCGCGGAGCCGGTGCCGACACACGTGCCAACACCAACCTCGCCGCCGGTAGATCCGGCACCCCCACCCCAGAACACACCCAGCGTGGCGCCGCCCATGGAGCCTACGCCGGTGCAAACTCTGACACCGGCTGCTCCAGAACCAACACCGGAGCCAACGCCGGAGCCGGCACCAGAACCAAAAGCGGAACCCCCTTCGGCACCCGCCGCCGGCTCTGCAGCCGGTACCCTGTCGTCGGCCACGCGCGAACTCGAAGTACCCATGGGGGCGTGGCTGGGATTTCATGATGGAGAAACGCCCATCATGGCCAAGCTCGCTGTCTACGATCCCCGGCGAGACAACTACATCTTCGTCAACCGCAAGGGTATCGCTCTGCGGGAGCTCAACCGGGCAGAGCTCTTGAGCCTTGTTGATCAGGGTTTGGTCGACATTCTCGAAACCCACTGCTACTTCCGCGAGGAAGTGGAACGCGCGCGAGGAGAAGACCAATGACCGGCTCCGATACGCGCCGCTTCTTCCGCCTGCCCGTTGAATCACGGGTCTTTATCGAGATCGAGTCTCCCCCTCCGGGGAGTCTAGGCCCGGGTAAAGTGGCTCGCTGTGAAACCCTGGAAGTCTCTCGGGGCGGCATCCGCGCCAGAATCAGCGAAGCCGTTACCGTCGGGGCCATTTTGCAGATCGGCGTGGAACTACCGGGCAAAGACGAACCGTTCTATCTCGTCGGCCAGGTGCGTTGGCGTATGCAAGACAAAGAAACATCCGGCTACTGGATCGCCGGCTTTGAAATTCTCAATGCCCAGGGTTCAGACATCGAGCAGTGGGAGGCGGCTCTCCTGGTCATGGACGAACAGGTACCGCCGGCTTGAACCGCTAACCCTTCCCTGTGGCCTCCACCACCGGGGTGGCCAAGTCCGCAGCTTCCCGCTGGGCATCCATCTCTTCGTCCAGACGACGACTAACCCGCCCGGGCGATCCCGTACCTCGAGCCAACAGGCTATAGGCCATGGGCACAAGAAACAGAGTTACCAGGGTCGCCAGGGCAACGCCGCCCATGACCACCGCACCGATCACGCTGCGCACTTCATGGCCCGGTCCCGTGGAGAGCACCAGGGGCAAAGCACCCATGACGGTAGTGAATGCGGTCATGACGATGGGGCGCAAACGCTTGCTCGCGCCCTGGATAACCGAGCTCTCGAAATCAAAGCCCGCGTCGCGCATCTGGTTAGTAAACTCGACGATGAGAATCCCATTCTTCGCCGCCAGCCCGACCAGCATGATCAGCCCCACCTGACTGTAGATATTGAGGGTAGAACCCGTAAAACCCAGAGCCATGAGCCCACCGAGAAGGGCCACGGGCACCGTAAAGAGAATAATTGCGGGATGGACAAAGGATTCGAACTGCGCGGCCATGACGAGGTAGACCACCAGTAAAGCCAGGACGAAGGTCAGATAGACACTGTCGCTGGCCTGGAAGTATTCCAGCGACTCCCCTTTGAAATCGAAGGACGCGGTCTCTGGAAGCTCCGTGCGCACCAGCTCCTGGAGATACTCCAGAGCGTCACCCAGCTTGTAACCCTCGCTTAGTCCCGCCGACAGGGTAAAGGAACGCACGCGGTTGTAGCGATTGAGAGACCCGGCGTCGGCCTGCTCGCGCAAGGTCACCAAATTGGACAGGGGAATCAGGGTACCCGTGCTAGCTGAGCGAACGTAGATATCATCCAGATCGGATAGGGTCCGCGCCGCTTCTCGCTCGCCCTCGACGATCACATCGTACTCTCGCCCACCCATAATGAAGGTGGTGACACGCCGGGACCCCAAAAGGGTTTCCAGGGTTCGACCGATGTCAGCGAGGCGAACGCCAAGATCTCCGGCCCGGTTTCGGTCGATGGATACTCGAAGCTGGGGTTTCGTCGGTTTGAGGTCCGTATCGACGCCGATAAGTCCGGGATTCTCCGCGACTTTCTCCAGCAGGATGTCTTGCCACTCGGCGAGCTCTTCATAGCTATCGCCGCCCACGACAAACTGCACGGGGTCCACATTGCCACCGCCGAAGGAGCGCGGTGCACGGACAAAGGTTCGCGCACCCGCCACATCGGCGATGCGGCTTTGGGCGTCGGCACGGATTTCCGCGGACGTCCGTTCCCGGACCTCCCAGGGGTGTAACACCATGATGGTGAAGGCTCGATTGAAGGCGTCACCTCCGCCCCAGCCCGGTGCCCGTATCAGCAGTCGCTTGACCTCGCCAGCCTCCACGAGGGGCATAAGACGCTCTTCGATGGCCAGGACTTGATCAACGGTGTACTCAAAGGACGACCCTTCCGGTGTCGAGGCCACCATGAACAGCACGCCCCGATCCTCCGATGGAGAGAACTCCTGGGGCAGCACCTGACTCGCTTGCCAGGCCAGGAGCAGGCAACCCAGTAACACGGGGACAAATAACCAGGCGTGGCGCACGCAGGGCTCGAGCAGCGCCCGGTAACGCAACTCCATATACTCCGTGAGCCGCTCCACGGCGTCGGCCATGCGATTGGACACCTTGTCCTGATCAAGGAGCTTGGAACAGATCACCGGCCCCAGGGTGAGAGCCACGAAACTCGAAAACACCACGGCGATAGCCATGGCCACGGCGAACTCTGCGAACAAACGTCCGACATTACCTTCAAGGAAGGTAATGGGAATAAACACGGCGATAAGCACCAGCGTCGTGGCGATAACTGCGAAAGCTACCTGCCGCGATCCCCGATAGGACGCCACCAGGGCGGACTCGCCGCGAACCAGACGGCGGTGAATGTTCTCCAGGACCACAATACTGTCGTCCACCACCAGACCGATGGCCAGCACCAGGGCCAGGAGAGTGAGCAGGTTGATGCTATAGCCCAGGGCCCAGAGCATGCTGAAGCTGCCAATGAGGGATATGGGCACCGTAAGCGCCGGTACCAAAAGGCTGCGCGGGTCCCCCAAAAACATGAAGATCACCAACACCACCAGGGCACCGGCGATGTACAAGGTGGCAAACACTTCATCGATCGCCGCCGCCACAAACACGGAGCGATCAAAACTGGCAATTAGCTCCATACCCTCGGGAAGCTGGCCGTTTATGCGCCGTATCTCCTCCTGCACCAGGCGCCCTACGGACAACGCATTGGCCTTGCTCTGCTTGACGATTCCCAGACCCACCATCGATACGGTGTTGCCGCGAAACAGATTACGGGTCTCGGCGCTGGCCAATTCCACCCGGGCGACATCGGCCAGACGCACCAGATAGCCGTCTTCACCCCGAGCCAGGACCAGTTCACGAAAGTCCTCCGCCGCCTGATAGCTGCGATCCAGACGAACGACAAAATCTCGCTGCGCGGATTTCAGGGTGCCTGCGGGCAGCTCCACGTTCTGCGCCCGCAGGGCATCTTCCACATCGGCCACGGTCAGACCCCGCGCCACCAAAGCGTTGCGATCAAGCCAGATGCGCATGGAGTAAACCTGCTGGCCTGAAATCTGCACCCGGGCCACCCCATCGAGGACCGCGAAGCGATCTTCCAGATAACGCCGTGCATAGTCCGTCAGCTCCAGGGCCGACATGCTTTCGCCGACGAGGTGGGCCCAAAAGATCGCCTGCTCGTCGCTATTGCTCTTGCGGGTTTCCGGCGCCAGGGCTTCCTCGGGCAAGTTGTCCAAGACCCCGGACACGCGGTCGCGCACATCGTTGGCGGCCGCATCGATATCTCGGTTGAGGTTGAACTCCAGGGTGATCGTCGACTGACCGTCAAAGCTCGCCGAGTTCATGGTCTTGATGCCCTCGATACCCGACAAGCGGTTCTCGATGAGCTCCGTAATCTTGTTCTCCACCACCGCCGCCGACGCACCGGGATACTCCGTATCCACGGTAACAATCGGTGGATCGATATCCGGGTATTCGCGCAGGGGTAGCCGGTCGAAGGCCAAAAGCCCAAAGGCCACGATCAGGGCACTGCCCACCAGTGCCATAACAGGGCGGCGCACCGCCAGATCCGAGAGCAGCATCAGCCCGACACCACTCGCACGGGTACGGTGTTTCCGGACAGACGAACCACACCGTCCCGAACGATCTCTTCACCCACCGCCAGACCGTCGGTGATGACGACCCAACCCGGCGTTCGATGTCCGATGCGCACTTCGCTGCGCCGCACCTGGTCTCCATCCAGCTTCCAAACAAAGTGCCGGGCAGCGCGACTCTGCAAACTCTCCTCTGGCACCATGATGACTTCCTGGGGATCGCCGGTTAATTCAATCTCCATGAGCAGCCCTGGCCGCAGTCGCTCGTCTTCGTTGGGAAGCTCCGCCCGGGCGGTGACAGATCGCGCCACCGGATCGATACGACTGTCGATCGCCGCCAGCGTGCCGCGAAACTCGCCGGCGAAAGCGGCGGTGCGCGCGACGATGGGCATGCCGGGTTGCAGGGCGCTGAGATAGCGCTCCGGGACCGTAAACTGGAGGCGCATGCGGCTGATGTCATCCAGGGTGGTCAAACGCTGACCGGTAGACACCAGTGCGCCTTCACTCACCTCGCGCAATCCCAGAACGCCGCTGAATGGAGCGACGATGGTCCGGTCAGCAATCCGTGCCTCCGCCTCGCTCATCTGGTGGCGGATCACTTCGACTTCCGTTTGCGCTGAGTCCAGGTCTGTTTGGGCGACCTGATTTCTCCGGGCGAGATCCGTCAGGCGCTTGACCTCTCGCTGGGCGTCGGCGAGACGGGTACGCAGTTCGCTGAGGGCCGCGAGTTCTGCGTCCTGGCGGAGCGTCGCCAATACCTGGCCACGGTCAACGCGATCGCCGTCTTCAAACTCGATGCCGGTAATCAACTGCGAAACGGGAGAGGTGATGTCGATGGATTCCCAGGCCTGAAGGGTACCCAGGGCGGGTATGCGATCACGAAAGCTGCGGGTGCTCACTTCGATAATCGTCACCGGCGCAGGAGGGCGCGCTCCACGCTGAGTACCTGGCCCATCTCCAGCCATCTGTCGCCAGGCAAAAAGACCAACAACAACCAATAGGGCTAATACCGCCGCAACTCTCATAACGCTTCCGAATTCAACGAGAACGCCATTCTAACACCGGCCCCGGATTCTCTCGGGGCTCCCGTGACTCATCGGGGCACCGCATCGCCGTGTCCAGCAGTCGTTTTCGCTGCGGGTACGGGCGCTTACGGCGGATCAGTCTCGCGGTGTATGATGCGGCCCCGCGACCCTGGGCAATAGACAGCCGCAGGGCAAAGCTGAGCAATCAGCACTCCGGAACATGCGCCGCGCGGGATTCGACAAGGGAGAGGGCCCACTTTGACATCACACTGGCACCAGCAGCTAGGCCGCCTGAGCGCCGCTGACCCAACCCTGCTGCAAGGCATCCAGCGAGGAATCGAAAAAGAATCCCTGCGCGTCGACAGCCAGGGCATGCTCGCGCAAACCCCGCATCCGGAAGCCCTGGGCTCGGCCCTGGCTCACAGCAGCATCACCACGGATTACTCCGAAGCCCTCATGGAGTTCATTACGCCGGTGTCTACCAGCATCGACGCCTCCCTGAATACCCTCGAAGAAATCCACGCCTTTGTTTATCAACAGCTCAACGGAGAGCGACTGTGGAGCGCCAGCATGCCCTGCATCGTTGCCGGGGACGCGGGCATCCCCGTGGCCCGTTACGGCAACTCCAACGTGGGTCGCATGAAAACCGTGTACCGCTACGGTCTCGGCCATCGCTACGGGCGCATGATGCAGGCCATCGCGGGGATTCATTACAACTTCTCCATGCCCGAACACTACTGGAGCCAGTCCCAGGAGGCCGACGGCGATACCGGTCCCCTGAAGGATTACATCACCACGCGCTATCTCGGTCTGATCCGAAATTTTCACCGCTGGTCGTGGCTGCTCATCTACCTCTTTGGCGCCTCGCCTGCGGTCTGCGCCAGTTTCATGAGCGGTCGCGGCGACCACAACCTGGTGCCCTTCGACGGAGAGGGGAACTCCCTGCATCTTCCCCACGCTACAGCCTTGCGAATGAGCGATCTGGGCTACAACAGCACGGCGCAGAAATCCCTGCGGGTCTGCTACAACAGCTTGAACAATTATCTAACCACGCTCACCGACGCCATCCTTACGCCTCATGAGGCCTATGCGGAGTTTCGCGGTCAGCGCGATGGCGAGTACATGCAGCTCAACGACAGCTTGCTGCAGATTGAGAATGAGTTTTACAGCACCATTCGCCCGAAGCGTCCGGCGCGCAGTGGCGAAACGGCGCTCAGCGCCCTCCATGAACGGGGGATCGAGTACGTGGAGATCCGCTGTGTTGATGTCAGTCCGTTCTATCCCCTGGGTATCTCGGCCCAGCAGATGCGTTTTATCGACGCGTTTCTGATCCATTGCCTCACGGCGCCCAGTCCCCTGTGCGACGAACAGGAACAGGATCGCATGGCGCGCAATATGACGGCGGTCGTTAACGAGGGCCGCAAGCCAGGTCTCCGTTTGCAAGACACCGGGGGCGAACGGGAGCTTAGGGAGTGGGCCGAGGCCCTGCTGAAAGACGTGCAGGCCAGCGCCGAGCTTCTCGATAAAGCCCACGACGCCAGTGACTACGTCCAGGCCGTTAGCCAGGAGACCGCAAAGGTCCGGGGAGACGAAGAACTCCCCTCGGCGCGAGTTCTGCGGGAAATGGCGGACAAAGCCCAACCCTATTTTCGCTTTGCCCTCGAATACAGTCGTCGCTGGGCGGAACACTTTGCCGAGTTTGAACTCAAAGAAGAGGCTGCGCAGCGCTTACGGGAAGAGAGTATTCAATCCCTGGAGCGCCAGACAGCCATAGAAGCGAGCGATGACCTGAGCTTCGAAGCTTATTTGGCCGCTTACTACGACCAGTACAAAGCTATTCGCACGAGAGACTGAATGAATCCCCTGTTAGCCATCCGGCCCGTGTTTACCGGACTTTTCCTCCTCACCATCGTATCCATGGCTTTCGCCGTTTTGTTTCTGCAGCAGACCCTGGGCTTACCCCCCTGCCCCCTGTGCATCACCCAGCGCGGTTTCGTCATTCTGGTAGGCCTGTTCGCCTTGTTGGCCGCCCTGCACAACCCCCAGGGCTGGGGCAGGCGGGTGTATGCAGCGCTGTGTCTATTGGCGGCACTCGGGGGAGCTGCGGTGGCAGGACGTCACGTCTGGCTACAAAGCCTGCCGGAGGACATGGCGCCGGCCTGCGGGCCGAGCCTGGAATACATGCTGGAAACCTTGCCCCTGGCCGAGACCTTTCAGGTCGTCATAATGGGTGATGGCAACTGCGCAGAAGTCGTGTGGACCTTTCTCGGTTTGAGCATCCCCGAGCAAACCCTGGCGCTATTTGTGGTGCTGGCCGGAATCGCGCTATTTCAGCTCCTGCGACCCCAGGCCAGCGCCTGATCTAGCGGCGGCTTAGCCCTCGCTAGATCCCTCTTCCGCCGCAGCCTGCTGGCTGGGAATGTCGAGCAACTCAACTTCAAAGATCAGAGCTGCGTTCGGACCGATGCGCTCTCCGGCACCGCCAGTGCCGTAGGCCAGCTCTGAGGGGATATACAGCTTGTACTTGGAGCCGACCTTCATGAGCTGCAGAGCTTCCGTCCACCCGCTGATGACCTGACCGACACCAAAGGTTACGGGTTCTCCACGAGCATAGGATGAGTCGAACTCGGAGCCGTCAATCAACGTGCCACGGTAGTGAACCTGAACCGAGTCTTCCGGCCCGGGGGTAGCGCCGTCACCAGCCTCAACAACTTCGTACTGCAGACCAGATTCCGTGGTCACGACACCCTCACGGGTGCTGTTCTCAAGGAGAAACGCCGCTGATGCGGCCGCATTGGCTTCCGAAAGAGCCTCGGTGGTGGCCTGGCGTTCTTCATTTATTCTCTGCTGGAAGGCGACCATTTCCGCCTGAATTTCCTCATCGGAAATCCGCTGTGGGGCATTGGTAACCGCATCGCGCAGACCGGCGGCGAAGGCGTCGACGTCTACGGTCATGCCATCGTTGGCCATGTTACGACCCAGGCCCAGGGCAACCCCGTAGCTTAGCCGTTGATTGGACGTCTCCAGAGTCAGTTCTGCTTCCGCAGGTTCCGATGGGGCCTGCTGCTGGCAGGCGGCGAGGGCCGCAAACGCGCACAGCGCCACTACGGGCTTGGTCAGTGTCTTCATGGGGTGTTCCTGTAATTGGCGTGAAAAGATTATCTGGACAACTGCAACTCACCGCCGACTCCCTGCCCACGGCAGAAGGCTAAACCGGCCCCGACAAAACCACTTGGGCAAAGCACGGGCCTGCGCGGCGAGCACCAGCGCATCAAGAGGGCGGGAGTGTAAACGCTCCTACCAGCGCGTACCAGCCTGCACACTCACCACCCAAACCCCGCTCCTAGGCCCGTGGAGGGACCGTTTCCCGCTCCCCATCGACCGGATTGGGACTCCAGCACGCCGGGAGTAAGAACGATGCGCTAAACTGCGGCCCCCGCTTCTCCGCGGGACACCCGATGACACCCATTCCTAAGGCAGATTTGCGCCATGGCCTTCGCATTTTTTGAGAAACTCGTGAAGCCCTTCCCCGACGTCCGACCGGAGCGGGCTCCGGGTTCTGTGTATGCCTTTTGTCGTCACCACTCCCGAGGCCTGGAGCACTGGTTGCTATTGCTGGCGGCGCTGAGCACCGGCATCGCCATCGTCGAAGTCGCGCTCTTCGACCTCCTGGGACGAGGTGTCGATCTACTCTCGAACAGCACACCGGAGCATATCGGTAGCGACGGCGGTTGGACGCTTCTGTGGACCGGTCTCGCCGTGATCGCCGCCTACCCACTGCTCGTCGGATTGCAGTCCTTACTGCTACACCAGACCCTCATGGGCAACTTCCCCATGATCGTCCGCTGGACCGCCCATCGCTACCTCCTAAGGCAGAGTCTTAGCTTCTTCCAGGACGAGTTCGCGGGGCGCGTCGCCACTCGCGTCATGCAAACCGCCCTTGCGGTGCGCTCCGTGGTCCTGATCCTGTTGGACATTCTCGTTTATGTGGCGGTGTACTTTTTCTCGGTGCTGGTGCTTCTTAGCAGCATCGACCCGCGCCTCGCCCTGCCCCTACTCCTATGGCTGTTGTTGTACTCGGGGATCCTGTATGTGGTCCTCCCCCGGCTGCAAAGGGTATCGGAACGCCAGGCCGATGCCCGCGCTCTGATGACGGGCCGGGTTGCCGACAGCTACACGAATATCAGCACCGTGAAGCTGTTCTCCCATGCCCACCGGGAAGCGGGTTACGCCCGTCAGGGCATGCAGGCTTTTCTGGACACGGTCCATCCGCAGATGCGCTTGGTGACCTGGATGGAAACCGCTGTTGCCAGCAACAATACCCTGATGATCTTGTCCGTCAGCGCCACCTCCCTGTATCTGTGGTTTGACGGCAGCATCTCTCCCGGCGCGATCGCTGCAGCCCTCGCTCTGTGTCTGCGCATAAATGGCATCAGCGAATGGATCATGTGGGAAGTGTCGGATCTCTTCGAGAACATCGGGACGGTGCGCGACGGTATCACTACCCTGAGTACTTCCGTGGCCGTCGAAGACGCTGCGGATGCGCAACCGTTGCAGGTGACATCTGGCAAACTCAGCTTTCGCGACGTGGCCTTTCACTACAGCCCCGAAAAACCCGTGTTCGAGGCCCTAAACCTGGACATCGCCGCCGGTGAAAAAATCGGGCTCATCGGCCGTTCCGGGGCCGGTAAATCAACCCTGGTCAACCTCCTCCTGCGCTTCCACGACGTGCAGGGCGGCAGCATCAGCATTGATGGACAAGACGTACGCAGCGTCCAGCAGGAGACCCTGCGAGCCAATATCGGCATGGTCACCCAGGACACGTCGCTGCTCCATCGTTCCGTGCGCGACAACATCCTCTATGGTCGAGAGACCGCCAGCGAAGAGGAACTGCTGGTGGCGATAAAGAAAGCTCGCGCCGAAGACTTCATCGCCAGTCTTCGAGATCAGGACGGCGCGGCGGGCCTCGATGCCCGCGTCGGTGAGCGGGGCGTGAAACTGAGCGGCGGCCAACGACAGCGCATCGCCATCGCCCGGGTGATGCTCAAGGATGCACCCATACTGGTCCTGGACGAGGCCACGTCAGCCCTCGACTCCGAAGTCGAGGTCGCC
>DIYG01000173.1 GCA_002428935.1 Halieaceae bacterium UBA6060
CCGTTCCGCGCCCGCATCCAGGCTGTTTTCCAGCAGTTCCTTGACCACGGACGCGGGGCGCTCCACGACTTCGCCGGCGGCGATCTGGTTCGCAAGGCGAGGAGGAAGGCGCTTAATCGTTGTCATACCGGGCCGCCGACCCTTAGCTGGCGGGGATACGTAAGGTCTGGCCAACCAGGATTCGGCTGTTACGCAGATCGTTGTGCTGTTTGATAAGGGCCACGCTGGTGTTAAAGCGGACCGCGATACCGGACAGGGTGTCGCCGCTCACGATGGTGTATTCCCGAGCGCCCTGGTCACGCTCATAGGCCAACAGGGAACCCGTGGGCGGATGCTCACGAAACCACTGGACGATGCCTCGATGGATGGCCTGAGCCATGCGCCGTCGATAGCGCGGGTCGGCGAGCTTCTTGGCCTCCTCCGGGTTGGAAATAAAGCCGGTCTCCACCAAGATCGAGGGGACGTCGGGTGATTTCAGCACCGCGAAGCCCGCCTGCTCTACCTGTTTCTTGTGGAGGCGCGCAATATCGCCCATTTCACCGAGCACGCTGGCACCCACATTCAAACTTCGGTCGAGGCTTGCGGTCATCGACAGATCAGCGAGCGTCATGGCCAGGGCGTCCTCTTTATCACTGAGACTGACCCCACCAAGAAGGTCTGCAGCATTCTCTCGCTGGGCGAGATAGCTCGCGGTGGTACTCGTGGCCCCTCGCGTAGAGAGGGCGTACACCGATGCACCGCGGGCGCGCTTATCCCGAAAGGCATCGGCGTGGATGGATACAAACATGTCGGCTTTGCGTTTGCGAGCCAGATCGCGCCGTCCTTTAAGGCTGACATAGTAGTCACCGCTGCGGATCAGTGTGGGAGAAAAGCCAGCGTCCCGCTCAAACAAACGGTGCAACTCTCTAGCGATTTCCATGACCACCTGCTTCTCCCGAAGCCTGCCCGGCCCCAGAGCGCCCGGGTCTTCGCCCCCATGACCCGCGTCGATGGCAATGATGATATCGCGGCGATCATTACTCTGGGCGCTCTTCTTTACCGTTGGCTCTGCGGTCACTCCGCCGGTCTCGTCATATAGATCGATCACCACCCGGTCGGCGGCCATATCCGTGGCCGCGAGGGAAAAGCTCCGCGGCCTTACCGCGGCGCGCAGATCGAGAACCAGACGCAGATCATCACCTTCGCGAACACCACTGCGGAGCCGGGCGATGGGCGTATTATCCAGGGCGAGATCATCGTAGGAGGCAACGAGGCTTGTATTTGCGAGGTCTATCACCAGGCGGCGAGGGTTACTTAGTTCCAGGATTTTGTGCTCAGCGGGGCCACTCAAGTCGAGCACCAGACGGGTGTGGTCTGGAGCCCGCCAAATACGTAGGTCTCGAACCTGCGTCGCCTGCAGCGGAGCGGCGATGACCAGGAGCAGCGCCGTCAGGTAAACCCACAAGCAACGCTTGTGACGAGAAGCCCGTCTCCTTGTTCGCGGGGTTCCTATCTCCCACTCCTCCCCGATCACGCTGCGGATCTGCCGCGGGACCCCTTACGGGCCACCCAGTTTTTGCACACACTGTGCACCAGCCTCACTGCCCGGGACCAGGCTTACCTCTCGTCCCACATCGGCCACCGCAATAGTAATCTCAAGGTCCGAAGGGGGCAAAAATCCTGCACCGCGTTCCGGCCACTCCACGACCACCAGAGCATCGGCGTTGAAATAATCGCGGATGCCCATGAACTCAAGTTCTTCAGGGTTCCCAAGGCGATACAGATCGAAATGATACAGGGGGAGATCGAGGTCGGCGTAAGGTTCTACCAGGGTGTAGGTAGGACTTTTCACCGCCGCCTCGTGCCCCAGACCTCTGGCGACGCCTCGTGTAAGGGTGGTCTTCCCAGCACCCAGTTCGCCCCGCAGATAAATCACCAAACCTCGATCACAGGCCCCGGCCAGGGATCGCCCAAGAGCTACCAGAGCGTCTTCATCTTTTACAATCAACACCATGCCACTCACGGCAGAAGAGCGCCAATCTCGCCGATAAGATCGCTGGCCAGGAGTGACGTCTGACCTATCCGTTGAGCCGCGCGGTCACCGGCCACCGCATGCAGCTCTGTACCGAGCCGTGCCGCACTAAAACTCCCTAACCCCTGAGCAAGGAAGCTGCCAATAACGCCGCTGAGCACATCGCCCATGCCGCCGCTGGCCATGCCGGGATTGCCCCTGGTAGACAGGGCGATCCCGTCGTCTGCGGCCACCAGGCTGCCCTGCCCTTTGAGGACTACACTGGCAGCAAATCGTTGGGCCAGCTCTCTTGCTGCATGGAAACGGTCAGCTTGCACAGCGGTCGTAGTCATACCCAGGAGCCGCGCTGCTTCTCCCGGGTGCGGCGTCAATACGGAACCGGACGGCAGGCTGGCCGGGGCGTTCCTGGCCAGAAGATTCAAGGCGTCTGCGTCCAGAAGCAAAGGCTTGGCGCTAGCCAGAGCCCCGTGAAGCATCTGCTCGCCCCAGGGGTCGCAACCCAGGCCAGGTCCAATGACAATAGCATCGGCCCAGGCCAGGAGTGGCTCAAGCTCATTCCGATGCTCCACCGCCGAAGCCATACACTCCGGCAAGCGCGTCAGCAGCGGTCCAAGGTGCTCACGGCGGGTAGCGACCCGTGTCAATCCAACACCGCATCGCAGCGCCGCCTCCGCCGCCAAGAGCACCGCCCCGCCCATCCCGCGATCACCACCGATGAGCAGGCAGCGCCCGAAGTCTCCTTTGTGAGCATCACCCTTTCGCGACGGTAACGCCTGTATCTCGCGCTCCAAAGCGAGAATGGAGCAGGCCTCTCCCGCAGCGGCAAAGGCCGCCGCAGGTACATCAAGATCATCCAAGCGGCAGATACCAGCGTGGTCCGCCCCCAGACCCGTGTGTAAGCCGCGCTTGTCCGTGATAAAGCTGATCGTCCAGGTTGCGCCAACGGCCTCACCCGCGACCGCACCAGTGTCCGCATCTACCCCGGACGGTACATCGAGAGCCAGGACGGGGCATCCCGAGCTATTCACAGCAGCTATCATCCGGGCGTAGGAATCCCTGGGGGCACCGCGAATGCCGGTACCGAGCATGGCATCGATGACGATTCCCTCTGCGGGAAGCTCTAGATCGTCGGGGGATCGCAGCTCAAGGCCCGCTCGTTGCGCACGCTCCGCCGCCAGACGCGCATCGGGGGTACGGGGCTCACCATCGACAAGGTAAACATCCACCGATATGCCTCGCCCCTGAGCCAATATGGCCAGGAGAAGGCCATCCCCACCGTTGTTGCCCGGACCGCAAAGAACGCTCAAGTGCTTTGGCGCGGGGACTTGCTCCAGGAGCATCGTGAATGCCGCACGGGCCGCGCGGGCCATCAATACCGGCCCGGGCAAATGATGCTCCTCTATGGCGCAGCGATCCACGGCACGGCTTTGCTCGGCGGTGTACAAGAATTGGGGGGGGGTCACGACCACGATGGCAGTGCCTCTGGCAAAATGGTCCGGGGGCTGGCGTACATGGCCCCGATTATACGGTCAGCATCGCTGGAGAGGTGCAGCTTGTCCCGGGAATCCCCACCACAACCCGATGAATCGGTCGTTGAGAAGATCCGCGCCTGGGCCACAGATCTGGGCTTCGCTCAAATGGGCGTAAGCGATATCGATTTACAGGAGCACGAAGGGTATCTGCAGCGCTGGCTGGCCGCGGGCTACCACGGTGAGATGGCGTGGATGGGCGCCCACGGCAAGAAACGCTCCCGACCGGAGGAGTTGGTCCCGGGCACCTGCCGCGTCCTCTCCCTACGCATGGACTATCTGCCCCAAGGCTCGGACCCGGTTCTGCTCCTGGAAAAGCCGGAGCAGGCTTATATCGCCCGCTACACCCTGGGTCGCGACTATCACAAGCTCGTGCGCAAGCGGTTGGCGCAGCTCGCCCGGCGCATCGAGGACGAACTGGGCGGGGGCAGCTATCGCGCCTTTGTAGACAGCGCCCCGGTTCTTGAGCGTGCGCTCGCGGAGCGAGCGGGGCTGGGCTGGATCGCCAAAAACACTATGCTCATCAATCAGGACGCGGGATCTTGGTTTTTCCTCGGTGAGATCTACACGGACCTACCCTTACCACCGGATACTCCCCAAAGCAGCAAGCACTGTGGCAGCTGTACCGCCTGCCTGGATATCTGTCCGACCCAGGCTTTCACGGGACCCTTCGAACTCGACGCCCGGCGCTGCATTTCCTACCTCACCATCGAACATCGCGGGAGCATCGACCCAGAACTGCGTCCCCTCATGGGCAACCGCGTGTTTGGTTGCGACGACTGTCAGTTGGTATGTCCATGGAACAAGTTCGCTCAACCGACCAAGGAGCAGGATTTCCAACCCCGGCACGACCTGGACGATTCTTCCCTGGTGGAACTGTTTCTCTGGGATGAAGAAACCTGGGCCGCCAGAACAGAGGGATCCGCCCTGCGGCGGATCGGCCATGAACGGTGGCTGCGCAATCTTGCCATTGCCCTGGGTAACGCTCCGTTTACAGAAACGATCAGCGCCGCTCTAACATTACGGCAGGATCATCCCTCGGAACTGGTTCGCGAGCATGTCGCCTGGGCCCTGGATCGTCAGCGTCGATCGGCTGCAGCGCGCAAGAAATGCTCGCGGTAATAACGCAGCTCGTCGATAGAGTCGCGGATATCATCCAGCGCCAAATGGACCGCATTCTTCTTCAGACCGGCAGCGATGTCGGGCCGCCATCGCTGGGCCAGAATTTTAAGGGTACTCACATCGAGGTTTCGGTAGTGGAAGTAGCGCTCCAACTCCGCCATATGCCGAGCCATGAAACGCCGATCCTGGCAGATGCTGTTCCCGCACATGGGCGAAGCCCCCGCGGGCACCCAGCGCTCCAAGAAGGCCAGGGTCTGTCTCGCCGCGTCCGCCTCATCAATGGTACTGGCCCGAACACGCTCCGTTAATCCGGAGTTCCCATGGTGGGTGGTGTTCCACTCATCCATGCCCGCCAGCGCATCGTCGCTTTGATGGATGGCCAGCACGGGGCCTTCGGCGAGGGTATTGAGATCGCCATCCGTAACGATGGTTGCGATTTCGATGACACGATCTGAGTCCGGGTCGAGTCCAGTCATTTCCATGTCCACCCAGATGAGGTTGGCCTCGTCCTGCACGTCTATCACCTCAGCGAGTCGGTAAAATCAGTCTAGCATGGGCGCGCCATGGGCCTCGAGGATCGCGGGTAGAGCATCACCGCGGCCGAGATATCTTACGCGGAGAGCTGCTGTCCCATGCGCACGGCGGCGCCAGCAATGCAGTCTTCGTTCCACGCGGCCACACCGCGCGGAAACAACAGGATGACCGTTGAACCGAGGAAGAACCGGCCCATCTCCGCGCCCCGCTCCAGGAGCACGGGCGTCGGGGTTGCGCGGTGATCCCAACGTTGCACGCGGCGCGCGACCGGTGCCACTTGACCGGCCCAAACGGTTTCTATACCGGCGACAATCATGGCGCCCACCAAAACCATGGCCATAGGGCCACGGGGCGTATCAAAGTAGCTGACGTGTCGTTCATTGCGGGCGAAGAGGTTCTCTACCCCAGCGGCCGTGGTGCCGTTTACGGAAAACAGATCGCCGGGGATGTAGGCACTGTTCTGCAGTTGCCCATCGAGGGGCATGTGCACCCGGTGATAATCCCGCGGCGACAGATAGATGGTGGCGAAACTGCCACCGCGAAACTCTTCTACCCGAGGCCGATCGCTCGCCAGAAGGGCGTCCAGGGTGTAGGAACGCCCTTTGGCTTGCAGCAACCGGTCATCGTCAAGATCACCACATTCACTGATGGCGCCATCGGCAGGACAGGCGATGCCCGACGCACAGAGGGGGCGTGCCCCATTCTTCAGGGATCGGGTGAAGAATGCGTTGAAGCTTTCAAAGGCCTCGGGCAGGGGCCGCTCAGACTCCTCAAGATTAACATCGTAACGAGCCACGAAGGCACGGATAACCCGTACCCGCAACCAACGAGGGCCCCGGGCACGAGCAAGACGTCCTAGGAGCCGAGAAAGCCCATGCTGGGGCAGCAGGCGCTGCAGAACTATGAACAGCTTGTCCACGGTGGCTCAGAGGTTCTCCTCGGCGAAGGCCGCCAGACGAGAGCGAACGATACCGTTTACGTGCATAACTCCGGCGTGATCATAGTTCTTGCTCCGCTCCACAAGATAGGTGAGCCCCGAAGTGAGCGGCGATATGTACTTGTTGTCGATCTGTGCCAGATTCCCCAAAACCACAATCTTGGAATCTTCGCCGACACGACTGATTACGGACTTGAGCTGAAACTGTGTCAGACCCTGGGCTTCATCGATGATGATGTAGGCATTGTTGAAGGAGCGACCACGCATGAAATTCAAGGATTTGAACTGAATATTCGCCCGCTCCTTCACGTAATCGATGCTTCCCGTACAGGATTCATCGGTACCGTGGAGAATCTCCAGATTGTCATCGAAGGCGGCGAGCCAGGGCGCCATCTTTTCTTCCTCGGTGCCGGGTAAAAAGCCGATATCTTCGGCAATGGGAGGCGTGGAGCGCGCAACAATCAGCTTGCTATAGCGACCTTCTTCGAGAATCGCATGGAGGCCGTAAGCGAGAGCAATAAGGGTTTTCCCGGACCCTGCGGGGCCGGTCATAACCGTCATATCGACATCCTCGTTGGCGATGAGCGACATGGCCATGGCCTGCTCAAGATTGCGCGGCGAAAGGCCCCAGAAACGCCGATTCATAAGACTGTCGCGGCTATCACAACGCAGATAGGCGTACTCCTCATCCAGACGCACTACAAAGGCCATGAAGTCATTGTCATCGTAGAGAAACATCTTCGGATACGCGCCGGGCAAAGCCTTCCGAGGAATACGATGCAAGGTGAAATTGTCTTCCCGAACGGTGTCGACCTCCTCAACACCGGCCCAGAAATCGCCCTCGATATGCTCGTAGCCCTTGCTCAGGAGATCGATGTCATCCAGTACTCGATCGCGCCGGTAGTCTTCAACATGGAGGAGACCCGAGCCCTTGGCCTTGATACGCATGTTGATATCTTTGGTCACGAGACAAACAAATGAAGCCTCGTTTTCCGCCTGGAGTTTCAGCGCCACGTTGATGATGCGGTTGTCATTGGCCTGATCGGGGGTCCCGTCCAGATAGGGGATCTCGCTGTCATCGCCAATCAGTTGATCCGGGTAAATCGCCAGGGTGCCTGCGCGAGCCTCAGCGCCAGGAATAGCCACCCCTTCCTGGATCTCCTGGGGCATGGCGCCATCAACGATTTTGTCGATCATCTGGATGGCGATGCGTGCCTCCCGGCTGACAGTCTTGTCGCGCCGATCCTTGATGTGATCCAGCTCCTCCAGCACGGTCATAGGGATTACCACATGATGTTCGTTAAACGCCGTGACCGCCGTGGGGTCGTGTAACAACACGTTTGTATCGAGCACGTAGACCTTTTTGGCCGGTTCCACCAGGGGCATCATATCGTGCACGACGGAGCTGGATTCCATAGGCATATCCTCAAAAGTTAACTTAAAGGCAAAACTTGATCAGAGAAAAAAAACAGGGGCCGCGGCAACCATGGGATCGACCAGCGGTAGGTTTCGATGGGTCTTGTTCGATACGTCTTAATGCAACTCGAGGGGGCAGAAGTCCCGCAAGCACCGACCGGACGGCCATGGGCTCGACAAGCTGTTACCCCCAAGTTCCTCGGAAGGAGACTGACCGGAATCATCATCAAATTATCCGGGGGGTCATCAGGACCACGTGCGATAACGCTGGGTAGATCGCTGTATCCGCCTTGCGCTGAAGACAGTTCGATTATCAGCGGCGGCGAGGAATACTGTCAACGGGGCTTTCGCCTCGGCTCGCTCCCTGACACTTGCGGGCGAATCAGCTAGCATAGCGCCCCTTGCTTTCCCGATATTGAATCCCCTTTCGAATGCTAGACCGCAACGCCCTTGACCAGCTCAAGGGGCTTAAAAACAAGATGGAATCCGAGAAAGAACGGGCCGAAGGTGTTGTCCGCGGTACCGCGGCGCGCTATGGCTTCGCTCGGATCGACGATGGACGGGAAGTTTTCCTGCCACCGGACGAAATGCTCAAGGCATTTCCCGGCGACCGGGTGAATCTGTGTTTACGCCAGGGGAAAGACAAACGCCCGGTGGCGGAAATCGAGGGGCTCGTTCAAAGCTCCATCGACGAATTCACCGGTCTCTGCGTGGCCAAGGGCAAAGCGCTGTTTGTGCAGCCTGATGTCGCCGGACGCCCGGAGCTCCAGCGCTGGATGTTTCTTCCGCCCCAGGCCCGCAATGGGGCGACACCTGGCGACTATCTGCGCTGCGCGGTCCATCGCCACCCTATCCGCGATGGTCGCCCCCAGGCAAAGGTCCTGGAGAAACTGGGGAATGCCAAGGAAGCCGGTATCGAAAACAAATATACCTTGGCTAAACACAAGGTTTCCCGCTGTTGGGATGAAGAGTCCCTGGGCCAACTGAAACAGGTGTTGGCGGAGCGAGACCCGGCGAACGAAGGCGAACGGGAAGACTTTACGGATTTGAGCTTCGTGACCATCGATGCGGCCCGAACTCAAGATATTGATGATGCACTGTACGCCGAGGTAACCAGCGACGGTTGGGTGCTATACGTGGCCATTGCCGATCCAACGGCGTTCATCGACGCGGAATCGTCCCTTCGAGAAATCCTGGCCAAGCGGGCCAGCAGCGTTTACTTTCACGGCGATGTAGTGCCGATGCTTCCGGAGCTTATCGCTCAAGAGCGCTGCGCCCTTGCGGAAGATGAGCTGCGCCCGGCTCTTGTCTGTCGAGTAGCGGTCAGCGAGGGGGGAGAACTGGGCGAGCATCGCTTCTTCGAGGCGCGGATTCGCTCCCGAGCCAAGCTGTCGTACTACGCCGTCGACCGCTATCTGGGCGGCCACGATGACGCACTGATCTGTCACGCCACCCCCCTCGAGGCCCTCTATCAGGTTTCCCGGGCCTTGCGGGCGCAACGAGAAGCAAAGGAACTCGTCATGGAGGAGCGCCGGGAGTATCGCTGGATCCTCGATGAGCAAGGGCATATCGACAACATCGAACCCTGCGAGAAACTGCTTTCCCAACGCCTGGTGGAAGAGTGCATGGTGGCGACGAATCGCTGCGCAGCGGAGCAACTAGCTGAAGCCAAAGCCACCGGCCCCTTTGTGGTTCACGACGGCTTCCGGCGTGATCGCCTTAAGGATCGAAGCCGTTTCGTGGAGCTCTATGCCCCGGACCTGAAAGACTCCGATCTCGATTCCCGGGAGGGATACCGCGCCCTCCTGACCCAGCTGGCGGCGGCGGAGCACGAACTCCCCCTGCGCAGCATGGTCAACCGCCTTCTGACCCGGGCGCGCCTATCAAAGAAACCCGGCAAACACATGGGCATGTCGCTGCCGCTCTACACGAACTGCACCTCCCCCTTGCGGAAGTACCTGGATTTCCTGGTCCATCTACAGCTAAAGGCCGTCCTGCGCGGAGACGATGCGCAGCTCTGCCAGCAGGAAGAATTGGAAAACTTGTCCCAGCGCCTGAACAAGCTCCGTCAGGTCAGTCTGGAAGCCGAACGCTGGCTGGCCCTGGAGTATCTGCAACGCTTGAACAATGCAGACCCCAAACCCTGGCGCGGTCAGGTTACCCATATGGGCAATCTCGGATTCACCGTGCGCCTCGATGACAATGGCCTGGAGGGCTACGTCGACCTCAAGGGGGGTAAGGAAAAGTTCACCTACGACAAGTGGACCGCAACCCTTAAAAGCAAGGCGCGCCAGTTCCGGGTGACCACAGAAGTCGCCGTCACCCTCGCCGGGGAAGACCCGAACACGGCGCATCTTCCCCTGTTCAAAGTAACGGATGACTCCGGCCTGATAGCGCCGGTCACTTCCGAGACCAGTTCGGAAGCGACGGGACCCAGCACGGGCTAGAAGTGGGCGCTCCCCGGCGTTCTTGGGAAGGGGATAGCGTCGCGAACGTTGTCCATGCCCGTGACGTAGTTAATCAAACGCTCGAAACCCAGACCGAAACCCGCGTGGGGAACCGTGCCGTAGCGACGTAGGTCTCGGTACCACCACAGCTCTTCGCGCAGGGCGTCGTCCATGCGCGCGTCCAGCACATCCAGCCGTTCCTCGCGCTGACTGCCGCCGATGATTTCACCGATACCCGGTGCCAGCACATCCATGGCGGCCACGGTCCGTTCATCGTCATTCAGACGCATGTAAAACGCTTTTATATCGCGGGGGTAATTCATCAGCACCACGGGACGTCCGATATGCTTCTCACACAGGTAACGCTCGTGCTCGCTTGCCAAATCCACTCCCCACTCCACGGGAAACTCGAAGTTCTCGCCACAGGCGCGGAGGATATCGATGGCCTCGGAGTACTCCATGCGCTCAAAGCTGTCGTCGATCATAGTTCGCAATCGCGTCAGCACCGTGTCGTCGATGCGCTGATTGAAGAACGCCATGTCGTCTTCACATTCATCGAGCACCCGCTGGAAGACATGCTTGAGCAGAGCTTCCGCAAGATCCGCGTTATCCCCCAGGTCGGCAAATGCCACTTCCGGCTCGATCATCCAAAACTCCGCGAGGTGACGACTGGTATTGCTGTTTTCCGCCCGGAAGGTCGGGCCGAAGGTATACACCTTGCTCATGGAGAGACAGTAGGACTCGACCTCCAACTGCCCGCTGACCGTGAGAAATGCGTCGCCGGCGAAAAAGTCCTGGGCAAAGTCCACTTCCCCCTGGGGCGTGCGGGGAAGGTTAGCCATATCCAGGGTGCTGACACGGAACAACTCGCCCGCGCCCTCGCAATCGCTGCCCGTAATGATCGGCGTGTTTATCCAGTAGAAACCAGAGTCATGGAAATAGCTGTGGATAGCATTGGCCAGACAGTGGCGCACGCGGGTAATCGCACCGAAGGTGTTGGTCCGAGGGCGCAAATGGGCCTGGGAACGTAAGTACTCGAAACTGTGCCGTTTCTTGGCGATGGGATAGCTCTCCGCATCATCGACCCAGCCGAGTACGCGAACCTCCTGCGCCTGAATCTCCACGGACTGCCCCTTGCCCTGGGACGCCACCAACTCACCGTGCACCTCTACGGCACAACCGGTGGTGAGAGACAACACTTCATCGGCGTAATTGCTCAGATCACTGGGGGCAACGGCCTGGATGGCATCGAAGCAGGATCCGTCGTGCACAGCGAGAAAGGAAATGCCCGCCTTGGAATCCCGTTTACTGCGCAACCAACCGCGAACGGAAACAGTACCCGTTGTCGTCGGATCAGTCGCCAACAGGTCTTTAACTCGAGAAAATGCGGTCATGATGGACCTCCGCTACAAAGGCGCGGAGGATACCGAAAGGCCCTGGAGACCGCTACGACAGCTTACAGGAGAGCGGCCGCCTGCTCTTCGCGGATGACGTTCAACTGGACTTGATAGCGCTCCCGTTCGACGCGGAAAGAGGCACGCTCGATGGCCTGGGTAATCAACTTCTCCGCGGCTTTGACATTCCCTCGCTTGTGTTCCGCAAGACCGAGGTTGTAGCTCAACTGGCCGTCGTCGGGCTGCATTCGGCGAGCCTTTCTATAGTGCTTATACGCCTGATCCCAGTCCCCCGCCTCCATGGCCGTATCCCCCAGGCTGGCGTGATAGTAGGGGTTCCTCTCCCGGTAGCTGTTGAGGCGATCCAGCCAGTACTCTTCTTCCCGGGTCCGGCCCTGGTTCTCATACAAATACACCAGATTGTTCATGGCAGAGCGGTCGCCCTGATCAATTTCCAGGGCCTGAAAATACGCTTGCTCCGCCTCGGCCAACTGCCCCGAGTAGCGGTAGATAGCCCCCAGGTTCACCCACAACTGAGAAAACTCTGGCGCCACCTCTAGTCCCTTCACCACCTGCAACCAGGCTAGGCCCGGCTGGTCGTTCGCCAGGGCCTGCATGGCCAAATTGTTGTGATAAAGAGCGAGCCCTTCTTCGTCGCTCATCAACCGGGCACCGGCAACCTCATTTCGACTCAGGGGGTCGATATCGACCATGTATTCAAAATTGTCCCGGGTTCTGACCTGCACGTTTACGTGCAGACGGACGGCGACCCGGTCTCCCATGCGATGCCACTCGGGGCGGACTTCCATCCACTGATAGCGGGCGTCAAGGCCCGCTTCCCGGGCCAGGGCGATGAACATATGCGCATAGCTCAAGCAATTAGCGGAACCGCGATTGAAGGCATCCCGGGCGTCCCCATCGGCAAAGGGGTCGTAGTGGATATCAAGGCCTCCAGCACCTTTGACGGCCCAATGCAGATTCATGAGCTTGTTACGACCGCTATTGGCATCCCCCGTGTGCAGTTCTACGAAGGCGCGCATTTCGTCGTTGAGGGCGAGGATGTCCGCATCAGCGAGGGCCTGAACATCTGCCAGGGTATAAATACGTTCGTCAAGTTTCAGGGGAGGAACATCCGATTCGTCGAAGGTATACCGCTCGATGCCAGCGCACCCGACAAGCCACAGGCAGAGGGCCACAGGGGCCAGGCGGCCCAAGGTCTCACGCCAGGCGCTAAACGGGAGCTTGGCGTCGATGCTAGCCACCGCCGTACTGGCACCGGGTGAATTGCGCGACCAGAGCCTCAACATAGGCCTGATCATCAGCGCTGAATCGGGCTGGAGACGGACTGTCGATATCAAGTACAGCAACGACTTCACCCCCTCGCCGTACAGGCACGACCAGCTCTGAGCGGGAGCGTACATCGCAGGCGATATGCCCGGGGAAGGCGTGCACGTCGTCCACTCGTTGGGTTACCCCACTCTCGACACAGGTGCCGCAGCCCCCCCGCCCTACGGGAATCCGTACGCAGGCGGGCTGGCCCTGGAAAGGCCCCAGGACCAACTCGTCGTAGTGCAGAAAATAAAATCCAACCCAGTTGAGGTCTGGAAGGATGCTGCTCAGGAATGCGCTCGTGTTGGCCGCATTGGCTACCAGGTCTGTCTCACCTGTCAGCAATCCTTCCAGTTGCCGCACTGCCTCATCCAAGGGCAACGCCGGCAGCGCGGATTGCGAGTTCGTCACCGTCGCGACCGCTTCGTTCATGGGTTCAGTATGGTCGAATCCGATGCCTTCTGCCATCGTGAGAATTTCACGCGGCGACGTGCAGACCACATTCACGACCCGCCTCCACCTTGGTGGGGTCGAAGTAGTGAGGGTTGTCGGGCAGGTCGTGACGCTTCAAATAGGCATCGAGATCGCTCTCGGACCAGTGGAAGATCGGTGCGACCTTGAGCATGCCCCGAGGATCTCGACTGAGTACGTTCAAACTCCGTCGATGCTCCGTCTCCTCCCGCCGGATACCGCTCAGCCAGAGCTTGGGTTGAAAGTGCTCCATAGCGCGCTCAAAGGGCTCCAGCTTTACCGCCCGGGTAAACGCCGCGTGGCGCTCCGGCTCGTCTAAAAACGGCACAGGGCCATGAAGCGCTTCCCAGCGTGCCGTGGTCATCATAGGACTGTAAACATGCAGCTTAAGACCCAAGCGTTCACGGACTTCTTCGGCAAATCGGTAGGTATCTGCGCTGTTATAGCCAGTATCTACCCAAACAACGGGGGTATCTGGTGCGTGGATGCTAACCAGGTGAAGCATCACCGCGGAGCCTTGGCCCATGCTGCTGGATAGGATCATGGGCTGCTCTTGGGTCGCAGCCCAGGCTACGATCTGATCGGCACTGGCGCCCGCAAACGCCTCATTCAAGCGAGGCAGGTCGTCGTCTGTAAGGGCCATACTCGCTTCGGGACCACCGGCCTCTATGCCCGTGCCCGCGCCCGTGCCGACATCAGAAATAGGGAAAGCGGATCGTTGAGGTAACGAGCCAAGGGTCGCGGTAGCCCGAGCTGCGTTGGCCGCCGGTGACCAACCCCTCAGAGCCTTGTCGCTGGGTATTGTTAGCGCGTTCATAGCCTGAAAACTCCAATCTATTAGAGCTGCGCATTGTCAGGCAGGGCATTTCACGACGGAAATACCATCTTCTCATATGGTTATTATTAAGCTCTCACTAAGACCGAATGGCTATAAGCTTCAATCCAATGAAGCGTGTAGTTCTCGATACTGCAGCGTGAGCTTGTGCGACGGCGCCAGATCCACCAGGGGACGGTGTTGGTAGTGGGACTCCTTCATTTTCACGGAGCTACCGAGGTAAGTCCCCAACACGGGGTAGCCCTCATCCTCGAGTTCCGCCACAAGCTCACCGGGCAAGCGGGCCTGGGGATTGAACTGGTTGATGACAATGCCTTCCACGCTCAGGGCTTCGTTGTGATCCTCTTGCAGTTCAGCAATGTTATCCATGAGCGCATAGAGACTTTGGCGAGCAAAGCTGTCGCAATCAAAAGGTATGAGGACGCGATCCGCCGCAATGAGCGCAGACTTTGAGTAGAAATTGAAGTTAGGTGGGGTGTCGATGTAGATCCGATCGTACTCATCCTCAAGCTTGTTCAGCGCGTCGCGAAGCTTGTAGATTTTGTACCGCGCTTCCAGCTCCCGTTCGAGTTCCGCGAGCAGGGGGCTCGAAGGCATCAGAAAGAGATTTTCGTAGGGGGTTTCCCAGACAAAAGCGTCGGGGTTGCGGCTCATGCGCCGAGACCCCACGGTTTGCTTGAAGAGCCCCGACACGCCCTGCGCCTCGGCGGGGAAAGCCTCAGCATCAATTTCTCCCACCAAGTAATGGGTCGTGTTGCCCTGCACATCGAGATCAATTACCAGGGTCCGGCGGCCTTCGCTGGCATCGATGGCCGCCAGGTTGCAGGTGATACTGGTTTTACCGACGCCGCCTTTTTGATTGAACACCACACGCTTCATGGGCTTGCTGCCTCGAT
>DIYG01000142.1 GCA_002428935.1 Halieaceae bacterium UBA6060
GGCGGCCTTTGACTACCTCATGCAAACGGGGTTCTTGTTTGGGGGCTGGCAGCTCGCCCGGGGGGCAAGAGTGGCTGCAGAGTGTATGGCGGCGGGCAGCGACAATGAGTTTTACCCGCGTAAGATCGCCACGGCGGAGTTCTACGCCCAGAGTATCCTGCCGCGCTGTGAGGGCTACGCGGGAACCGTGCTGGCGGCCAACGGCGCTCTGCAGCAGTTTCCCGTGGCCTGGCTGTGAGCGACGTGGCATTTAGTACCCCGGATCTGGCCGACGCCAACGCGAAGGTCGTCGCTTTGCTCCTGCCCTGGCAGGACTTCGGCGCGCGATCGGTTTTCTGCGGCCGCGCTGTCACCGTGAAGTGCTTTGAGGACAATTCCCTCGTCAAGGAGCTGGTTCAACAGCCCGGACTGGGGCGGGTCATCGTGGTTGATGGCGGCGAGTCTCGGCGGCGAGCCCTCCTTGGGGACCAACTGGCGGCAAAGGCCGCTGATCAGGGCTGGGCGGGCCTGGTCATCGCTGGTGTGGTTCGTGATGTGGAGATTCTTGAGTCCACCGGCCTTGGGGTGAAAGCCCTCGGTTGCTGTCCTCAGAAAACCGATAAGCGCGGTGAAGGGCAGCTCGATATTCCCGTGCATATCGGGGGTGCGATGGTTAGCCCCGGCGATTATATCTATGCGGATCGTAATGGTGTCTTGGTGAGTGCCGAGCCTTTGTTGGGTGAAGCACCGTAGGTTTTCGCGTGAGACCGCAACCCGGTCGGGAAGCTTAGGCGTTTGTCACGCCAGTAAACGCATGGACAGGTCCAGGGCCTTGCAGTCCTTCGTTAAAGCACCGATGGATATGAAATCGACCCCGGTTTCAGCGATAGCTCGGATCGTTTGATCCGTAACATTTCCTGACGCTTCCAGTTCGACGCGGCCTCCCGCAAGACTAACGGCGCTGCGCAAATCTTCTAGGGGGAAATTGTCCAGCATCACCCGCTCGCAGCCGCTGGTCATAGCCTGGCCAAGCTCATCCAGGGACTCGACCTCGACTTCTACGGGATTATCTGGGGCGTGTTCGCGAGCCTTCAACACCGCTGCCTGAATGCCTCCGCAGGCCAAGATATGGTTCTCTTTGATCAGAAACGCATCGTACAGTCCCATGCGGTGGTTGTGACAACCCCCACAGCGAACCGCATATTTCTGTGCCTCGCGGAGTCCCGGTAGGGTTTTGCGCGTATCGAGAAGGCGTACCCCCGTTCCCTCCACGAGTTTCGCATAGGCAGAGCAGCGGGTAGCCGTACCCGACAGGGTCTGGAGGAAGTTCAGAGCGGCACGCTCGCCGCTTAGGAGCCCTCGAGATGGGCCCGAAAGGCTGAACAGCACCGCATTTGCCTTGACGGTGTCGCCGTCCCTCACCTGCCAGTCGATGACGATGCGGTCGTCGATGCGCCGAAACACCTCGTCCACCCAGGGTCTGCCACAGACCACCGCATCTTCTCGGGTGATAACCCGGGCGCTGGCCTGTTGGTCCGCAGGCAGGAGCTCAGCGGTGATATCGCCGCTGCCCATGTCTTCGGTCAGGGCTTGTTCCACATTGGCGATCACCGCGCCGGGATCTGGGGGGAGGGATACAGCGTTCATGGAGGGTCTGAGATTGCTTTTGGCGTCGCTATGGTAGCAGCGGCTTCCCCAATCCAGAAAGTACCGTGGGCCTGGCGGGGATATCAATCGCCACCGGCCCTTGCCCCAATCCTTGTCTGTGCGCAGAATTCCCCGTATGAATCTGCAAAACTGTGCGCTAGGAGAAGACGGGTGGCTCACGGGAGCTCAGGCTTGTCCCTCTCCCAACCGCAATGATCGCCCCCCGGGGGAGGAGGTCTCCCTGCTCGTGGTTCACAACATCTCCCTGCCGCCGGGCCAGTTTGGCACGGGGGACGTCCAAGCATTGTTCTGCAACACCCTGGATTGTTCTCGACATCCTTACTTTGAAGCCCTTCGGGGCTTAGAAGTGTCCGCGCATTTTCTTATTGATCGCGAGGGTCTTATCACGCAGTTTGTATCCTGCGACGAGCGCGCCTGGCATGCAGGGATATCGAGTTGGGCTGGCCGCAAGGATTGTAATGACTACAGCATTGGCGTGGAGCTCGAAGGCGAGGATCGAGTCCCCTATACCGCGCCCCAGTATGGATCCCTGGCAACGCTGATCCACCTATTGCGGCAGCGTTATCCGCAGCTCGCCTCTGGAGGCATCGCCGGTCACAGCGATATAGCACCGGGTCGGAAAACAGATCCGGGCCCGGCCTTCGATTGGCGGGAGCTGCGCCAGGCCTTGCGCGGCCAGTGCGTCGTGTCTAGAACGCCAGGGGTCTGAAGCATGGAGTTCCTTGCCTTGCTCATCGCCCTCTCTCTACAACAGCTGGTGCGCCCCGATTCTCTGTTTCACCCCCGCGCTTGGGTCACGGAGTTCGAGGAAAAGCTGCGTCGCTGGATAAACCTGGGGGGGCTGCGGGCTGCCTTCCTGCTGTCTCTCGTTGCTATCGTGACGCAGGGTGCTCTTAGCTGGGTCGGTCCATGGTTGTTTGGATTGCCGGAGCTGCTCCTTACGGCCGCGTTTCTTCTTTGGAGTCTCGGTGGCTGTGACTATCACACGGCAGTAGAGCGTTTTATTGCGCGAAGCGATGAGAATCCCGTCGCAGCGGAGCAAGCCCTTGCTGAGCTCTGGATTCCGGGTCTTGAAACAAACACCGCAAAGGGCACGGGGCAGGCCGTAAAGCGAATTACCTACGCAGGTTATGCGCGCTGGTTTGCACCGGTTTTTTGGTTTGTCTTCCTTGGGCCGTTGGCTGCGGTGCTGTATCGGGTTGTCGCAACCCTGGCGGCAAGCCCTTCGACGAAGAAGCTTCGGGTTTACCTTGTTCTGCTGGAGCTGGCGGACTGGCTGCCCACCCGAGTCCTGGCATTGAGCTTCGCTCTGGTGGGTGATTTTCTAGCCGTCCTGCATGCGGGCGGTGCCCGGGCAATGGTGTCCGGACTTGGGGCTCCGGCCCTGCTGTCCATGGCTGCTCGCGCGGCGTGTAACGACGCCACGGGAGCCCGTGCGTATGCGAATCTGCTCTACCGCAGTGCGGGGCTTTGGCTGCTAGTGGTTTCCCTGGCGTTTCTGTTTTTCTGACGGGCGTGCCCTTGTTCGCTCAGCTGCTATGCTGGAGATGTGCAGGGGTGGCGGTATCCGTCGACGAGAGACCGAAGGTTTAGGCCTCAGGTTGAGGTGGCGGTTGTTGGCACGCCAGCGCCGGCCAGGGAAGGTCGCGGCGCAGGGCTGGGATGCCGGGAGGTTAGCCTATGGATAGGAACGGACGTTCACCGTATTCACAAAATCATCGAGCCACCAGCTCGCAGACCCTGACGGGTCCTGATGTGGCCGGGCTGGAAGCCCACGAGCCTCTGGAATGGTCTGCGGTGGTGGTCTTTCACCCCGATACGCGGCGAATCGGTGCTCGCGCTCTGTTACCCGTTGAGGGCTCGGCCCTGGTGGTAGGGCGGGGGATGCCACGATTCCAGGGTTTGCGGCAGAGCTTTTCAGCGGAGCCTCTCGCCGACCCGCATGTCAGTCGCAACGCCTTTATCGTACAGCGAGAAAAGCGCCACTGGACCATCCAGCGGGGCTCTGAACGGGCGCGAATTCGCCTTGATGGCAAGGAGCTAGAGGGTGTCCACAGCCTCAGCGATCACCAACTGGCAGAGGGGATTAGCCTAACGCTGGGCAATCGAGTGGTTCTCCATCTCCGTCAGCAAAGACCCAGTGAGCCAGAACCCGAACTCGAGCTTCAGCCCGCGGCCTTACGCGCGCTGCTAGGTGTCAGTAAGGCCATGGCTACCTTGCGGCGACGAATCCGAGACATTGCAGTGCTCGAGGACGACGTTCTCCTGATAGGTCCTACGGGGTCCGGTAAGGAACTCGCGGCACGAGCAATCCACGCCTGCGCACCGCGAGGGGCCTGCCCCTGGGTAGCGGTAAACATGGCCGCACTGCCCGAGGAGCTCGCACCGGCCTCGCTCTTTGGCGTTAAGCGCGGTGCTTACACCGGTGCTCAGAACCACCGGGAGGGCTATTTTCAGCAGGCTCGTAACGGATTGCTCTTTCTCGATGAGGTTGGCGATACGCCTCAATCCTTACAACCACAACTCTTGCGTGCGCTTCAGGAGCGCGAAGTGCAGGTCGTTGGGGGCCCCGTGGAGCGGGTCGAACTGCGCGTTGTGGCGGCGACGGAGCACGACCCGGACGCTCCTGGGTCGGCGCTGCGTTCCGCTCTGCGCTATCGACTTGGGACTCAGGAGCTACGGCTCCCAGCCCTGGCGGATCGGCGCGAGGATTTGGGGCTCCTCAGCGCCGCCGTGTTCCGGGAGTACGCTCGTCGGGATGGTTTGCCCTGGGCTGCGGAAGAGCCCAACGAGATGGAGATCCCCCGTTGGGTACGTTTATTTGAGCTGTTTCTCGCCTACCCCTGGCCCGGGAATGTCCGAGAGTTGCGCGCTGTGATTGCGCAGCTTTACGCCTGCGACGGACAGGGCCTAACGGTACCCGCCGAGCTGTTGCAGCGGTTGCGGGGTGACAACGTCTGCGCCGCCGATGATCCAGACCCAGAACCCCAGGCCCAAAGTGCCGGACAGGTGCGGGAGCACTCCGCCGTGGATTGTTCCGGTGAGGCCGAGGCGGGTGCCCAGGTTTCGCAGCTTTCCGATGAGGCCTTCGAATCCGCATGGCGAGACGCGAATTTTGAAGTGACGCGTATGGCCAGGGAATTAGGAGTGTCTAGAGCGGCCATCTATCGTCGCCTTAAGTCCCTGCGTTCCTGTCGTCTTGCCCACGAGGTGCCCCTGGCGGAGCTCCTTGCCGCTCTGGATAAAAGCTGCGGCGATCTGGAGGTCACGGCACGAGACCTCGGTGTCTCTGAACGCGGCCTCGCGGCCAGGCTGCGCAGCGGTGGAGCGCGGGTTGGCGGTGATGGTGAATCCCCGGGCTGAGCGCGAAGATGTTGCGCGGGTTGGCTGACTATCGGGTGATCCGACCCCTGGCCCGGGGTGGTCAGGCCCAGACGCTCCTGGCTATCGATACCCATTTGCAGCGTCCCGTATGCATCAAGCTGTACAAGATTGACGCGGGTGTGGCCGCCCGCCGCCGGGCGGAAGCCGAGGCCTGGAAGCTTGCGCGTATCCACAGTCCACGGGTCCTTGATGTTTTCGACGTTGTGGCCCACGGCGAGGATCTGGCGTTGGTTACCCGGTACGTTCCCGGAGTGACCCTTGATGATCTCTTGGCGCACAACGGTTCTCTGCCCGCCGAGGAAGCCCTCGCTATCGCCACGGATGTGGCTGCTGCCCTGGCGTGCTTACGGCGGGAGCGCATTGTCCACGGTGATGTCTCCGCGCGGAACGTGCTTCTCGATCACCGCGGTCGCGCGGTCCTCGTGGATTTTGGTGTCAGCCTTTTTCAGGGGCAGGCGGCGCAGGGCTATAGCGTTGATGCCCTGTCACCAGAACAATCCCGGGGCGCGGCCACGGATCTGCGCAGCGACTTCTTTAGTCTTGGGATATTGCTCCATCGCATGCTGACGGGAGCGCACCCCTTTTTTCAGCAGGGCGCCGTAGCGGTGCAGGCTTTGCAGCGCGGCTTGCGAAGCGCTCCTCCTTTGCCGGGATTGTCGGCGGATGTGCGCGAGCCATTGCAGACCTTGCTCCGCTCTCTGTTAGCGGCCAGTCCCGCAGACCGCCCTCAAAGCACCTTCGCCCTGCGGGAAGAGTTTCGCCAGCTGCGTATGCTCCTACCGTCGCCGGACCATTTGGTGGCGCGGGTTGACGGCCTGCAAGAGCGCCGGGTTTCCAGTAACGAGTCCATGCATCTTCCCCAGCAGTTGGTTCGTCTGCCGTGGCAGCGCAAGCTAAAGACGGTACTGGATGATTACTGGGGGAGAGGCTCAGCGGGGGCCCGGATGCTGCTGCTCTCTTTGGGATTGCTTCCCCTGCTCGGAGTGCTTCTTTTCGGTGTAATGCCGGGACCCTGTGTGCTTGTCGAGAAACCGTCCCTGGAATTGGATGGCTCCGTGGCACCAGGAATCCCCGGGGCATTGGTTATGCAAGAGATCCTAACCCGAGCCCTCAGTCAGGGCGCCCCTCGAACCCTGGTGCTGGGGCGCGGTAACACCCGGGATGATGCCTGGACCATACGCGCTGCGGGTATTCACAATGTCTGTGTGCCGGAGACGAGTATGCGCCTGGCCGTGGAGTGTGTTCAGGGAGACTGTGAAGTGGCTTTGCGAAGCCGGCGCGGTGCTGCGGTAAGGTTCGATCAACTGCTGTTTTCCCAGTCCGTCGCCCGGGACGAATTCGTTTCGGCGCTCCAGCAAATGGTCCGTGCGCAGATCCCGTTTATTGCGCCTTGAGTTCCAGGGCGCGCACGGCCCTTACCAACTGCTGGTTGCGGGCTAACTCGAAGCCTGTGGCCCGCCCGCGACGGAGCAATTCGCCATTGAGATAGTCCATTTCCGTTGGGCGTTGAGCGAGAATGTCCTGGAGCATGGACGATTGATTGTCTGCAGTGAGACGGCACACGCGCTCCACCTCCGCTTGCAGCGACAAGTGGTCTTTCCACAACCCAAGAGCGCGCAGCACCGGCTCCGTTTCCGCTACGAGCTGAGCCAGAGATTCGGCTCCGGGGCCGTTCAGGAGTTCGCCATTGCGACAACCAAGGCTCGCCGTAAGCCCATTGATGGCACAGTTGATGGCGAACTTACGATGAATTCTGTCGCCGATGTCTGGCGACCAGCGCCATCCTCGGACGTGCTGTAAACCATCGAGAAACCAGGGTGCGGGCCTGTCCTGCCCGTCACCCACAGCGGTCTCACCAGCGGTAACTGCGGTCACTTGATGCCCTCCCTGACGAAAGGCGGCGGCGGTGCTAACGGCTCGAACCAGGCGACGGGATCCCAGCAAGGGGGCGAGGGCGGCCTCCATGCCCAGTCCATTTGCCGTGGTCACTATCACCGCATCCGGATGCAGGTAGGTGTCCGCGCCCCGCAGGGCCGCAGCCAACTGTCCGGCTTTGGTGGTCACCAGTAGACGTTTGATCTCGGCCTGGTCCAGATTTGTCAGGGGTTGGGCGCTTAGGGTGTGCTCGTCATCAGCACATTGCAGGAACCGGAGTTCGGTTTGCGATCCGTGGTGCAGCAAGCAACTCTGAACATGGGCGCGGGAGAATTCATGAGCCGTTAGGGTACCCATGGCACCGGCACCGAGTATGTACCAGGTATCTGTCATGCGGCGACAAAGCCTCTGTTTAGCATCCGCAACAGTGTCTCCCGAGCCGCTTCTGCCGCCGTGCATTGAGGATCGAAGGCCGCGTGCCAAGAGGCTGCTATGAAGGCGTAGGTTTGTCTCAGGATCGAAAAGCGCTGCTGTTCTTCGGCGCTGGGTCGACGCTGCAGGTAATGACCGAGGAGGGTGTCGACGTGCTGGGGTTCCAACTCCGAGGCGCAGACGGCGAGATCAAAAAAGGGGTCTCCGCCGCTAGCGTATTCCCAATCGATGGCGAAGAGCTGACCGGAGATCTCGATGCGATTGGCGGACAGCAGATCGTTGTGGCAGAGCGTGCTTGCCCATGGGCCGCTGCCCGCCTCGGCCAAGGCCTTGGCCAGCTCGCGGTAGATGGCGTCCGGCGACACAGGAAGATCGTGATCGTCCGGGAGGTAGTTCACGGCACGTTGCAGGTGCGTTATCGGTGTGGTGATTTCGATGGGTACCGGTAGGCTGTGGATCCGACGCAACAGGCCCGCGAGGCTCTGGATGGCCTGTCCAGGATCTTTCTCCGCCTTCGCCGATGGCAGGAGCCCGGGAGAACTTTCCCCGGATTCCGAGGGCAGGTATTTCGTCACGAGAATGCCTCGCCGATGTTCGGCGTAGACAATTTCTGGAGCGATGCCCGCCTGCGCTGCGGCTTGATGAACGTGGTATTCCCGCTCGCGGCATACCCCAGGAGGGGTCGTCGACGGCGCAATACGCAGTACCCATTCGGCCCCGCGGCCCCTAAGGCGAATAGATGCGTTGCGGCTGCCTCCGCCGAGAAGGCTTATCACCTCCGGTGCTGTGGTTTCGTCGGGTGCCCATTGCGGATAGTTACCGCAGATGTCCTCTACCATTCGTGCGAGGGGCTCTGAAAGCTCTTGTGCCACTGCTGCCATGCGATCACCGCGAGGAGGGTATAGACCCCGTAAAGGGCCGAAGATGCCAGTAAACCGGCCTGGAGGTACAGTGCTACCGTAGCTGCATCAACGATGACCCAGTAGGTCCAGGCCTGAAGTATTTTTCTTGCCACCATCCAGGTGGCCAGGACACCGCCCCAGCTCGTTAGCGTATCCGACCAGGCCAGGGGATCCAGCAGACCATCGCGCAGAAACTGGGTACCCAGGCTCAGGATCAGCCAGAGCATGAGGATGGATAGCTGTTGATGCATTCCAAGTCGGGTGATGGGTCGTTGCTTCGCTTTGCTGCTGTTCCCCCAGTACCACCAACCGTGGATTGCTATAGCTACGTAGTACACCTGCAAAAGGGCCTGCATAGGCAGGCCCGCCTGCCAGAACACACCCAAAAACAAGAGGGAGGCGAGGCCGCCCGGAATCCAGCATTCGCGGCGCTCGCGAATCGCCAGGACGAGATAGATCAGTCCCAGGATCGCCGCGATGCCCTCGATGGGGTCCATCAAAAGTGAAGTTCCGCCGTTACGCCGACCTGGCGCGGCTCGCCGAACTGGACATATTCTTCCGTGACATAGTTTTTACGGGGGTCATTGCCGAAGCTACCGAAGCCGCGAATGAAATAGTCCTCGTCGGTGAGGTTGCGGCCCCAAAGGGACAGCTCCCAGGCTTCGGTCTGCCAGGCGATGCTCAAGTGCAGGAGTTCGTAGCTCGTAGAGCGTTCATCGTGGCGGTCGGACCAAAAAAAATCGTCCCGACCTTCAATTTGCAGATCAACCAGCAGGGGTTCCACAGGTCGCCAGGCCAGACCCGTGGCGAACTGATAGCTGGGCGCATGAGCTTGCTCCCGACCTTCAAGATCTCGACCGTCGGCATTCACGTAGTCGTCGAACTCCGCGTCCAGAAGCCCGAGATTGACGTACAACTCGAGGTCGCGAGTCGCCTGGGCGCGCAATTCCCATTCCAAGCCCAGGTTGTAGCCGGCGGCTGCGTTGTTGGTATAGTCGACAAAGGCCGTCGTGCCGTCGCCGCGGGGTATAACCAGAGAGCCGCGCACCTGCTGATCGCTGCGATCCATGTAAAACAGCGTCAAGGCTGACTGGAGCCGATCATCGAGAAAGCGGCCCTTATGGCCAAGCTCGTAGTTGTACAAGCGCTCCTCATCGAAGAACTGCAAATCCTGCAATAGGTCTTGGTTGCTGCCGTCGTCGGGAAAGGCAAGGATGCCGGCGTTGACGCCGCCCGCCCGATAGCCGCGAGAAACCGACGCATAGAACATACCCCAGGTCTCGTCGAAATACTGCAAGGCCAGCTTGCCGCCCCATAGGCGGTCATCGGGATTACTGCGAACGTTTTGGGAGTCGTCGTAGGTCATGTCACGATTCGCCAGACGCAATCCGGCGCTCAGGCTCCAGCGTGCGCTGAACGCCAGATCGATCTGACCGTAAACCGCCAGCGTGTCTGCTTGAAAGCGGCTGGAGAAGTCTTCCGCGGCGAAGGTGTACTCGCGAAGTAAGGTCTCGTCATCGCTTAAGGCATAGACACCGGCGCTCCAGTCGAGGTCGCCCAGGGCGGTGTTCTGGGACCGGGCCGAGGACAGGCGGAGTTGTGCGCTATAGCTGTCCCGCTCGCGGAGATACCGGTCGAAAGATGAGTATTCCAGGCCCGGAGCGATGCCGACGAAGCTCCAGTCTTCGTCAAAGCTGTATTCGCTGTCGCTGAGTGCCGCGCTGGCCAGGATTTCGCTGCGAATGGAGTTGCCATCAATGATGTAGTGGAGGCCCAGGGCGTCGCTCTCCTGGCGGTCTCGACCGGGTTCGTCGGACAGGGTCTCGCGGGTATTGTCCAAGGAAAATGCGTCGTAACCATTGTCGACATCGATGTGGAAGGCGCTGATATCAAGAGACTGCCGATCATTTAGGAGCCAGCGCAGTCGCCCGCGCACCACGGTTTCGTCCCGCTCATTGGTGTCGTCACGGCCTAAAAAGGTATTGTCGATAAACCCATCGCTGCGGTGCTGGAAGGCCGCTATCCGATAGAGCAGTTCGTCGGCGATGATCGGCCCGGTGATCATGGCGCCCAGTTCCCGTCGTCCGTAGTCACCAAAGGTTGCTCGAACGTTAGCGCCGAAGGTTTCCTGGGGACTGCCACTGCGCATATTGATCAAGCCGGCGAGGGCATTTGCGCCGTGGAGCGTGCCCTGGGGCCCTCGCAGTACTTCCACCTGCTCGATGTCGTACAGGGTGGCGACTCCGCCAAGCCCGCTGAAGTCGATGTTGTCAATTAGTAGCCCCACGGAAGGATTCAGGGGCTCAACGAACTGGCTGCGCTCACCGATACCGCGGACCTGGTAATAACGGGCCCGAGAGCTGCCCCCGGCGATGTTCACGTTGGGGGTGATTTGCAGGAGGTTTTCCAGGTGTACGGCGTTGCGCCGGACTATTGCGTCGCCGCCGATAACGCTGGCGCTGGCGGCTTGATTCAGCAGCGGCGTTGCACGCAGCTCCGCCGTGACCACCACTTCTTCAATGCGCGATGGGTCGACGGGGGTCATGGCAGTGCCGGATTCCCCATCGCTCTGGGCGTGCCCCATAACTGGTAGCAGGCCCAGCGCAGAAACCATGAAAACGAAGGCTGGTGTTCGTTGGCGTGAAAAAAGCAATGAGCGTTTGATCATGATTCCTCTCGCGGGCGCGGGAGGAGGCGTTAGTTGCCCATGGCACGCGGGAAGGATTTGCGAGGCTCGAGGACCACAACCTCGGCTTTCGGCGTTTCGGTGCGGTCAAGCGTCCGAATCGCTCCTTCCATCGCAGCCGCTTCAGGGCGAGCATTGCGACCTTCCCTACGCCGGTATTGTCCGGATCAGGTTCTAAGGGTTCGCGATGTAGGCAGGATTAGCAGGGGATGGATCTTCTTCCCTGCGTTGCGCTCACACCCGTCTCAGGCCTAGGCCACCCCCGGTTTGCGGGGCGAGTATAGTGTCCGTACACTGCGGGGGCAACGATGGCCCGTTTGGGCGTCGGGCTGACAGTGGGTATGTTGTCGCGGTCGCAGGCGGGCTAGGGTCCGTGGCACCGTCTCAATCCGCCAGACGCCAAACCTGACAAATAGGCAGACAGAGAGCGGTGGGTTGAGCGACAGCCAAAAGCCGGAGCCGCCGGTGACCAGCATCGATATCACTTCCCTCCCTGCGGAGGCCGAGCCGACACCCGCTGATCCGGCCATCGTAACCCTCCATGCGCACGTTTTGCGCCAGCTCGCCCAGGCGCAGCGTCATTTGCTAGCGGTGAAGAGCCTGACGGCCCTGGCGCGCTATCTTTTGGAAGGGTTTCCCGCCGCTTTTGCGACCACGGCAGCGGAACTGCGTCTGCACGATCCCGAGGGGATCCTGGCGTCTTTGCTCCCCGCACGAAACACGCTGGGCGAGGGTTTCTCCCTTCACCGAGATAGCTACGCGCTCTACCAACTTTACCCGGACGCTCCGGAAACGAGCCTTCTGGACCTCGATAACCCGAGAATGTTTACCCTGCTTTCGGCAGCGAATGAAGCTGCCGGGGCGGTGGTGATGCCGCTCTTCGATGGCAACCGGCTCATTGGCAGCTATCACCTGGCGCTTCTGGAAGATATGACCGCCTACGGAGAGCAGGAGCTGGAGCTGTTCACCATGCTGGCCCAGCTTATTGCTGCCGCCCTGATGCGTGTGGTGCAGCTTCAGCGCGCCGACCAGCTTTCGTTGCTGGATCCGATCACCGAGGTGGGGAACCAGCGTGCATTTCGGCGGGACATGCTGCGAGAGATTTTTTGGGCTCGTCGGGTAGATCAGCCCCTGTCGCTGTTGTTTATCGGTCTCGATGATCTTGATGAGGTATGTCGCAGCTACGGAGAGGTGGCCAGCCACTTTGTCCAACGTCGTGTGTCTCAGCGCCTGTGCTCGGATCTACGGGCAACGGATTACATCGCGCATATCTCCTCGACCCATTTTGCGGTGTTGCTACCGACCTGCAATGAGCCCCATGCCCACGACATCGGCGAGCGCATGCGGGCGGATATCGACGACTTTCCCATCGACGACGGGCGGGGCGCTATCTTGTACGTAACCCTAAGCATCGGCCTGGTGTGCTGGGAACCCTCTCGTCACCCCATGGATGACAGTGAACGACTGGCATCGCAGATGGAAGCTGAGGCGGAAAGCGCCATGCACAAGGCCGAACGAGCCGGTGGTAACCGTGTTGCCGTGGCTCGCCTGGGCTTGCTGATGGTTTGAGGTATGCCCCGTCTTGAGGCGTTTTTGCCGCCTACCGTGCTAGACTCCGCGCGCTAAAAATTCATTGTTTGGAGGCAATATGGCTGAGCAGAAAGCCACGAATGTGCATTGGCATGAAGGCGATATCACCCGTGAACATCGTCAGAAGCTCCTGGGGCATCGCGGCGCAACCATATGGTTCACGGGACTTTCCGGCAGCGGCAAAAGTACCGTGGCCGTAGAGCTCGAAGGTGTACTCCATGAACGAGGCGTGCTTGCCTATCGTTTGGACGGCGACAACGTACGCATGGGAATCAACAAAAACCTCGGCTTCTCCGCCGAGGATCGCGCTGAGAACATTCGGCGTATCGGTGAGGTAGCCAAGCTGTTTGCCGATAGCGGCGTCGTTGCTCTGTCCAGCTTTATCAGTCCCTATGTGGCGGATCGCGACGCGGTGCGCGAACTCCACGAAAACGCCGGCATGGATTTTATTGAGGTCTTTGTCGATTGTGCCCTTGAGGCCGCGGAGGCCCGGGATCCCAAGGGTCTATACAAGAAAGCGCGGGCCGGAGAGATCAAAAACTTTACCGGCATCGACGATCCCTATGAAGCCCCGGCAAAGCCAGAAATTCATCTTCACTCGGACCAGCAGAGTCTCGATGAGGAGGTTGAAGTAATCCTTGCCGAGCTGACCCGGCGCGGTGTGATCAGCGCTTAAACACCTTTCGAGCCCCTCAGACCCAGGAAACCACCATGATAAATCCCCACGGCTCCACGGAACTGAAGCCACGCTATGTCTATGACGACGCTGCCCGCGCGGCTCTGGTTGCCGAGGCGGAAGGCTTGCCCTCTTTGCTGGTCAATTCTGCGGCGGCGGCCAACGCCGTCATGTTGGGCGCCGGGTACTTCAATCCCCTGGCTGGTTACATGAACCTCGCCGACGCCCAGGCTGTGGCCGACTCCCTGCGTACCACCGATGGCCTGTTCTGGCCCGTGCCCGTACTCAATCTCACCGACGATGAAAGTGTCGAGGCGGGATCACGCATTGCGCTGCGGGATCCGAACGTTGAAGGCCATCCGGTTCTCGCGGTAATGGACGTGGAATCTGTGGATGAGGCCAGCGAGGAGCAACTGCGCGCCATAGGGGAAAAGGTGTTTCGGACCCTCGATCCCGAGCACCCCGGTGTCGCGACGTTTTTGAGTTTGGGTCGCCGGGTTTTGGCGGGCCCCATTCAAGTCCTCAATTTCTCCTACTTTGCCAGCGACTTCCCCGAGACTTTCCGCACGGCCGTGGATATTCGCGCTGAGATTGCCGAGCGCGGATGGGAGAAGGTGGTTGCCTTTCAAACCCGAAACCCCATGCACCGTGCTCACGAAGAGCTGTGCCGGATGGCCATGGAAGACCTTGGGGCCGATGGAATTCTGATCCATATGCTCCTGGGCAAACTGAAACCCGGTGATATACCTGCAGATGTCCGCGACGCGTCGATTCGCAAGATGGTGGATGTGTATTTTCCGCCGAATACCGTGATGATTACCGGCTACGGTTTTGACATGTTGTACGCAGGGCCCCGCGAGGCCGTGCTCCATGCGGTATTCCGGCAGAACTGCGGCTGTACCCACCTTATCGTCGGCCGTGACCACGCGGGCGTTGGGGACTACTACGGTGGCTTTGATGCCCAGACGATCTTTGACGACGAGGTTCCCGAGGGAGCCCTGGATATCGCCATCTACCGCGCAGATCACACCGCCTACAGCCGCAAACTCAACCGCGTCGTCATGATGCGAGATGCGCCGGATCACGATAAGGAAGACTTCGTCTTGCTTTCGGGCACCGCCGTACGCGAGATGCTGGGGAAGGGTATCGCTCCCCCACCGGAGTTCTCGCGCCCCGAAGTGGCCGAGATTCTCATGGATTATTACCGTAGTCAGGGGTGACTGGGGGCGGGCTGCTTGTCCCAGCTTTCATATTAGTGTCACAATTTTGACCTTCAATGGCCGCTCCCTGAGATAGGGCCATGAGAGCAAGTAAAACAGTAGGCGGGAGACAGCAGTGACAGCTGTTTGGCAGGCACGGCTGGCGTCCTCCACGGCGCGCGCCACGCAACTTTTCGGGGCGGCGGTAGCCATCCTTACGCGCCCGGAAGTTAGCCGCTCCCTTCGTCGGCTTTGCGTGGTCCTGCTGGC
>DIYG01000186.1 GCA_002428935.1 Halieaceae bacterium UBA6060
AGCTATGACAGTTGCCGCCGCCTTTGACCCCAACACGCTGACCCTTACCGAGCGCGCCGTAGACAAGGTCCGCGAGCTCATCAGTGAAGAAGAGAACCACGATTTGAAGCTTCGGGTATTCATTACCGGGGGCGGTTGCTCGGGTTTTCAGTACGGTTTTTCCTTTGACGAAGACACCGCAGATGATGACACCCGTATCGAGCGAGACGGTGTCACCATGCTCGTGGATCCCATGAGTTTTCCCTATCTCGCGGGCTCTGAAGTTGACTACACGGAGGGACTCGAAGGTTCCCGTTTTATCGTCAACAACCCCAACGCGACCACTACCTGCGGTTGCGGGGCTTCATTCTCTGTTTGAGCCTGGCGGGCTCTCTTCCATAGCTCGACCAAGGTTTGAGGTCGTGAGGTCATCGGCGGATTAGCCCGGGACGGGTGATAGGAGATGGGTGGCCCCGGTGTGGGAGGTCCACTATCAATAACTCAGGGGTAGATCGCCCCCAGAAGTCTCTCGCCGCGAGCCCCGGTTACCACCGGGGCGTTCCCGGGTAGTTCAGCAAGTGCTCGCCAGGCGAGCCAGGCGAAGGCCGCCGCCTCTACCCACTCGGCTTTCAGTCCGAGCTCATCGGTGGTGCCCAAACGTATACCTCGGTCACTCAAGGGGCCGTGAAGTCTGCGCATAAGGTCCGTATTGCGTGCGCCCCCACCACAAACAAACACGGCGTCCAGAGGCGTGTCGCGCAAGCTATGGGCGATGGCCGTAGCGGTGAGTTCCGCGAGGCTGGCCTGAACGGATCCGGGTGTTTCCGCTCCGCGCAAGAGCGTGGTTAACCAGCTGGTGTTGAAATGCTCTGGGCCGGTGCTTCGTGGGCCTCGGCGCTGGAAATAGTCATCATCCAGCATCCGTTGGAGTAGCCCCTGATCGACGGAGTGTTCTGCGCCCCAGGCGCCATCGCGGTCAAAGGCTTCCCCTTTGCATTGGTTAACCCAGGCGTCCAGCAGGGTATTGCCGGGACCGCAGTCAAAGCCTGCGGTGACTTGATTTCCGTCCAGGACCGTCGCGTTAGCGATGCCACCGATATTGACGATGGCCCGGGCTTCGTTGAGACGACCAAACTGCGCCCCATGAAAAAGCGGTACCAGAGGTGCCCCTTCACCGCCGGCGGCGATATCCCGGCGACGAAAGTCAGCGACGGTTGTGATGCCGGTTTCTTCGGCTATCGTTGCGGGGTCACCAATCTGTACCGTGTAGCGTTGTATCGGGTCTTCATGGGGGTAGTGTCGGACCGTCTGGCCGTGGCTACCTATGGCGATCACGTCTTTTGCTTGAACCTTTGCGCGTTCAAGAAGCGTGTTCACGGTTGTGGCGAATGCTCGTGCGACGGCGCGGTCCGTGAGGGCTACTTCATGGAGGGCGTCCTCACTACCTCTGGCGATTGCCAAGATCCTATCGCGCAGTTCCCTTGGGAAATCGGCGCTCGTTGTTTCTACAAGTTCGACCTGACCATCGACGATGCGGGTGAGCGCTGCGTCTATCCCATCAACGCTGGTGCCCGACATGAGCCCGACAAACAGGCCATGATCGGGTACGGGGGCGGCCATTGGTTCTTTAGGGCGCGTCCGAGGTGGAGGCGTTCTGCTCCATGGCCAGAACCCGATCCGCGCGCAGCTGGGCCAGCTGCGTCGACGCTTCGCCAATAGCTAGCTGGAATCGCGGCATCTCAGCTTCGGGAAGTGATTTCGCCTTGGGTAGGCTCTTGTGGATGGTTCGCGGATTGCGGTGGACCCCGCCCACGAGGAACTCGTAGTGAAGGTGGGGACCTGTCGCGGCACCGGTGGAACCGACGGTACCGATTACTTGGCTCTGCACCACGCGTTGACCGGTTTTAACCTTGCGCTTGTTCAGGTGCAAATATTTGGTGGTGTAGCGTTCGCCGTGCTGGATAAAGACGTAGTTGCCATTGGCACGAGTGTAGCCCGCTTCCACCACTCGGCCATCGCCGGCCGCAAACACCGGTGTGCCTCGAGGAGCGGCATAGTCCGTACCGTTGTGGGGCCGCACGGTCTTGTAAATGGGATGTAGACGGCGGGGATTGAAGTTAGAACTGATGCGGGTGAAGTCTACGGGAGCCATAAGGAAGGCTTTGCGCATGCTTACGCCCTCCTCGTTGTAGTAGCTGGTCATGCCCTGGCTGTCCACGTAGCGATAGGCGTTGAAGCGCTCGCCCCGGTTGGTGAAGGAGGCGGCGATGACTTTGCCGTCCTGATACTTGTCACCGTCCAGGTACAGCTCTTCATAGAGCACTTCCATGGTGTCACCGCGACGGGGGTCGAGAACAAAGTCCACCACGCCGCCGAAGATGGTGGCCACTTCCATGATGAGGTTGCTGGACATGCCCGCATCCCGACCCGCTAGAAATAGCGATGACTCGATTTCTACCGTGGCCCAGGTTTGTCGCAGTTCCGGCTCACGAACCGCTCGTTCCGAGGAGAAGCCCCCATCCATGCGCCGGTAAAACACCGACTGCACAGGATCGATAGTGTGTTTGACCGCAGCGAGGTCGCCCGAATCGTCGCGGAGAAAAGCTAGACTTTGGCCAGGATAGATTCGCTCAAGGTCACGGCCCTGAGGCGCTGTGTGAACGATGCGGTAAACATCGGCGGTGCTGAAGCCAGCACGCTTAAACAGCAGCGATAGGTTATCTCCGCTTTGAACAATAAACTCGTCCCAGACAGGGGCTGCAGCGGGGGGCTCTGCGGCGACGATTTCATCGACGCGAGCTACTGCATCTACGATCTCAGCTTCTTCGGCGCTGACCGGACCCGCGAGGTTTTCGCCCAGGGCGAGAGACGGCGCGGTTTCCAGAGCTTCGATTGAAGATTCGGCGGGAGACCGTTTCGCCTTTACGTCACCAGAAGGAGTGACGACCGCGGCGATAGCCACGAGCGCAGACAGACCCGCCACCACTAACAAGTGGTGATGGGAAATACCCTGGCGATCACCGATGGGTGTCGCGCCTCGTGGTGCGTGTTTGCGGAAAATCATGGTCTGGCCCGGTTTTTCGAGGCCAGAGTATAGAAAAAGCAACGATTTGTAGATAGTGGTGGATTTCACCTCTTGCGTTCGTCACCCGGTGCGGTAATGTCGCCAGCCCTTTTTACTGCGGGGCAGCATAGACTGCCGTGGGTAGCTCGATTATGACGTGGACACACCGATCATGAGTAGTGCATTGCTCTCAGAGCTGAGGGATCGGGGGTTGGTGTTTCAGATTGCCGGTGAGGACCAGCTCCCCGGATGGCTGGATGGTGGTGCTCGCTCTCTTTACTGCGGTTTTGACCCTACGGCGGACAGCCTGCATATCGGCTCTCTGGTACCGCTACTGATGTTGCGCCGCTTCCAGCTGGCCGGTCATCGCCCTATTGCTTTGGTCGGTGGTGCCACTGGCTTGATCGGCGATCCGAGCTTCAAGGCTCAAGAGCGGCAGCTCAATACGCCGGATATTGTTGCCCAGTGGGTTGCCAAAATCCGTGACCAGGTATCTCAGTTTATTGATTTCGACGCAGGTAGTGCCTCGGCCACGGTGGTAAATAACCTGGATTGGACCCGCGACCTGGACGTGCTGACATTCCTTCGTGATGTGGGCAAGCATTTCTCCATAAACGCCATGGTGCAAAAAGAGTCGGTGAAGCAGCGCATCGAGCGTGAAGGCAGCGGTATCAGCTTTACGGAATTCACCTACATGATTCTCCAGTCCTTTGATTTCGCCGAGTTGTACCGACGCTATGACTGCGGGTTGCAACTTGGTGGATCGGATCAGTGGGGAAATATAACCGGGGGTATTGATCTCACCCGTCGCTTGCATGGTGGGCAGGTGTTTGGATTAACCATGCCCCTGATTACCAAGTCTGATGGCAGTAAGTTTGGCAAGACCGAGTCCGGTACCGTTTGGCTGGATCCAGCGCGAACATCACCCTATAGCTTTTATCAGTTCTGGCTGTCGGTGGCTGATGATGACGTGTATCGCTTCTTGCGTTACTTCACCTTCCTGTCCGTGGCGGAAATCGCGGAGATCGAGCGGGCAGATGGCGAGCGGGCCGGTCGCCCCGAGGCACAGAGAGTTCTTGCACAGGAAGTGACTCGCTTGGTGCATGGCGATCTGGGTCTTGAAGCGGCGCAGCGCATCACCGAGAGCTTGTTTAGTGGTGAGGCCAAGGCGTTAGTCGAGGGTGACCTTGAGCAGCTTCGTCAGGATGGGCTTCCGGCCAGTACCCTAGATGCCATGGCGCTCCCGGAAACCTTGACCCAATTGCTAACGGATTGCGGCCTGGCGGGCTCGGGTAAACAGGTCAAGGATGCTTTGCAACGTTCCGCGGTGCTGGTGAATGGACATGCGGTAGCTATGGAGCAGAACGCCGAGCCTGCGGCGGTGTTCTCGCCGGAACGTGCCCTTTACGGGCGTTTCTACGTGGTCCGACTGGGTAAAAAGAAGTATCACCTGTTCGAGCGAGCCTGATCTTAGGCCCTCCTGGCGGGGCTTGTGCACAGTCCGGTCTATCTATTTGTATTTATTTTGAAATATGTCTTGCGTGGGCATCGGCCGTAAGTATAATACGCCTCCCCGCTGACCTGGTCGGTCGGCAAAACCCCTGAGCTTTAACG
>DIYG01000009.1 GCA_002428935.1 Halieaceae bacterium UBA6060
ACCAGCGGTGAACCCGCCAGTGCTAGCCTCCAGGCCATGGCCGAAGGCGGTGACATAGCCGGTCTTGTAGCCGACGTAGAAGCCATCAACGCAACCATCGTCACCAACCCCGCCGAGGGATTGCTGGCCCCTGGGGCGCGCACTTCAGCCAGTCTCAACACCGACGACGCTCCGGATAACACCCGCTTGTCCGTCGTGTCGATGATCCTACCCAGCAACGATGGCTTTATGGGCCTCAACGGCATCATGATTCCCACGGAACCCGGTCGCTATGTCTACGATGTGGACGCCTATGACTCGGGTACGGAAGGCAACGATGAAGTCGTTGGCAGCGGTGTGCCGGGGGAACCGGGTTATCCCGCACCGCCGCCGGTGCTCGAGGCCAGTGGCAGCGGAGGAACGGGCATTGATGCCATGGCCGAAGGCTTCGTCCATATCCACCGGAATGTCCTCGGTGACGACGATCTGAATGGCGGCAACAGTGACATCGACAATACCGTGCATCGGTGGTTAAACCCCGTGGTGCGTGTCGTTGTAACCGTGAACTAAGGGAGACGAACCCATGAAACAATGGATTCTGCCCCTTGGGCTCGCCCTCCTTGCAGGCTGCAGCGACAGCAACACCCTGGACATACCTCCCGCACCAGCGCCAGATCCCGACCCTCCGGCACCCGCGCCCAGCGCCGTTTTTGAGGTGCGCAGCATAAACCTTACTACCGGTCAGCCCCTGTCGCCCATTGCCGTAATGGCGCACGGAGACGACATCAGGCCCTTTACCATCGGCGAACCGGCCAGCGAAGGTCTGGAACTGCTCGCCGAAGGGGGGGATAACAGTGGCCTGCTAGACGAGATCGACAGCCGTGCTGAACTGAGCGGCGAAGGACCTATCGGCCCCGGTGCCAGCGAAACCCTGACCCTGGAACTGGATAGCGATGACATCAGTGCAACGCGGTTGTCTGTCATCACCATGTTGGTCAACACCAATGATGTCATCACCGGCCTCAACGGCATGGATGTATCGGCGATGGCCGTGGGAGATACCCGGGTGATCAACGCCGTGGCCTACGACTCGGGCACGGAAGCGAATACGGAAGCCGCCGGCACAATTCCCGGCCCCGCCGATGGCGGTGAAGGTTTCAATGCCGTTCGCGACGACGTCGCCGACCAGGTCACTATGCACGGTGGTGTGGTTACCGCAGACGATGGCTTAAGTACTTCGGTACTCAACCAGACCCATCGCTTCGATAACCCGGTGGCGCGCTTCGTAGTCACGCGCACCCAGTGAACCCTGGACTCCGGGAACTTGACGGGCAGGCGTGTCTCTAACTGAACTCTTTCGGCGTGCACCGACGGGACACACCATGACGGAGCCTGGAACGTCTACCAAGCAACCCCGGATACTGCTGGTGGAGGATGACGAGGACATTGCGCGCCTCGTTCTCCTCCACCTGCGCGATATTGACGCCCAGGTCGAACACTGCGATCGCGGCGACGACGCCCTGGAGCTTGCCAATCGAGACTCCTGGGATCTGGTGGTTCTTGATCTGCGCTTGCCCGGCGCCAGCGGACTGGACGTATGCCGCAAGCTTCGCGAGCAGGGCAATACAACACCCATACTCATGCTCACTGCCAAGTCCAGCGAACTCGACCGCGTGTTGGGTCTGGAGTTGGGCGCCGACGACTATCTCACCAAACCCTTTAGCCCTTTGGAATTAGTAGCTCGTATCAAAGCCTTGCTACGCCGCTCCAGCATAAACGTGCAACAGCAACAACGGGGAGGGGACCCCTGTCTAGAGCGAGGCCCCTTTTCCATCTGCACCCAGAGTCACACGGTTACCTTGCGCGGCAATCCTGTGGACCTCACCTCTCGCGAGTTTGATCTGTTGCTGCGTTTCGCCCAGGAACCCGGGCGCGTTTTTCGCCGCGCGGAATTACTAGACGAGGTCTGGGGCTATGGTCACGACGGTTATGAACACACGGTCAACACCCACATCAATCGCTTGCGTCGCAAGATAGAAACCGATCCCGGCGAACCCAAGCACGTGGTTACCGTATGGGGTGTGGGATACCGCTTCCAGGAAAACCCCTAATGCTTTGGCGCCGCCTTTATGTTCGTCTCGCTATCGCCACCGGCCTGCTGTTTGTCGTGGTGGGCGGGGCGCTTATCTGGATCAGCACCCAAACCAGCGAACTCTATTCCCTGGAAACCACTCAGCGCATCAATCGAGACATCGCTCTCCATGCGGCCGAGGACATGCCTCTCATGGCCGATGGGCAGGTGAACGAGGTAGCCCTGAAGGAACTGGCCCACCACGTCATGTTCATTAACCCCATCGTTGAGGTCTATCTCCTCGATACCGAGGGTCGGGTGCTATCCCACGCCTTGCCCTACGGCACGGTGCTCCGTGATCGAGTCGATATGCTGCCCCTAAAAAGCTTTCTCCGGGATGACGCCAAACTGCCCATCTACGGCGACGACCCGCGCAGCCACCACGATCGCAAAACGTTTTCCGTATCCCCTATCGAAGACAAGGCGGGGACTACAGTGGCTTATCTGTACACGGTGCTTCAGGGCAAAACCTACGACGGTATCCGTCAATCCCTTCACGAGAGCTACAACCTGCGGGTGGGGACCATAACTATCGCCGCAGCCCTGGGAGCGGCGCTCCTCGGTGGTCTGTTTGTGTTCTTCTTGCTCACCCGGCGACTCCACCGCCTCTCCGTGGCCGTCACCCAGTACCGCAAAGGCAACTACCGGGGGCGTTTGGATCTACCGTCTCCCGGTCGGGAAAAGGATGAACTGGATGAGCTCAGTTCCGCCGTCCTGGCCATGAGCGAGCGCATCGATCGTCAATTTGATGCCCAGCAGGAAATTGATCGCAATCGCCGGGAACTCATCGCCAATGTCTCTCACGACTTGCGCACGCCCGTGAGCTCCGTGCAGGGGTTCCTGGAAACCGTACTGGTGAAAGATCTGCCTGCCCAGGAGCAACGAGAATACCTGGAGACCGCTCACAAGCAGTGCACGCGACTCAATGAACTCATTGGCGAATTGTTTGAGCTTTCGACGCTGGAATCGGGTTCCGTGGAACCCCAGTGGGAACGTTTCCCAGTGATGGAGCTGGTTCAGGACACCGTCCACGACCACGAACTGGCGGCTCAGGAGCAGGGCATAAGCCTTCGGGCGGAGAGTACCGCCAAGGCCATCGAAGTCTACGCAGACATTGCGATGATTCATCGGGTCCTGGATAACCTCATCAACAACGCCATCCGCCACACCCGCAGGGGCGGCGAGATAAGCATCCAGGTAACCGATGACGACGGGCGAGTACGCGTGGAGGTCATGGACACGGGGGAAGGCATCGCTGCGAAAGACATTCCGCATATTTTTGAGCGTTTCTACCGACCCGACACGGAAACCCAGGCCAGCGGGTACGGCCTGGGTCTGGCCATCGTTAAGCGCATCATCGACCTCCACAAGTCACAGATCGCTGTGCGCAGCGAGAAAAATAACGGCACGGAATTCAGCTTCTGGTTGCCTCAACCAGCCTAAACGCCGTCGTATAAGCCGCCCGGCCTAGGGCTACAACTCCTGAGTCAGAAGTAACTTAACCAGGGCTTATTGAGCTTTTCCCGGTGTTTGTAGGCCGCAAACGCCTTCGCCACGGGATAGAGCCCTATGGTCAGGGCCAAGGCACCGAACCATATCCAGGGCACACTGCTAAGACCAAAACGATCTCCGTGGGTGGGACCAACGATCAGGATCGCTACCCAATACGCCGCCAGAAGCACGTAGAGATGCACCACGTAAACGAACATGGGCACCGATCCAAACACCTCGAGTACCTTTAGGAGAGAAACCGGTTTTTGCAGTGACTCAAACGCTGCCAACAAAGGAAGACCAAAGCCCAGGGTAAACAGCAGGTAATTGAGGGACGGAGGGTACTTCGTGTAGTTGAGAAACGACATGAGCGTTTCCAACGCCGTCGCCTTTACGAGCCAGGGGTCTGCTTCTCCATAAAGGTTGAAGCCTCTGAGCACCGCGAGCAGGAGCAGGCAAACCAGCCCCGCCATAAGCAAGGACCGCTGCCGTGTGACGCTACTCAAAGTGGGCGCATACAAGGGGCCAGCAAAGTAGCCCAGAAGAATGACCCCAAACCAGGGCAGCACCGGGTAAGACAGGCTGACGGTAACGCCGCCTAGCTCGAACAAGTCACCCGGTTCGTAGAGTACGGTCCATAGCAATTTAGCCAGACCGGGATCTTCGAAATGCAGCGGAGCCAATAGATGATGACCGAACACGATCACCAGCCCCAGGGCGCCGAGCAGCCAGTAGTTCAATCGGCTCACCAAAGCCAGAGCGATCATGCACATACCAATGGCAAAGAGTACCTGCAAAAACAGATAGTCTGGATAACTGTCCACCCAAACCAAACGGTACAACACCACCTCGATGGCGATAATCACCAGGCCGCGTTCCAGTAGAAAACGCGTCGGTGATCGAGGCGGACCCTCTCCGGAGTTTGCATACAACCAGGTCGATACCCCCGCGAGAAAAATAAACATGGGGGCACAGAAGTGTGTGAGCAAACGGGTAAAGAAGAGATCCGGCTCGATCGTATCGAACATCGGATCTCCCGTGCGCGTGTGCTGAAAAAAACGCTCACGAACGTGGTCGACCATCATCAACAAAATGACCAGGCCTCGCATAATGTCGATGGACGCGATGCGCCCGGCGGCGCTGGCTGGGGTGCTCATGTCCTAGAACGCGTAAGATGCCGTCAATCGATAGCGACGCGGCATACCAGGCTCCACCCATACATCTGCGAAGGAGTTGGTGTAGAACGTCTCGTCAAAGAGGTTATCGATGTCAAAGCGCAAGGTTACGCCGCGCATCGGCTCCAGTTCACCAAAGAGTCGCACCGTGGTGTAGTCCGGTAGATAGAAGTCAAAGCCTGTCCATCCCAGACGCTCGTCCGTATATAACACCCCGCCGCCGAGCTGCGCCGGCATGGCACCGAGATTGAAACTCTGGCTGGCCTGAATATTCAGCTGATTTTCCGGTGCATTGATGAGCGGGTCACCTTCCTCAATGAGGGCACCAAAGTCCGCGTCGGGGTTGCTGTTGGTGAACTCCGCGTCGGTGTAGGCATAGGAGAACCATAGATTAAACCCGCCGTCGGTGGCGAGGTTTACGTCGAGTTCAATCCCTCGGCTACGAGCTTCTCCCGCCGCTCGGGAAAAGAACCCGGCGGCCTCTGCCTCAGGGCGATCATCGTTAACGAGGATGTTGCTTTGATCGACCTGGAAGACCGTAAAGCTCGCCTCCCCAGATACGCCGTCAATCAGGGAGCCCAGGTCGGCTTTGATGCCCACTTCGGCGGACTCGGTGAGGTTGGGATCAAATTGGTTTCCCCGGAAATCAGACCCCGTTTGTTGCCGGAAACCCTCGCCGTAAGAGGCGTACAGGCTTAGGCCTTCATTCAGCAGATACACCGCGCCAAACTGCGGAGAAACCCGCGAATCCTCTGTTGTAACCGTGGTGACAGGGGTAGCACGAAGATCGGTCAGATCCTGGGAAAAGTCGTCGTAGCGGAAGCCGAGGCGAACCTGCAACTTTTCGGTGAGATCGATCTGATCCTGAACGTAGAAGCCCGCCCCATCAAGCTCTTCTTCTCGATCCGTATTTGGCCCCGGCACCGGCTGGGGGAACTGGCCGTAAACGGGATTAAACACATCGAGAAACAGGTATTCCGCCGGGTCCAGGGTATTTATGTCGGTATCGGGACCAAAGGAACCCGGCCGATAGCGGAGAATCAACTGGTCGTTTTCAAAGCGATCGTAATCAGCACCCAAGAGCAGCCTGTGGTTTAAGGACCCGGTGGCAAACTGCCCTGCCAATTCCGCGCGCAGCACCGTGTACTCGGATTCAAAATCTCGGAAGCGGAAGAAGCGCGACAGGGTACGTCCATCGAGAAAGAGCGTTTGGCGGCCATCAAAGTTGGTTTCCGACGCGTTGCCCGTAAAGCTCGTGTCGCGATAACCGAAACCGGCGAGAAGACTCCAGTTGTTAGAGAAATTGTGTTGGAACTCTAGCTGGTGCCCAATCACTTCCGTTTCGATGGGGCCGTCACCCGGCTCGCCAGCGAAGGTGTCTCGGGGCGTGAAGCCAAATTCTTCCGTGAACGCCACGCCGCGATCAAAGGGAACATCCTGCCGGGTATATTCCAGTTCGTAGGTTACGCGGCTCTGCTCCGTTATCTGCCAGGTCACCGACGGATAGAGACCCAGTCGCTCCGTCTCCACCGTATCGCGGAAGCTCTCGGAGTCTTCATAAAAACCAACCAGGCGATAACCTACCTCATCATTCGCACCGGCGGTGGACTGATAATCGCCCTCGAGGCGCTGTTGATTCCAGCGCCCGAGGGTGACGCGAACATCACCCTGGGTTTCAAAGTTAGGACGCTTGGTGATTAGGTTGATCGTGCCACCGGGCTCACCGCGACCAAACAGCGCCGAGCGCGGCCCTTTTAACACCTCGACAGACTCGATACCCACGATGTCCCGGGGGCCGGCGAAGCCACGACCGGCGTTAAAGCCATTGACCAAAAACCCGCTGGGGAGATTGATGTCTCCAGAGAAGCCGCGGATGGAAAAACTATTCCAGAGGCCGCCGAAGTTATTTTGTCGCGCGACCGATGCGGAAAGGTCCAGGGCATCGTTCAGGTTGAGCGCACCGACTTCCCGGAGAAGCTCAAGATCCATGGACTGCACCGCCGACGGATTCTCCAGGTTACTAAAATTGCCCTGATAGGCCCGCCGCGTACCCACCACAAACACCTCTTCAATCACAGCTTCGTCGGTCGTTTGCGCGTAGAGAGTTGTGCCCGTCAACGACAGGGTCGCTGCCGCCGTCGACAAAACTATCGTTCTGATCTGGGAGGTCAGATTTGTTTTCAAAAGAAGTCTCACTTGCGGTGTCTGTGTGGAAATGCGGATGATGGACCGGCGTGGCAGCACGGCCCCTGCTGAAACCCCGAGGCTTAAACAACGTTACATTATATCAGAATTGCTTGCCCACTAATCCCTGTTCTCAGAACGGATGGGCAAGCCGAACCCGCCTTAAAACGTCATACCGATTGCAGCTTTCACCCGGCCCATTGCGTGGCGGCAAAGGGATTGGAAATCCCCACCGGTGGACAAGAGCAGCTTCCTAAGCCATTTCGACCTGGGCGGACGTCCTTCCATATGTAGTCCCAATGATCTAGGTCAACACAACATGTAGTATTTTTCTGGGCAGCCCCTGGCATTTATGTTGTCATTGACCGTCGCCTCTTACGCGATGCCGCAGCCCCGCCGCAACGCGCGACCACCATCGCCACAACACCTCGAGATCAACAGATGCCGAACAACGACCCCGTCATCCACAGCGCCGATGAGGCCATCTCTGTCCCCATGCAAGACGCCTCTCTGGATATTTGGGATAAAAAATATCGCCTTAAGGACAAGCAGGGCGCCGCCATCGACAAAACCCTCGACGGAACCTATCAGCGTGTGGCACAGGCCCTATCGGAGGTGGAAACCGATCAACAGGAACACTGGTACGAGCAGTTCCTCTGGGCCCTGCGCAACGGCGCCATCCCCGCAGGACGAATCATCTCCAACGCCGGTGCTCTGGCCTACAAACCCGCTACATCAACGATCAACTGCACCGTGTCGGGCACTATCGAAGACTCCATGCGAGGCATCCTGGAGAAGAATGTCGAAGCCGGGCTAACTCTGAAGGCGGGCTGCGGCATCGGCTATGAATTCTCCACACTCCGGCCAAAAGGAGCCTATGTCAGCGGCGCGGGCGCCCTTACCTCTGGACCCCTGTCCTTCATGGATGTTTTCGACAAGATGTGTTTCACCGTGTCATCCGCCGGCGGTCGGCGCGGCGCGCAGATGGCAACCTTCAATGTCCATCACCCCGATGTCATGGAGTTCATTCGCGCCAAGCGGGAAGACGGACGCCTACGCCAGTTCAATCTATCCCTGCTGATCACCGACGATTTCGTCCAGGCCGTGAAAGATGATGGTGACTGGACCCTGTCGTTTCCTTTGTCGGAAAACGATCAGAAAAATAGTCCCCTGGATCTCGATGACCCACGACAAGTCCTGTGGCGGGCCGTACCCAATGGCGAGGACTACCTCCGTAACGAAGCAGGGCTGGTCGCCTGCAAGGTTTACCGCACCATCCCCGCCCGGCGCCTGTGGGATGTAATCATGGCTTCCACCTATGACTACGCGGAACCAGGTTTCATCCTTATCGATCAAGTAAACCGGATGAACAACAACTGGTTTTGCGAGGATATTCGGGCCACGAATCCCTGCGTTACCGCCGACACCTGGGTGCATACCGCTCAAGGTCCGCGGCAGGTGTCCGACCTGCTGGGGGTAGCTTTCCAGGCTCGGGTCGACGGCGCCGACCACGCCACTGGTGCCGAAGGCTTTTTCAAAACGGCACGAAAACCCGTCTTGTGCCTGCAAACTCAGCAAGGGCCGGCCCTGCGCTTGACCGCCGATCACCGGGTTCGGCGGGTGACAACAGAAACGCGGTTCCGCCAGGAGGTAGAGTGGTGTGCGGCGGGAGAGCTGGCCGTCGGTGATCGGGTAGTGCTGCACAATCATCGACCTGATGCGACTTGGAACGGTCGCTATTCCCTCGAGGAGGGCTATCTCCTGGGCCTGTTGATCGGTGATGGCACGCTGAAGGAGGACAAAGCGGTACTGTCTGTTTGGACGCGTTCTCTCGCCATCAACGAGGGTCCAGATACGGACGGCAACTATGCCGTTATGGATGCTGCTCTGAATGCCGCGCGTACGCTCCCCCATCGAAAGGATTTCCGGGGTTGGCAGAAAATCGCCGGACGGAACGAGTATCGCCTGGCCTCCGGTGCCCTGCGCGCCCTGGCGCAAGAGCTTGAGCTGGCACCTGGACACAAAACCATCACGGCTCCGGTTGAAAAAACCTCCAGCGCATTTCATCGCGGTTTGCTGAGAGGACTCTTCGACGCGGATGGTTCCGTCCAGGGAAATCAGGAAAAGGGCGTCAGTGTTCGCCTGGCACAATCTAACCTGCATACCCTTGAAGCCGCCCAGCGTATGCTTCTGCGCCTGGGCATCAATTCGACTATCTACCGGAACCGCAGACCTGCGGGCGAGGGATGGCTCCCCGATGGGAAGGGCGGCCACCGCGCGTACCCAACGCAGGCCCAACACGAATTGATCATCAGCGGCGATAACCTTGCTGCTTACGCTGAGACCGTGGGTTTTGCCCACGGTGAAAAACACGCTCGTCTCGAACACTCCCTAAAAAGCTATCGCCGCCGGCTTAATCGAGATCGTTTTACAGCGATCGTAGAGTCCATCAACAATGATGGCGAAGAAGATGTCTACGACGTTCAGGTTCCCGGTATCAATACCTTCGATGCCAACGGCATCCATGCGCACAACTGTGGTGAACAACCGCTGCCCCCCTACGGCTCCTGCCTTCTCGGCTCCGTCAACCTGACCCTGTTCGTGCTGGAGCCCTTCACCGATAACGCGCGCTTTGACTGGGAGCGCTACAAGAAAGTCGTGGCCATCTTCACGCGCATGCTGGACAACGTGGTTGAGATCAACGGCCTGGCGCTTCCCGAGCAGCGTCAGGAGATCGAACGAAAACGTCGTCACGGCATGGGTTTTCTGGGTCTGGGCTCTACCATGAGCCTGCTCAAGATCCCCTACGGAAGTCCGGAGTCCGTGGCGTTTACGGAAGAGATCTCCCGCAACCTGGCGATCACAGGATGGGAAGTCGGTCTGGAGCTGGCCAAGGAGAAAGGTCCTGCCCCCGCCCTGACGGAAAGCTTTACGGTGGATGCCGAAATGCTGCGCCTGCGACCAGAAATGGCCGCCGACGGCTACAAAGAGGGCGCTTCGGTGCCCGGTCGCATACTGCTAGCGAAATACAGTCGCTACATGCAGCAACTCGCCGAGGAAGAGCCCGCGCTCGTGGAGGCCCTTGGGGAGTACGGTTGCCGATTTACCCACCACAGTTCCATCGCGCCCACGGGAACTATTTCCTTGTCTCTGGCCAACAACGCCAGCAACGGTATCGAACCCAGCTTTGCCCATCACTATTCCCGCAACATCATTCGCGAAGGTCGTAAGAGCAAGGAAAAGGTAGACGTGTACTCCTACGAACTGCTCGCCTATCGCGCTCTGGTGGACTCCAATGCCACACCCGGCGACGTGCCCGACTATTTCGTGGTCAGTGAAAACATCACACCAGCACAACATGTGGACGTGCAGGCCGCTGCCCAGCGCTGGGTGGATTCATCGATCTCGAAAACCATCAATGTTCCCACCAGCATCGAGTACGAAGCGTTCAAAGGGGTTTACCTCTACGCCTACGAGCGCGGGCTGAAAGGCTGCACGACCTTCCGCTTCAATCCGGAAAACTTCCAGGGTGTACTGGTTCGCGATGAAGATCTGGAGAACACCACCTACCGCTTCGAACTCGCCGACGGTCGCACCGTGGAGTTCAAAGGGAACGAAGAAATCGAGTACGACGGCGAAGTTCACACCGCCGCCAATCTCTACGATGCATTGAAAGAAGGCTACTACGGCAAGCTATAAACCAACGCGGTGAACGGCCTGGCCGAAGGAGAATCCATGACCAAGAAAATTGACGGCAAGATCACAGGCTTTAGCGTGGTAAAGCCCGCCTCAGAGAGTACTACCATAGCACCGACACCCATGGCCGGTCAGGACTCCTCGACGGCTATCGAACACATGAACGAGCATGTGGAACGTCCGGAGATGCTTGTCGGCGCGACCTACAAAATCAAACCGCCTTTATCCGATCACGCCCTGTACATCACCATCAACGATATCGTGCTCAATCCCGACACGGATCACGAGGTTCGACGGCCCTACGAAATCTTTATCAATTCCAAAAACATGGATCACTACCAGTGGGTTGTCGCTCTAACGAGGGTCGTCTCGGCGGTGTTTCGCAAAGGGGGCGATGTAACGTTCTTGGTCGAAGAACTGAAAGCGGTGTTTGATCCCAAGGGTGGCTATTACAAAGGGGGCGGCAAGTTCATGCCATCTCTGGTCGCGGAGATCGGCGAGGCCATTGAAACCCACATGATTACCATTGGACTGCTTCAACCCGAAGTACTGGGGGAGGCCCAACAGAAAATACTCTCCGAGAAACAACGGGAATACGAGGACCGAAAGGGCGAACAATCCAGCGACGGCGGGTTCCCCCCCTCGGCGCAATTGTGCATGAAGTGCCACACGAAAGCCGTGATTCTCATGGACGGCTGTGTGACCTGTTTAAACTGCGGGGACTCTAAGTGCGGTTAGTGCCCAATTCCACAAAGTAGTCGATGGCCTCGGGGTTGCGCATGGAAGAGCGGCTGACAGACTTTTCCAGGGTCCAACCCGCTAACAAGCGCTGCACCGGTACCTCCAGTTTCTTACCCGTCAGGGTGTAGGGAATCTCATCTACGGCGAGAATCTCGTCGGGAACATGGCGCGCGGAGCAGCGCGTTTTCAGATGCTCCCGCAAGGTTTCCTGAAGCTCATCCGTCAACACACTCCCCGGGGCCAATTGTAAGAACAAGGGCATGTAGGCACTTTGCCCCGGACGTTCCACGCAGACCACCAGACTGTCGGCGACTTCATCGATAGCCTCCACCACCCGATACACCTCAGCGGTACCGATACGCACACCGTTACGATTAAGGGTGGAGTCGGAACGGCCATAGATATAGCAACCGCCTCGCTCGTTGATCTCCAGGAAGTCCCCATGACGCCAAACTCCTGGGATATCCTCAAAATACGCCGCTCGATAACGCCGCCCATCGTCGTCGTTCATGAAATAGATAGGCATCGAGGGAAAGGGTTTCGTGCACACCAGCTCACCAACCTCACCCACCAGGGGCTTTCGTTCGTCGCTCCAGGCGTCCACGGCCATACCCAAAGCCCGAGTCTGAATTTCACCCGCATAGACCGGCAAGGTGGGACTGCCGCCGACAAAGCCAGACGCGATTTCCGTGCCTCCACTTTGGGAGGTCACCCATAGATCGCTCTTCACGGCGTCGTAAAACCAGGCGAAGGTTTCAGGCGTCGAAGGCGCACCACCCACCAAAACGCTCTTCATGGCCGAGAGATCGAAAGAGTCCTTGGGCACCACACCCTGATCTTCCATGAGCTTGACGTACCCAGGACTCGCGCCAAAAAGCGTCGCGCCGCTTTCCGCTGCCATGCTCCAAAGGCGAGTCACATCGGGATAAGCGGGACTGCCATCGTAGAGCACGACGGCCGATCCCGTGAGGAGCATGCCCACGACCAGGTTGAACATCACCCAACCCGTGGTGGTATAGAAAAACGCCGTGTCGTCTTCACCGAGGTTGAGATGCAAAGCCATGAACTTGTACATCTCTATCAGCACGCCCACGTGGTTGTGCACGATAGCCTTGGGTAAGCCCGTGGTACCGGAAGAAAAGACTACCCAGAGCGGGTGCTCCGGCCCAACGCGCTCAAATTCAAAAGCGCCGCCCGGGTCTTCCGTTTGCAATAGCGTCGACCAAAGAACGAGATTTAACTTGCTCCTCGGCGGCGCCGCATCTGCATCCACATAGGGCAAGAAGATCAGGGTTTCTAACGTTGGAAGGTCGCCTATGAGTTCCTCGAGCTGTTCACGGCGGTCAAAGGCCTTTCCACCAAAGCCGTAGCCATCCGCAGCGAGAAGCACCTTGGGATCGAGCTGCGTAAACCGGTCGCGGATGGTGGGGCTACCAAACTCCGGCGCGGCGTTACTCCACACGGCACCGATGCTGATGGCCGCGAGCATCGCGATAGCGGTTTCGGGGATGTTCGGTAACAAGGACACCACGCAGTCGCCGGGCTCAACTCCCAGGGCGCGGAACTGCGTTGCCACTTTGCGTACGGCAACGGTTAACTCATCCCAGGACAAAGCGGCCAGAGCACGGCTTTCTGACAGATGCCAAATCGCTGGGCCCTTATGGGCGGCGCGCAAAACGTGCTCAGCAAAGTTCACCTGACTGCCCGCAAACCAGGTGTTTCCCGGTTGCATCAGTTCCTGATCGACGACTCGCTCATAGGGTGTCGTGGAGTCTATGGCGAAGAACTCCCATAGGGCACTCCAAAAACCTGGGGTATCCGATACGGACCAGGTCCACAGGGCATCGTAGTCCGCAAACTCCAAACCCCGATGCTCGCGCAGCCAGGCCATCAAACGCGTCATGTTGCTATCAGCAACAAACGTCTCGGAGGGTGTCCACAGCAGTTCACCCGCGGTAAGGGAATCTTTGGTCACAGGGCAGCTCCTAGCTAAATGCTGCGACGATACGGCCTGCTTCCTGACGTGACCTGAGAAAAGGGCCCACCGAATGCGTTAGGACGGAACGTCTTGTTGTTATCGGTCCTCGGGGAACCGCTCCCGGCGGCTACCCCTGTTACAGGAAAAAGTAGCGCGGGGCTGGAGCGTTAAGACCGTCCGAAAGGGTGGTTTACAAGGGGTGGGCCCTGCCACCCAGGTGGTTAGGCGGCCACCGGGTGGGGGTCAAGGGACGCTTAATCGAGGAGACAGAGGTGGCGGGCCACGGCCACCGCTTGCATGCGACTGGTTACGCCAAACTTGCCGTAAATGTTACGCAAATGCCATTTCACCGTGTTTACGGAAATACACAGGCGAGCAGACAACGCCTGGTTGGTCAGTCCCTCGGCGATAAGGTTGAGCACCACGATTTCCTTATCGGTCAAACCGTCGGCTAAATCGAGGGAAAGCATGGCGTCACCGCTGGGCAAGTCCGAGGTGGTCGGGTGGCCTTCGGCGGCGATAAGTTTGTCGATGTAACAGAGAATCGCATCGGCACGGACCTGGTTAGGCAGACGGGGTAACTCCGTGCGAACCTCTTTCAAGAGACGCATGATTTTTTGTCCCTCATCCAAGACACTGCGAATAAAGCCTCCGCGCTCACCGATTTCCAGGGCATCAATCAGACACCGCCGGGCGTGACTCTTATCGCCATCTTCACGCAGGGCTACCGCGTTCAAGAGCTTAATTTTCAGCAAGCGACGGTCTCGGCGCAGCATGTTGGCCTGACGCTCGGCGGGCACGAGGAGCTTCCTGGCCCCCGAGATGTCTCCGCTGTGGATCAGGTAACGCGCGCGACATATCGTGTGCCCTTCAGCCTCGCTGGCGTGAAAGAGCAGCTCGGAGCTCATGAAGATTTCATCGTGATCAGCCAGGTGATGAGCAGCGCGATCAAGCTGACCGCTGAGCACAGCGATGCGAGCCAATTCCAGATAAGCGACATGCACCAGAGACGTCAGGCCATGGCGATGGCCCAGGCAAATAGCTCGATCCAGGGTATCTTCCGCGCCGGCAATGTCTTCCTGCTGGAGGAGTAAACGAGCCTGGGTGCAAAACTTGGTGGCCAAGGGATCGACGATCGCCTGCTCTTCAAGAAGAACATTCGCCTGCTCCAGAACATAACTGGCATCTTCGAGGTTGTTCACCTCATATAATGCCTCGGCCAGATAGGCGTCTACCGCGGAACCCGCCGCAAGGGCGCGGCCGGCGGCGCCATCGAATTCCCGCGCCGCAAGGCGAAGCCCCTTGTAAGCATCGTTGACCCGACCCGTTGCGGAGAGGATTGTCGAGGACACGGCTTCTTGATACGCCTGACCAAACAAGCTCCCAGATTGCTCATGGAGGGAGCGGGCGCGAAGTAACATGGCTTTCGCTTCGTCGAACTCACTGCGCGCCACAAGCCAGTAGGCGGTGGCATTGAGGGCAATGGCGTAGGGAAAACCGTCCTCGGGTTCCAACAGCTCCAACACCTGCTTGCTGGCCTCACCCATTTCGGGGATTCGGTTCTGCGCACAGTCAATAAAGACCTGTGCGGAATACAGGACTCCCATGGCTTTATCGTCGGCGTTTGCTTTTTCCAGGTGTTTGCGACGTTTTGCCAGCAGTGCGTTGGCCTTCTCAAACTCGCGACGAAATGCATAGGTCACCACGGCCGCATAGAAGATCTTTTCATCGTCGACCAGAGCCGTGCTGGGCAAACGCTCCAGGCAATACATGACCAGAGACAGCCGCTCCTCGGCGACCAGCTCTTCGACAATGCTGGAAAACACCTCTGTCGCTCGGGCCGTGTTCCCCGCATCGATGAGATGAACCAGAGCCCGATCCTTAAGGCCATTGGCTAGTTTCCACTCGGCGATCTGATTCTGCAGGGCGCGCAAGGACTTGGCGCTCTGCGTCTTTTGCCGACGGTCCAAAAGAAACCGACGGAACACACCGTGAAAGCAGTACCACCCATCGCCCACGAGAACCCGGGAGATGAACAAACCGGCATTTTCCAGGTCATCGAGGAGAGCAAATCCTTCCCCCAGACCCAGACCAATCAACTCTTCAACCAGTTCGCCACTAAGGCGCTGGGGCACGCAGAGGGTGAGAAGCTGTTGTTGCAAGCCTTCATCGAGTTCGTCGAACACTTCACCGGCCAGGTAGTCGATAATCTCCTGGGTCATACCGCTCAAAGCATGGGCCGCTCGGCCCCGGGCAAGGCCTTTGCGAAACTGCAACAGACAACACTGGAGCGCCGCAGGCCAGCCGTCGGTGAGATCATGCACCGCCATCACATCTTCCGGTGTCATGGCGGTTTCGTTGCGGAAGAAGGTTTGGGTCTCCGCAAGGGTAAACCGCAAATCATCTTCGTTGAGAATCTCGACCTTCTCCCGGAGTCGCAAACGCGGTAACTGCAGGGCGGGGAGAGAGCGACTGGCGATAAACACCACCACCTTCTCGGGCATCAGGGGCAGGAGTCGCGCCAAAAACATACGCAGAGCCGGGCTCAGGGCCCGGTCAAAATCGTCGAGGACGATAACGGCCCCACCGTTCAGGCTCTCCAGTTCCTGGGCCAAATGACGTATGGATCGATCCCCACGATCGGTCTTAAAACCCAACTCGGAGTACAAGAGGTCCAGGATGGGACCGGGATCGCTGAGGTGGTTCTCAAAGTGGATCCACGCCACGCGGGTGCCCGCGGCGACCCGTTGATGACAATACTGTTGTATTAATGTGGTCTTGCCGTAACCGGCAGGCGCCTGGATAACAATAAGCGGCGCCACGCAGTTTTGCAGTCGGCTCAGCCCCCGCTCCCGGGACACATAATGTGCGCGATTGCTGGAGCGTTTGAAGCCGGTGCGCACACTGCTTATCAAATCAATATCAGTGTATTCCCTGGCCGAGGATTGGCGTGGGGCGGCGGGTTTGCTCTTACGCCCCGCGGGCGTTGGCGTAACCGACGTACCTCGGACACGGGTCTTCCGTTGCTTGGTGGTTTCCACCTCGTTCGCCTCCGTATCATTATTCTCTTGGGACTCTTTGGTGCTGTTTTACTGATGCTGTTATTGCCAGAGTCAGCCTGTAACCCCCTGGCATGGGAAGCTAATCCCTGTCTCGCTCACCCACCTTGACCATCAACTTGCCGTTGTTACCTCCGGAGTAGAGCAACTTCAGGGCCTCTACACCCTGATCAAGCCCTTCCACCACATGGACGTCGAAGTTCAATTGTCCGTCCTGCATCCACTTTCCGATCCGTTGCTGGTACTCCGCATAGCGATCCACATGATCAAGGATGACAAAGCCCTCGATGCGCAAGCGACGCATAATGACGTTGCGAAACATGTACGGTCCCGGCGACGGTTCTTTGGCGTTGTAACCGGAGATCAGGCCGCAGATCACAACCCGGCCAAAATCGTTCATCACCGTCAGTCCCGCGTCGAGAACATCCCCCCCGACGTTCTCAAACAAAACATCCACGCCCTCAGGAGCGGCGATGCCTAACTGAGAGACCATGTCTCCCTGTTTATAGTCAACGGCCGCATCGTAGGCAAACCGCTCCGTGAGCCGCTGACACTTCTCAGCGCCTCCGGCAATGCCGACCACATGGCAACCCTGAAGCTTCGCCAATTGCCCAACGAGTTGGCCCACGGCCCCCGCCGCCGCACTAACCAGAACCGTTTCTCCCGCCTTGGGCTCACCAATCGTAAGTAAGCCGTGGATAGCCGTAGGACCAGCGACCGCCAGGGCACCGAAGGCCTCAGCTAGATCGACCCCCGGGGGACAAATAAAGGGTTGAAACTCATCGCCCTGGGTAGCGATGTAAGTTGACCAGGTGCTGAGCCCCGTTACCAGGCTGCCCTCGGGAAAGTCCTTATGATCACTGGCAACCACCTCACCCAGCACGAACCCGCGCATGCGATCACCGATATGCACAGGGTCCATATAGATGTCCCAATCGCTGAGCCACACACGGTTGGTAGCGTCCAGGGATAGCAACAGGGTGCGAACGAGAAAGCCACCTTCGGGCACCGGGTCCATAGCTTCCGTGACATATTCCAGCGTATCGTCGTCGATAGACCCCGCCGGGCGATTGCGGAAGTACCAATGCCGCGCCATGCTTTCCATAATCTACTCCGTTCTTATTCTTTGCGTCGCTCTTGGTGGCCTCACGGGCCCTTATGACGCTTAAACCCATGCTGAACCCCCTGAGGTGCAGTGAACCCACCCGAAAGGATAGGAGCCTGGGACCCACCCGGGGCAGATCACCGCTCCTTAAGGTGGGGCGCACCCATGAACTCTTCCGCAACTATAACGGTCCATATAGCGGGCAACAGGCTGGGGCTTGGCCATGAGCAACTCTCAGACAGTGTATGTCGCCGGTACGGGGATGACGCCATTCTGCAAGCCCGGCAGCAGCCCCGCCTACGATGTTATGGGCGCTGAAGCGATTAACGCCGCCCTGGATGACAGCGGCCTCAGCTACGGTGAGATCGAGCAGGCGTACGCGGGCTACGTCTATGGCGACAGCACCGCCGGACAACGGGTGTTGTACCGGGTCGGCTTGTCCGGCATCCCGATCATCAACGTCAACAATAACTGCGCCACCGGCTCTACGGCCCTGGTGCTGGCCCGCCAGGCCATCGCCTCGGGATTGATTGACTGCGCCCCCGCCGTGGGTTTCGAGCAGATGCGCCCCGGAGCTCTGGCTGCGTTGTGGGACGACCGCCCCGGCCCCCTTGATGATTTTCTGGCCATCGCCGAACGACGCTTCGGTACCGAGAGCAATTCCGTACCCATGGCCCTGCGTTTGTTCGGTGGGGCAGCGGAGGAGTACCGCGATAGATACGGTTGCGGCGATGAGCTGTTCCCCGCTATCCGAGCCAAGGCCTCACAGCATGCGGTAAACAATCCCAATGCGGTGTTCAGAACGCCTGTCACCCGCGAAGAAGTGCTCGCCAGTCCATCAGTGTTTCGCTCCACGCGGCGGCTGGAATGCTGTCCGCCCACGTCCGGCGCCGCGGCGGTGGTTTTGTGTAGCGACGGATTCCGCCAGCGCCGGGGACTTGATTGCTCCGTGCGCGTGCTGGCCCAGAGCATGGTCACAGACACGGAAGCGACCTTCCACGGCGATTCCATGATCAACGCCGTGGGCGCCGACCTCAGTCGTCGGGCCGCAAAGGAGTGCTACGAAGCAGCTGGTCTGGGACCGGAAGCGGTTGACGTGGTGGAGCTCCACGACTGCTTTGCGGTCAATGAAGCTTTGAGCTACGAGGCCCTGGGTCTGTGCCCAGAAGGAGAGGCCCTGGCCTTTGTCAGGGATGGACAGAACACCTACGGCGGCCAGTGTGTTAGCAATCCCTCCGGCGGCCTCCTGTCCAAGGGACACCCCCTGGGCGCTACCGGCTTGGCGCAGATCCATGAGCTAAACCTCCAACTTCAGGGTCGTGCCGACAAACGACAGGTCCCCGACGCGCGAGTAGCTCTGCAACATAACATCGGTTTGGGCGGCGCGGCCGTGGTAACCCTCCTGGCAAACAGCTGAGCCTCAGCAAACCTAAGATTTATTTACCCATCAGAGAGCAAAAATAATGACTACGAGAGCAAACTATGATTTTCAGGGCAAAACTGTGTTGGTCACCGGCGCCGCCAGCGGCATCGGTTTGGCGATCGCCGCGGCCTTTGCAAACGCCGGTGCCCGAGTCGTGGCCAGTGACATCAACGAAGAGGCATTAACCGCCGCAAAAGCCAGTTTTGGCAACGATCCCATTGTTCAGCTAATGGATGCGGGATGCGGCGATGCCATCGCCGCTGCGGCACGGGAGCTTTCTGAGCAAGGTATCACCATCGATGCGGTCATCAACAATGCCGGCGCGGCGAAACTGGAACCCATCAGCGAGCTGACCGATGAGGCGATGGAACTGCAGTGGCGGGTGCTCTTGAAAGGTCCGATGTTGTGCATCAAACACTTCTCACCACTCATGGCGGGAGCAAGCAACCCCAGCTTCATCAACATCGCGTCCATCGCCGCCATTATTCAAGCGACGAATCACGCTGTGTACTGCGCCTGTAAGGCGGGGGTCAGCAAGTTGACGAAAGACGCGGTGAAGGAGTTTCCCGGGCTGCGTTTCAATACGGTTCAGCCCGGGTTTATCGATACGCCGATTCTCCAGGCTTACGCCAGTGGCGAAGAATTGGATGCCCTGAAGGAGGATTTCGCCCGCCGCACCCCCGTTGGACGCATGGGAGAAGCCCGGGATATCGCCGATGCCTGTCTGTTCCTGGCCTCGGAATCCGCTTCCTTTGTAAATGGCAGCACATTGGTCGTTGATGGCGGGGTGACGACCGCCAACAGCCTGGAGTTTCTCTAAACCGGGACAACACGGTTGGGCGCGTCCGATGCCTCCGGGCGCGCGCCTACACCGAATCAACTAAACAATCAGTTTCCAAAGCGGCGCAGGGCTGTGGTTGTCAGATAGCGGTTGTACACCGCTTCGTCATTGACGAGCATCTTGTGTCCCCCGCGAACCTTCGCCACCTGCTCGATGCGGGTTATTTCATTGGTCTGGATGTTATGGGCGTGAAGGTGGGTCCAGGACCAATAGGGATGGGCACCATCCATCACCTTCCGGTTTTCTGTCGCGTAGCGGGAGTACGCGCCGTCAAAGGATCGAAAAACCTTGCCCTGGCGGTCATAGCTCACCATAACAAAGGGCAAAAGGGTGCGGGCATCAAACCACACGGCTTTCTTTGAGATGGGCGCCCGCGGATAGGCCACAGGTCGAGCTTCAACCACTATGGCTTCGGGCACCAGCTCCACAGACATATCCCACCAGCGGGCTTCGGCCTTGCCGCCATGAGTTCCATGCTCCCAATTGTCGTGCTCGGCGTTCCAATTTCCCGCCAGGGCCGCCAAAGCCGGTCCGCGGTGGACAATCTGATAATCGCCCCAGGTTAGAAAGGGGTCTCCCGCTGCCCAGGCGTCGGACAAGTACAGGGAAGAGCCCGGGATCAGGGGTTCGAAACGCTGGTTGGTGGGAAAGGTGCGAATCCGTTTGAACGCGGGGATGTAACCTTTGAGATCGGGAAACTGATTCTGGTCGTAGGGCCAGATGTTTAGAAAGCTGGTGCCTTTGAAGTCGTTCGGCGCGGTAAAAATCACTGACTGGTAACGCAACAGATCTGTGGCGTCGGGTAAGGCAGGTTGAGGTTCCAATACCAAACGCCCCACCGGGGCATACTCTGCCCAAACGTTCTCATAGCGATACTTCACCTCCCCGTCGCGACCCACATCAAATTCGCGAGCAGCGTAAAGGGACGCATCGTGACGCCCCCAACTCAGCGTATGCCCGGCAAACACCTCGATTGCATTTTTAGGGTCGGGAAAGGGGTTGCCACCAATCCAAGGACCACCATCGGGGGCACGAACATTCCCCAGCTCATCAAATCGAGCCTGACCCTGGTGAGCAAGGGTTGCCTGAAGATACTCCATGGGGCTGAGCTCCTCTAACGCGGTTGTAGCTTTGCGCGTCTGCAAACGGCGGCCCATGGTAGCGATCTGTTCGTAGCGGATCGGATCCAGGAGTGCCTTTACATGCTCCACATTGTTCGCATCGATGGTGTCTCCATCGGAGATGGCACCGCGGGTGTAGGATTCCAAAGACAGTAGATGATCGGGGTAAGCCCGAGACCCATCACCATCGGCGGCAAGGACCGACCATAATGGGGTTAGAACCCCCGTAGACAATGCACCCGCGCCACCGACCCCCTGGAGAAAACGGCGGCGGGTAAAGCTGCGATCAAAGCGTTTAATATGCATAGAAAAAAAGCGCCCGTCCTGTTTCCCCAAGACGGGCGAAGGTAAGAATAGCCCCCGTCAGGCTACCTCCCTAAAACTGCCAGGTCAGACGAATGCCCAATTCATCCGCCCACTCGAGGGGCTCGAAGATGTCGTTGTTGCCACCGTCACTGGTAATGATGTTGGCGAAGACCTCGACGGTGTAGTCGTTGTTTGGCTTCCAACGCACATTGGGTTGAATCAGCGACCCGCCATTCAGGTCGTAGAGTACGGAGAGATCCACCCGCCACACGAGATTGGGGAAGGCCTGCTGCACCGCAAAGGCGACCGCCTGGAAGTTGTCTTCTCCGGTGGGCCCGTTGTTGATGCTGCCGCCAAAGCCCGACAGGTGCCGCCCCGCAAGATCGCTTTCCGATTTATACAGGTACTGGAGCACCATGAAGGTGGCAGGAAAATCGTTGCTGAAGCGGTGGTACTTTTCTAACACGAGAGAACCCGCCCACTCGTCTTCAACGAGAAAGTCCTGGGCCAAATCGGGGCTAGTGAAGGTTTTGTCCGGGGTGAAGGTCACTTCACCGCGCACCACTAATTGATCCAGAAAGGAGCCGGGTTCCGCACTCAGGATATAGTTCGCGCCTACCCCGAAGATGTCCTCCTCCCGATAGCGCCGCTCGATGTGACCGCGGAGACCTCCGGAGAGCTGGAAAAACAGATCCAATTCCTGGGAAGCCAGTTCAAAGCTATCACCAACTTCGAAAGCGCCCAACAAGGCCGATGCGGGGAATTCACCGATGGCCCGATTCAGAGCCTGCACCCCATCCAGCCGAGTTATACCGGCATAGGTAAACCATTCTTCCGCAGACAGTACGCCTTGATTGCCCACCTCAAAGGGTGTCGCCTGGAGCGCAAGACCAGAACCCGGGATACCCGGAAGGTCACCATTGACGTTGGAAGTCGTCCAGCGAAACACGCCGTCAGGGTTCGTGCGGCGAACAGCGATGAACTGCATACCGAGATCGCCGAATTGCCCCTGGATACGCGCTCCAAAGTTAATGTCGTCTTTCACCTCGTTAAAGCCCTGCTCCTGTTGAACCACGAACTGCGAGGGAATGAGGTTGTAGGGCGTGTTCTCGTTGGGGATGATCGACGGATTGAACATCTGGGCAAAGGCTTCGAACTCCCAGTTCCCCGCGCGTACGGAACCACGAATCCCCGGTGCCGAAACCCGCTCATCCGCAAATTCTTCGGCCACGAGATCGAGGATCAGGTGACGCCGCAGATCCAGACCATTGGGAACGTCCAAAACCCGGAAGAACAAGGACTCACCCCAGGCGATCTGTTGGTTACCAATTCGCAACCAGAGGGGACCGTCAGCGTAATCTAGATAGAAAGCCGGGAGATCCAACATATAGTCGCTGCCCGCCAGCTCAAGACGGGAACCACTACTATTGCCGTTGAAGAAAGGAACCTCGTAAAAATTGGGATCACCAAAGCTGTCGTAGGTGTCCGGCTGATACATGCCGCGGACTTTTGCGTAGCCGGTCCACTTGTCGTTGAAGTAGGCGTTGAAGTCGATTTCCGTGCGCATAGCAAAGTAGTTGTGCCAGTTGTTGGCGTCACCACTGCCGTCTGGCACACCCCGGATTACCGTGTCTGCGGCGCCGCCGAGAAGTGAAGAGTCTCGGTTCGCCAGACGCCCGTTGAACAGATTACTGTTCTGATTGAACGGGTTTTCATCGGAGGTAAGCTTCGGTGCCAGTTCCGCACGAATAAAACCCTGTATGTCGATTTCCACGGCGCTCACAGAAGCAGCTTGCTGAAGTGTCAGTAGGGCGGCACCACAGAGTGCAATAGTTCGTTTTGTCATTATTGTCCCCTCATAGGTCGAGCCTTATGCACAGCTCATTGATTGTTTATTGGCGATCAATGGAAAGAATCCGTGCGCCACTACCGACGACCAGAAACTCCCCTTTCCCCTCATCAAACGTCGCGGCCTGCCACCAACCTCGACGCTGTGCCTCGCTGCCCACGGGCTGAAAACTGTCACAGTGATCGTCACTGACCAGAATTCGGCGCATACCCACGGCCACCACACGGGACCCGGACGCGGATACCCCAAACAGATTGCTGTCTCCGCGAAACTGGCAGGATTCCCAGGAAGCGCCTCCGTCCTGGGTCATGGCGATGTAGCCGTCCTGACCCACGGCGTAGCCTTTGCCATCGTCTCCAAGATGGAGGGCAAAAAAGCTCTCATCGCCGTAGGAAACCCCTTGCCAACTGGCGCCGTTGTCACTGGATCGCAGGACCAAACCGAACTCACCCACAACGGTGACCACGCCATTGCGAATGCGAACGTCGTAGAGATGGGGCTCGTACCACTCATCGAGCATGGCGGACCAATCCAGGCTTACGGGTGTCCAGGTCCGGCCGTGATCCTTCGATACCGCCAAGGCACCGAAGCCCCCGACGGCAACGGCTAAACCGTCATCGATCAGGTCTACGTTCAACCAACGCTCCTGGGAGGGCATGGACATGGGCTCCCAGGCTTCATCCCCATCGCGACGCCAGGCCCTTCCCCCCTGGCCCACCGCGAGGCTTGTTTCCCTACCCAGGGCCAATCCGAGGATCGACGAGCGAGCATCAAGGACCGGTTGATCGGCCCAGCTTTGGCCGGCATCCGTGCTTTCCAGAAGACCACCACCAAAACCACCAGCGAGGACATGAGAGCCGTTGCTATCGATCGCCAGCAAACCGTCGCGGGTGGTTCCCGCGTAGCGCAGCGTCGCCTCCCGGGCCTGAGTCTCCAGGGCTGCGGTAGAACACAGGAGGGCCGCGGTAAGACACGCAACCGCTGCAGTCCTCACGGGTGTTGACCAATTCATTGCGGTCACCGGCCTCAGGTACCGAAGCGTCGGATGGCCTGGGGAGTGAGGTAACGGCTGTAGATATCCGAGCCCATGTTGTAAACACTTTTGTGGCCACCGGACATCTGCTTCGCCTGGAGGAAACGGCTCATGCGGTTGGACTGCACATCGTGGCTGTGCACGTGGGTCCAGGACCAGGCGGGATGATCACCGTCGAGTAATTGAGCGTCGTTGGTGGCGTACTGACTAAAGCTCGGCTCGAAGGTCTTCCACATTTCGCCGCGACGATCGAAGGTCACATAGCCAATAAACATCATGTTGCGAGCATCGATATACACCCGCTTCTTGGACACGGGCGCCCTGGGATAACCCACGGGCTCGGCCTCCACAACGATGACCTCGGGGCACAGCTCCATCTTGGTATCGAAGAAAGTCTGGCCATCGGGACCGCCGTGGACACCGCGCTCCCAGTTCTTGTCTACATCACCGGTCCAGTTGCCGGACACCGCACCGAGCATGGGCTTGGTTTCGACGATCTTGTAGTTGCCCCAGGTAAGCATGGGGTCGCCGGCGGCCCAGGCATCGGATAGGAAGATGGTGATGCCCGGTACGAGAGGCTCGAAGCGCTGGTTGGTGGGGAAACGGCGGACCCGCTTAAACGCCGGGAGGTAACCCACCAGATCGGGGAACTCCCGCTGGTCGTACTTCCAGGTGTTCAGAAACGCCGTACCCTTGGCATCCGCCGGGGAGGTAAACCACACGGCCTGATAGCGAAGCTTGTCTTCCTCGCCCTGGATATAGGGTGCATCGGAAGCCACGCGGCCAACGGTGTTTTGCTCGGCCCAGATGAAGTCATACTGATAAGACAACTTGCCATTGGGCGCGATATCCCAATCGCGGATTGCGTATACGGAGTCATCGTGTCGACCCCAGGACATGACCAGGTTGGCAAAGGTCTGCTCCGGACTGGTCGGCTCCGGGAAGGGATTGCCACCGATCCAGGGCTGCCCCGTTTCGGCGACGATCACATTACCGTTGGCATCCAGACCCGCCTTCCCTTTATTGCGCAGGGTTGCTTCCAGGTATTCGTGGGGAAACAAACGGGTGATGTCGCGGGTAGAGTCGACGAGTTCGATCTTTCGACCCATATCGCGGATCTGCATGACCGTGAGAGGGTCGAGAAGCTCGGCGACCTGATCCACGTTGTCTGCGGTAATCATATCGCCCGCGGAAAATGCGCCTTTGGTGTAGGCCTCTATGGACAGCAGCTCTTCCGGGTAGGCCTTGGTCATGTCATCGGCATGGGCCATGGAGGACCACAGGGGCTTGAGCAGGCCGGCGCCAGCTACCCCTACAGCGGTCTTTTGCAGAAACGCACGCCGAGTCCAGTCGGTGGTATAGCGTTTGATGTGCATAGGATTTCCCTCTTTAGGTGTTATTTGTGTCCGCTGCTGGGGCGCTGGTGTCTCTCCATGACTAGGTACTACCCAGGGCTTCGCAACGGTGGATGGGACTGTTTTCCGTGTCCGGTTGCCGATGGTCATCGGCGTTAAAACTCTCTGACATGGCGTGATTGCCCGCGCTCATGAATGCCGGTTTGAGCATCCACATGAGCAGGGGCAGGGCGATCAGGGCTACAAGCATGTTGATGAGCATGACCATCACCAGCAGCAGACCCATGTCCGCGAGGAACTTCAGCTCACTAAGGAAGTACCAGGGCAGAATGCCTATTAGAACAATGCTCGCGGTAAAGAAAATGGCTTTGCCGGTTGTGGATACGGAACGCACGATGGCTTGCTCCACACCGGTGCTCGGGTCGTACTCCTCGCAGATCCGGCTGAGCAGATAGATGCCGTAGTCGATGCCCACGCCGATTCCAATGGCAGCGATGGGCAAGGTGTTCACGTCCAGACCAATACCCAGCTGCGTCATGGCCACACCCAGGTAGAGGTTCGACAGGTTGACCGGAACGAGCAATATGAGTCCGGCCATGATGGAGCGGTAGGCGAAACTACAGGCGACGAGGATCACCAGATTCAGCGCCGCAAGGATGTACCACTGATAGGTATCGACGGTGTCGTTTAACGATTGCTGCAGAGCAATAGTTCCCGTTCCCAGGCGCACGGAGAAGTTGGGATACTCGGAACCGAGCTGTGCGATCGCTGAGCGCACCTGCTCGATGGCCCGATCAACGGTGTCCTGTTTGTTGTCCTTGTACCAAAAGGACACGGTGGAATGACGCAGTTCGAAATCCGCCACATGGGAAAACGCCTTGGGGCTTGTTCCCACCAGAAGCGCGCTGGCCGCTGCGGCCACGGCGCGATCATCGTAATCAAGGGGTGCCCATTTCGGATTCCCACCGGCAAAGAGTCGGTTGGCTTCCGGTAGATAGTCGGCAAACGACAGGGACGCTTCCGGGGGATCCGGCATCTTCTCTACCAGTGCCTGGAGACGAGACTGCACAAAGGCGGTCTCAGCTTCCCGCGCCACGCGACTCTCACCTTCCAGGCTCTTGGCTTCGAAGACTACTTCCAGGGTGTTCACCCCCGGAAAGTCTTGGTTGATCTGCGCAACGGCCCGATTGAATTCGGAGCGCTCCTTAAGAAGGCTGGACCCTTCTACAGGGTTCCCCACCTGAATCTGGGTGACATTCCAGGCCGCATACACGGTTGCGATGGCCAGGCTAATCGCGGTCCAGCGACCCGCTTTACCGAAGGTCAGGGTAGCCAGACGGGCCAGGCCTCGACGCAACGCGGCATAAAAACCCGTTTCCCCCGCCCCCATGAGCTGTGCTGCGTTGCGCGGCGTCGGCAACAGGGATAGCAGCAGCGGGGTAAGCAGCACGTTGGTGGGCACGAGCATCATGGCCCAGAAGCCACAGAACAACGCAAAGCGCTCCATGGCCGGTATGGGTGCGATGCCAATGAGAAAAAGGCCGGTAGCGTCGGTGACGATGCCCAGGACGCTGGGTGCGGTCATCACCGTCAGGGCAATCTCAGCGGCCCGACGGCGATCTTTAACGTGGGTAAGAATCTCGAAGTAGCGCTCGATAAACTGAACGCAGTGCGAAAACGAGCGCGCTACGAGAAGTAGCGGCACCACCATGATGAGTGGCTCAATGGGGACACCCAACCACCCGACAAAACCAAAACCCCAGACCGCTGCGATGAGGCTGGACAGGAGGGGCGCGACCACTCCGACAAAATTGCGCATGTACAGGATGAGCGCCAGGAGCAGGGCCAACCCCGTGATGGAGAAGATGAACAGCATTTGTACTTCATAGAAGTACACCCAACCCGTAAGCATGGGCTGGCCGGCAATATGAATCTCGTGATTCTCGTCGCGGGCGTCCTCCACAAGCTGCTGCAGATAGGTGTGGGTTTCGCCGTAATCGAGAAGTCGCTCGATAAACGTCGCCGTGATCAATGCGCCGCTTTCGTCCTCAGAGATTAGAAACTGCTGGGCGTAGGGCGATTTGAGTACGGCGCGTTTGAAGGTCTCGATTTCTTCCGCCGTGCGAGGTGGGGCATCACCCATAAGGGGGCGGCTATCGATCCCGTAGGGAGTGGCTTCCGCGTAACGGGCCTTCTCCGTGGCCACCGATAAGACCTGATCGTGGTCGACTCCCGGCGACAAATCGATGTCGCGAGTGAGATCCCAGATCAACTGCAGAGTCTCGGCGTTGTAGATATCCCCATCCTTCCGTTTCACCAGCAGGGCCACGGTCAGGGGGTTGCCGAAGTTAGGGTGGTCCTTATAGACCTGGACGTAGGGGTGATCGCTGGGAAGAAGATCGGAGAAAACCGTCTTCAACTCGACGTGGCGCAAACCCAAAGCGAAAAAACCCGTGATAGCCACAAGCAGGGCCAGCACCCAAAAGCGCTGTTTCAAGACGGTTCTTGCAACCAGTCTGATTCCTGCTTCCACGAACCAGTGCCTCCTTGTTCGGCCTTGGGCGAAATGCCGCGTGTTATTTTTGCCGTGCTAGGAGTGTCTTCGTTGGCCAAAACGCACAAACCACCCCGATGGGTGGTCTTTGGGATGGTAGGTGACCATCCGGAGGAGGGGTGGGGGAATCCACTCTGGGCCAGCGAACTCCCCTTTTACCGGGCGAAGAGCCCTGGGTTTGAGGGTGCTCTACTTATCCGGGAATGGGTTTTCAGCGGTGTTTTTAAGGGTCGTCGGAATCCGGTTTGGCCGTCATCTCGGGGTGGAAGATCAAACCATCCCCAACCCTTTCCTGGCCTTCCAAAGCCTGAATTCTCGGGAGCGCTGCCATAAGTATGTCCACACTTACAGGATTGATGCGCCGGTACAAGGGCGGCATTTCAGAGAAGTCCCAGGGCGCCACACCCTCCGCCGGGTTTGAGATCGCAATCAAGCACGCGTAGTTCATCCCCAGCATGCGAGCGTAGGCGATCTCTGTACCCACATTCATGGTGACCACATCGCCGCCCCAGCGAGCAAACATCTCTATTTCTGCCGCAGTCTCAAAACGTCCACCGCGAGCCTGAACAATCACCCCAGATTCGTGGAGGTCGATATCGTTCAGGGAGTCGTCGCTGCGAACCCGGGTGCGCGTCTCTTCAATCAATATGCGCCGTAGGTCTGGATCCATGGCGGGCAGAAAACGGGGAATGGGGATCTTGCTTGGATCTAGGTACACCTCCCGAGGAAAGCTCAGCGGTCGATCGATATTCATATCGATAAAGTCATGGGGTATCACATAGTCATAAGGCTGCATCGATGGCGTGATACCCCCGGCCGTCGCGCCGCCGAGAACTTCCGTCACACCAAGGTCGTACATGGCCAACCAGGCAGCCTGGAGGGCACTGCTGCCGTGCATATGGATGTAGTAGAACGGCACCCCATGGGCTTCACCGGGATAGATCTCCGGCGACACACCCAGCTTTGTCTCCACGGTAAACGGCTCGTCGAGAAGCCCGTCGCGAAGCAGTAGGGCATCGTTGACAAAGGTGCCACCAAAAATCGCGATTCGCGTTCCAGGATCCTGGGCATGGGCCGTCGCGGTACACAGCACAGCAATCAAGAGACACAAAAAGCCCCAACGATGGGCGTGAGTTCGCACTGCTTGGGTGCGCCTAAGGGAGTGGTCCGCCATTTTTCTTTGTCCTGTGTATTTCTACGAGGGCGCAGCAACTTTTGTGCCCCGACGAGCCGCAGGCGCCAAAGATCAGAACACGCAAGTTATGTCACGAACCCAGGCTAAGTAGTCTGTTGCGTTGCCACAACCACCGTAAGAACGGGGCCGATGAGCCCCGCAAGCTTTTTCGAGTTAGTCATCCTTAGCTTACGCCACCTCCGATGAAGTCAGACAGACGGCGCTATATGGGCCATGGGATTGACCGCGCTGCGCCGTTATCTATTCAACGGTTACGGACTTCGCCAAATTCCTCGGTTTATCGACATCTGTGCCTTTTTGCAAAGCCACGTGATACGACAGGAGCTGCAGTGCCACGGTGTAGATCACCGGCTGGAGCACCTCCGGCGCATGAGGCATGGCCAACACATGCACGCCGGGCTCATCGGTAAACCCCGCGTCCTTATCGGCGAAAACGTACAACTCCCCGCCACGAGAGCGCACTTCTTCAAGATTAGATTTCAGCTTGTCCAGCAATTCATCGTTGGGGGCAACGGCAACAACCGGCATGTCTGCATCCACCAACGCCAGAGGTCCGTGTTTAAGTTCCCCGGCGGGATACGCTTCAGCGTGGATGTAGGATATTTCCTTAAGCTTGAGGGCACCCTCCATCGCTATGGGATATTGAATGCCACGACCGAGAAACAAAGCGTGGTGTTTCTGGATAAACGCCGCTGACATGTCCTCAATAGCCGCGTCGATCTTCAGGGTTTGCTTGACCAGATCCGGCAAGTCGCGAAGACCCTCTTTTAAACACTGCTGACGCTCAACACTCAAACCCCGCTCTTTTCCCAGGGCCAAAGCCAGCATTAGAAAAGCAACCAATTGCGTGGTGAATGCTTTGGTGGAAGCTACGCCGATTTCCATGCCGGCTCGGGTGAGAAAAGCGAGATCGCTTTCTCGCACCAGGGAGCTGTTATCGACATTGGCGATCACCAGACTGGCGATGAACTCTTCGGGCGCAGCAAAGCGCAGGGCCGCTAGCGTATCGGCGGTCTCACCACTTTGGGATACGGTCACCAGCAGCGTGTTGGGATGGGACACGCGCTTGCGATAGCGAAACTCCGAAGCAACTTCCACCTGGCAGGGAACACCGGCGATATCCTCAAGCCAGTAGCGCGCCACAAGACCCGCGTGATAACTCGTACCGCAAGCAACAATCTGTACCGCCTGAGTTTGGGCAAAAACCTCAGCAGCACCATCGCCAAATACGCTGGCATCGACATCCCCAGCACTCGCTTTGGCAAAGGTCGCCGCGAGAGCGTGGGGCTGCTCGTAGATCTCCTTGAGCATGTAGTGCTCGTAATCGCCGAGATCCGCATCTTCTACGTCGCCGGAAACCCGCTTCATCTCCCGTTGGACGGGTTCGCCCGCACCGTCGTAGATGGCAAGACCGGCGGCGGAGCAGACCACCACGTCGGCTTCTTCGAGATAGATAAACCGATCCGTTACCTGACGTAAGGCCAAAGTGTCAGAGGCGAGGAAGTTTTCGCCGATACCAACACCCACAACCAGCGGGCTACCCGAGCGCGCCGCAACAACTTGGTCCGGGTGTTCTACATCCGTGGCCGCCAGAGCATAGGCGCCCTCAAGACGGGCGACGGTGGCCTGCATGGCACCGAGAAGATCCTTTCCTTCATGCACAAAGCGATGGAGCAAATGCACGATAACTTCCGTGTCCGTGGCCGAGACAAACTCGTAACCCGCCTCGCGTAAGTCCTCCCGCAGCTCCGCGTGGTTTTCAATAATGCCGTTGTGCACGATGGCGATGCGCTGGCGAGAGATATGGGGGTGAGCGTTCGCGGCGGAAGGCTGCCCGTGGGTCGCCCAGCGCGTGTGGGCAATGCCCGTGCACCCGAGGATGGGGTTTAAGGATTGCGCTTCTTCCAAGGCAGATACCTTGCCCTGGTATTTGTGTAACTGCAGTCGCTGTTCGTTGTCGATAAGCGCCATGCCCGCGGAGTCATAGCCCCGATACTCCAGCCGCCGTAGACCTTCCAGAAGAATTTCCGAGACTTCCCGGCGCGCCGTGGCCGCTACGATTCCACACATGGATACTCTGCTCCGTTATTGATCAGCGTCCGCCGCAGCGCGTTGCTTCGGCGTTTTCCAACCTTCGATGTTGCGTTGCTTGGCTCGCGAGACGGCGAGGGTGTCGCCCGGAATCTCCCGGGTCACCGTAGAACCGGCGGCGACGAATCCTCCATCCCCCACATCCAAGGGTGCGACCAGGGTGCTGTTGGAACCGATGAACACCTCGTCGCCGAGCTTTGTGGGGTGTTTGTTGATGCCGTCGTAGTTACAGGTGATGGTCCCGGCTCCCACATTCACGCCCTTACCCAGGGTCGCGTCACCCACATAGCTCAAGTGGTTTACTTTGCTACCGGCGCCGATAGTGGTCTTTTTGGTTTCAACAAAGTTGCCGATACGAGCACCGGTCGCCAGATGAGTGCCCGAACGAAGGCGGGCATAGGGCCCCACGCTGCAGCCATCGGCGAGTTCCGCCTCATCAATATGGCTCATAGCGTGAACGGTACTGCCAGCACCGACACGGCAGTGCCGCAGGACACAGTTTGGTCCGACAGTTACGCCGTCTTCGAGAACGACCCGTCCTTCAAACACGCAATTCACATCGATAAACACATCGCGGCCGCATTCGAGGGTCCCGCGCACATCGATACGCGCAGGGTCCGCCAGGGAGACCCCTGCGGCCATGAGGGCCTGTGCTTGCTGCGCCCGATACAGGGTCTCGGCTTCGGCGAGCTGACTGCGATCATTAATGCCCATCACTTCATCTGCCGAGTCGGCTCGTAATGCGGCCACGCAATGGCCGGCTTCTACGGCCATGGAAAGCACATCAGGCAAGTAGTACTCGCCCTGGGCATTGGCGTTACCCACGCGGGGCAAATAATCTTTAAGTAAGGCTGCGGGGTAAGCGAGCACACCGGTATTAATCTCGGCGATCACTCGTTGTTGTTCCGTGGCGTCTTTGTGTTCCACCACGCCCTGAAGCTGACCACTGTCATCACGGAGCACTCGACCATAACCGCCAGGGTCATCTAGATCCGCCGTGAGCAAGGCTGGCGCTTGTTCCGTGAGTTGCGCCAGGGTTTCTGGTTTCAACAAAGGCACATCGCCATAGAGAACCAGCACCGTTGAATCGCTATCGACCTGCGGCATAGCCTGCAAAACCGCATGCCCTGTGCCCAGCTGTTCCGCCTGCAGAACCCAGGTGATATCCGGGGCATCAAGAGCTTCCTTAACCTGCTCCGCTCCATGACCAACCACAACATGCATACGCAGCGGGGCCAAAGTTCTTGCCGTTTCCAACACGTGGGCGAGCAGTGGCCGGCTAGCCAGGGGATGAAGAACCTTGGGCAGCTCCGAGCGCATGCGCGTGCCCTGGCCCGCGGCGAGGATGATCACTTCAAGCTTCATAACGACGGTCGCGCTGCACGCGTCCTGTAAAAAAATCAGACACCCGATGGTACGGGTTGTTTGTGGCTTTACAACGCGACAAATACCAACTGCATCACAGGTCTGTCGGATTTTTAACCGCTGACAGCGCCAGGCCTTTCGATTATGGTCGGCGCGCGGCGGGCATAAACCAATGAACCAGGGCAGAGAAAAATGCAGCAGGACACAAAGCTGATCGTCGGTAGCGAAGAATGGTGCTCCTTTCCCGATCTTGGGATATCCGCTATCAAAGCTCGTGTCGATAGCGGAGCTAAAACATCGTCGTTACATGCCTTCAACCTCCAGTTGTTTAAGCGTGGCCCAGAGCAATGGGTGAGCTTTGAGGTACACCCCATACAACGGAATCGAAAAACCACCGTGCGATGTGAGGCCCAAGTTCTCGATCGACGTGTCGTAAAGAGTTCGTCGGGCGAGCGAGAAAGACGCTTTGTCATTGGAGCCAGCGTGCATATCGGCGGACAAGCCTTTGATATTGAGTTAACGCTAAGCAACCGAGACACCATGGGTTACCGCATGCTTTTGGGCCGCGAGGCCATGAGCGGTCGCATGTTGGTAGACCCCGCGGAGAGCTTCAGCCTCGGTGACCTGACACCGACCCAAGTGAGTCAGCTCTACGGTGAAAACAACGAGATAGCAAATGGATTGAAAATTGGGTTGTTGGCGTCAGACCCGGAGCTGTACAGCAATAAACGGCTCCTTGAAGCAGGCTTAGATCGTGGCCATGAGATGCTGTTCTTGAATATCAAGCAGTGTTACATGAAGCTGGATGCGGAAACACCAGAAGTCCATTATCGCGGCGGCAGAACCCTGAACGACCTGGATGCGGTGATTCCACGGATTCGCCCAAGCCTAACCTTTTACGGTTGCGCACTGACCCGCCATTTTGAAAGCCTGGGTATTACCGTATTGAATACCGCGCAGGCGATTTCATCCTCGCGAGACAAGCTTTACTCACTTCAGCTTCTACAAAAGAGCGGTCTGGATATCCCGACCACCGGATTTGCTAACTCTCCCATGGACACGAACGACCTCATCGACATGGTCGGTGGCGCGCCCTTAATTGTTAAACTACTCGAGGGGACCCAGGGTCGTGGTGTGGTTCTGGCCGAGACCCGTAAAGCCGGTGAGTCCGTTATCAATGCCATTAAGTCCCTTCGCGCCAACCTTTTAGTGCAAGAGTTCATCAAGGAGGCTCAAGGTAAAGATCTTCGGTGTTTTGTAATCGATGGAAAGGTTTTTGCGTCTATTGAACGTGTTGCTGCGCCCGGAGAATTTCGGGCGAACATACATCAGGGAGGCTCCGCCAACCTCGTAAAAATCACCCCAGAAGAACGACGACTCGCCATAAAAGCAGCTAAAACCATGGGTCTACAAGTCGCCGGTGTCGACCTAATTCGCTCCGCAAAAGGTCCTTTGCTTCTGGAAATCAACTCTTCACCAGGCCTGGAAGGTATTGAAACAGCTACCGGTAAAGACATTGCAGGTGAAATGATAGCCTCCGTCGAGCGGAAGCTTAATTGGCAGGCACCGTCCCTATCCGGAAATCAATAAACAAGAATTGAATCGAAGAAATACGCTGTTTATAGTCGCCGCAGCTCATCAAAAGGCAGCCGCAACCACCACGCGGTTTTCTCCCCAAAGCCACTCCTCACCAGCCCGTCGGCCCAGGATCTTCTATGAATATGGATATCACCAACAATGTCGCCACCATCAGCATCGATGATGGAAAAGCAAACGTCGTCAATCACAGCTTTGTTGACGAGATGCTGGCGTCCTTGGAACGTGCAAAGGAAGAGGCCGGCGCGGTGGTGCTGGTGGGTCGAAGCGGTATGTTCTCCGCTGGTTTCGATCTAAAGGAACTGCAAAAAGGCCCCAAGGAAGCCGAAGCCCTGGTACAGCGAGGCATGGATATGCTCACCAAGGTGTATTCTCACCCTCAACCCGTGATTGCCGCCTGTGATGGACACGCTATCGGCCTGGGAGCGTTTCTACTCTTGGCCTCGGATTTCCGTTTCGGTAGTGATAATGAGTACAACGTCACCTTGCCGGAAACCGCTATCGGGATGCCGTTCACACCGGTGCTTATGGCTCTCATCAAAGACCGCATCAGCAGCTATCAGCAAACTACCGCCGTACTCCAGTCCCGACCCTTTTCTGGCGTCGAAGCCGTAAGCGCTGGCTTTCTCGATGAAGTCGTTGCTGCTGATGGTCTGCTAGGCCGGGCTCAGGCCCACGCCGAGGCGCTCACCCAACTCCCCGGTGCTGTCTACGCGGGGAATAAGGAAGATTTGCGCTCCCACTCCCTAAAGGCCATGCGAGCATCCCTAAGCTAATCCTCGCAGGCGGGGATACATGGGAGTGGGTGCGCCCTGATCAATGCCCTGTGGCTACATCCCCCCGTGGGCGGGGAAACCGATGAACACCGCTGTTGGAGCGCGAGCCGAAAAGGTCCATCCCCGCGTGGGCGGGGAAACCTCGCGATCCCGATAATTCTGAGATCCAGGAAGGGGTCCATCCCCGCGTGGGCGGGGAAACCGGCGCACTTTCGAAAAAGTCCGCCATTATTTCGGGTCTATCCCCGCGTGGGCGGGGAAACCGTTGCACCACCTGCGATGGCCGCAGATTCCGCGGGTCCATCCCCGCGTGGGCGGGGAAACCCTTTGCCCATATCTCCCAGCTGGGTGCACCAAAGGTCCATCCCCGCGTGGGCGGGGAAACCACATTGGCGTAGGTTCTAGAGCCGTCTTTGCTGGGTCCATCCCCGCGTGGGCGGGGAAACCTCGCACGCCGCCGGAGCGCCGCGATGCCCGGCGGGTCCATCCCCGCGTGGGCGGGGAAACC
>DIYG01000070.1:0-1956 GCA_002428935.1 Halieaceae bacterium UBA6060
GGCCTCAGCGCCTTTTTGGTACCGGCGGATTCCGAAGGTTTGTCCGTAAGCCGGTGCGATATGGTCGACAGCCGCCAGTGCGGCGCCCTGGAGCTCGATGGGGTTCGCGTGTCCGATGACGCATTGATGGGCGAGGCCGACAGTGCCTGGGCCGGGCTGGAGCGCACCCTGGACATCGCTGCCATCGGTTTCGCTGCCGAGTTACTGGGTTTGTCTTTGGAGGCTTTCGAGCAAACCATGAACTACCTGCGCGAGCGTAAACAGTTCGGTCGCGTGATTGGCTCCTTTCAGGGCTTACAGCACCGCGCAGCGGCCCTATTCGCCGAGTTGGAACTCGCCCGGTCCCTGGTATTGAAGGCCTTGCAGGCGGTGGACGCCCAGGCCCCGGATCTATCCCTTCTCGCCAGCGCTACAAAGGCGAAGCTCTGTGAAGTGGCGAAAACCGCCAGTAATGAAGGAGTACAGATGCACGGTGGTATCGGTATGACCGATGAGTACGACATCGGCTTTTTTTTGAAGCGGGCTCGCGTCCTACAACACCTTATGGGCGACTATTACTATCATCTGGACCGCTTCGCTCGCCTGGGAGGATACTGACAGGTTCTCAGACTAATCCCGAGGCAATAAAAAGATCATGAGCGATTACCTGGCCCAGCTCCAAGAAGCTATTAATAACCTTACCGCCGACGGTGCGCCCTTCGCCCTGGAGACTGCCAACCTCGACGGCTTTCCCTACCGCACCTTTGCCGGAGCGCCGGCGAATATGGGGGGATACTTTGCCTTCATGCTCGGCCACGCGGACAAGGACTTTGCCGTATACCGCGACGAGCGTTACACCTTCGGTGAAACCTATGCGCACTCTGCCAGTCTCGCGCAGGCTATGCTCAAGGATCTGGGCGTACAAAAAGGCGACCGGGTGGCAATCCTCAGCCGCAACAATCCCCAGTGGATGATGGCGTTTATCGCCAGCCTGTCCATTGGTGCCGTTGCGGTTCCCATGAACGCCTGGTGGACCACGGACGAGTTGGACTATGGCCTCCGCGATTGCGGGGCAACGGTGGTTATCGCCGACCGGCAGCGTATGGAGCGCCTGGCACCGCTACAGGAAGACCTGCAGCTCAAGCTGGTCGCCATCGACGATTGTAACGATGTGGCGGTGCCTTCGATCCCCTTTGCAGAACTCCTCGCCGCCTATGCCGGTGCAGACATGCCCACAGCGGAGGTCGGCCCCGATGACCACGCAACGATTATGTATACCTCCGGTTCGACAGGACACCCAAAGGGTGCCCTGTCTTCTCATCGGGGCATTCTCTCGGCCTTGTACTCCTGGATGTTGCTGGGTTTGTCCAGCAAAACCGTCGCACCGGACAAGGAACCTGCGGCATTTCCGCCCTCGGGCCTGCTGACCATCCCGCTGTTCCATTGCACGGGCAGTCATACAGCGTTTCTGCTGTCGCTTATCGTCGGGCGCAAGCTGGTGATCATGCACAAGTGGGACGTGGAAGAAGCCTTGAGACTGATTGAGGAAGAACGCATCACCTGGTTTACGGGCGTGCCGACCATGTCAGCAGAGTTGCAGGCTGCGGCGGTGGATTCGCCCCGGGATTTGTCTTCCCTAGCGGAGATTTACGCCGGCGGTGCCGCGCGCCCTCCGGCGCAGGTAGAAAAGCTTGCCACCACGTTCAAGAAATCAGCCTCAGGCATCGGCTACGGCCTGACGGAGACCAATGCCCTGGGAACCGTCAACGTGGGTGATGTTTACCGCGCCAAACCTGGCAGTGCCGGTCGCGCCGTGCCCGCTGTTACCGATATCGCGATCTTTGATGAAAGTGATCGACCCGTACCCGTTGGTGAGCGTGGCGAGGTTCGCATTCACTCGCCGGCGAACTGCCTGGGCTATTGGAACAAACCCGAAGCGACAGCAGAGGCATTTCGCAATGGCTGGTTCCACACGGG
>DIYG01000070.1:2017-2801 GCA_002428935.1 Halieaceae bacterium UBA6060
CGCAATGGCTGGTTCCACACGGGTGACGTGGGCTACCTGGATGAGGACGGTTTCCTCTACATCGTTGATCGCATGAAGGAAATCATCATCCGTGGCGGTGAGAACATCAGCTGTATTGAGGTTGAAGCCGCCATTTATCAGCATCCTGCGGTTGTGGAAGCCGCCGTGTATGGCGTTCCCGATGAACGATTAGGCGAGGCGGTAGCCACCAGCGTTGTGTTGCGCGAGGGTAGCGCGCTCACGGCGGAAGATTTGCAGACATTCTTGCGGGACAACATCGCAGCCTTCAAGGTCCCCGCCCATGTCCGCTTCCACGATGATGCGCTGCCGCGTATCGCCACAGGCAAGATATTCAAACGACAACTCAAGGCAGAACTGAGCGATCAGTTAAACCCTTGAGGCAATAGGAATCGCACCGCAGCTGCGGCGCCCGCAAGCAAGGAGAGAACAGTATGGATCTGGGAGTATCGGAGAAGGTCGCACCCATCCTGGCCAAGGTGAAAGCGTTCATCGCCGCTGAGGTTCAGCCGATGGAAGAGGCCTACGCCACGGAAGTAGCGACGGGCGATCGCTGGGCGTTTACGGATCGCCAGACGGAGATCATTGAGACCCTGAAGGCCAAGGCCCGGGAGCAAGGTCTGTGGAACTTCTTCCTTACGGAAGGTGAGCACGGCAGCGGTTTGAATACCGTGGAGTACGCCCATCTGGCCGAGGAAATGGGTAAATCCTATCTCGCTCCAGAGGTGTTTAACTGCGCCGCCCCGGATACCGGCAATATGGAAGT
>DIYG01000070.1:2871-6708 GCA_002428935.1 Halieaceae bacterium UBA6060
CCGGATACCGGCAATATGGAAGTGCTGGAAAAGTACGGCAGCGAAGCGCAGCAACAGCAGTGGCTACTGCCCCTCCTCAACGGCGAAATTCGCAGCGCTTACGCCATGACGGAACCCGGCGTGGCGTCATCGGATGCGACTAATATTTGCACCAGTGCCGTTCTCGAAGGCGATGAGTGGGTGATCAACGGCGAGAAGCACTGGATTTCCGGTGCCGGCGATCCGCGCTGCACGATCATGATCGTTATGGTGAAAACCGATCCCGACGCTGCGAAGCACAAGCAGCAGTCGCAGATCCTCGTGCCCATGGACGCGCCGGGCGTGGAGATCATCCGACCCATGGAGGTCTTCTCCATGGACGATGCACCCCACGGCCATATGCATTTGCGCTTCGACAATGTTCGCGTGCCCAAGGACAACGTGATCCTGGGCGCGGGGCGCGGCTTTGAGATATCCCAGGGGCGTCTTGGTCCGGGTCGCATCCACCACTGCATGCGTGCCCTGGGTGCCGCTGAGCGGGCCTTGGAGCTGATGTGTCAGCGTGCCACCACGCGGGTTGCTTTTGGCAAGCCCCTGGCTCGTTTGGGCGCAAACATAGACATCGTCGCGAACGCGCGTATGGATATCGAGCAGGCTCGCCTTTTGACCCTCAAGACGGCCTGGATGATGGATAACGTCGATCCCAAGGAAGCGCGCATTTGGATCTCCATGATCAAGACCGCTGTGCCCAACGTGACCCTCAAGGTCATCGATGAGGCCATTCAGATGCACGGTGGTTTGGGTGTGTCCCAGGATACACCGCTGGCCACCATGTACATGGGGCAACGTACCCTGCGTCTTGCTGATGGTCCCGATGCGGTACACCGCATGGTGGTGGGGCGCCACGAATTTAAAAAGTACATGGATCAGGAGCCGGTCAACGCAACGTTTCGGGACGGTTGAGTCTGGTCCCCGGGGCCGGGCCTTTTAGGAAGAGGCTCCGGTCCCAGTTATCGATAAGGAACCCGTTCTAGCGGGTCGTCACAAGTACGCATCTCACACGAACTACAGGCAGGAGAATCCCCATGGGTATCACCGTAGTACCGAAAGAAAAGCTCGCCGATCATGTGGGCACGGAATTCGCTCCCAGTGAATGGTTGACCCTCGACCAGGACCGCATCAACACCTTTGCGGATTGCACCGAGGATCACCAGTTCATCCATATTGATCAGGAAAAAGCCGCCCAGACGCCTTTTGGTGGCACCATCGCCCACGGCTTCCTCACCCTCTCGGTGTTGGCGAAGCTCGCTGAAGGCGAGGGCGTGGTACCCGAGAACGTCGTCATGGGTATCAATTACGGTTTTGACAAAGTGCGTTTTCTCGCCCCGGTGCGCGCTGGTAAGCGAGTCCGCGCCCACCGCAAGCTGGTGAGCGTCGATCAGAAAGACGACAACCGTTTCTTGATGAAGACAGAAGTCAGTGTTGAGATCGAAGGTGAAGAAACACCCGCGTTGATCGCCGAATGGCTGGGTATGGTGGTCTGCGCCTAAGGGCCGGCCCAAGTATTTGAAGAGGAAAGAACGATGACGATTCGATATGACGGCCGGGTGGCCATTGTCACGGGGGCTGGTCAGGGTCTTGGGCGAAGCCATGCCCTGGAGTTGGCAAAGCGCGGTGCGAAGGTCGTGGTAAATGATCTCGGTGGCGCCGCAGACGGCACCGGCAGTTCCAGCGAAGCGGCCCTTTCCGTGGTTGCGGAGATCGAGGCGCTGGGTGGAGAAGCCATGGCCAACGGTGCGAACGTGGCCAAGTACGACGAAGTCGAGGCCATGGTGGCTGCCGCAAAAGAGAAATGGGGCCGGGTGGACATCCTCGTCAACAACGCCGGGATTTTGCGCGACAAAAGCTTTGCCAAAGGTAGCCTCGAAGACTTTCAGTTGGTTTTGGACGTGCACCTTATGGGCACCGTCAATTGCACCAAGGCCTGCTGGGACATCATGCGCGAACAGGAGTATGGCCGCATCGTTGTGACCACCTCATCTTCTGGTCTTTATGGCAATTTTGGCCAGACGAATTACGGGGCGGCGAAGATGGGCGTCATTGGGCTTATGAACACCCTGGTTCTGGAGGGCGCCAAGTACAACATTCACGTTAACGCTCTAGCACCCACCGCCGGTACCCGCATGACGGAAGGTCTGATGCCGGAGAAGGCGTTTGATCTGCTCACCCCCGAGACCGTAACTCCCGCGGTGTTGTATTTGGTGGCGGAAGAAGGGCCGAACCGCACGATTCTCTGTGCCGGTGCGGGCGGTTTCTCTGTGTCGCAGATTGTTGAGACCGAGGGCACCTGGTTGGCACCGGAAGAGCAAACTCCCGAAGGTATCGCGGCACACTGGCAGGCCATCAGCGCACCCGAAGGGGCCCGCGCTCTGCAGGCCGGCTTTGAGCAGAGCGGCAAGATGATTACCAAGGCGGCTGCCGGTCTCGGTATATCCCTTGAGTGAATACCTGGGGGCGTCGGAGGGCGCTCCCGACACCAAACACCCCCTGTAACAAGACACCTGGGGCCGTGGTTTTGGCCCAGCGAGCACACTAGAGCGATCCACGGGATCGCCTTACGGAGAAAGCACATGAGAGACGCAGTTATCGTATCTACCGCCCGTACCCCGATTGGCAAAGCCTACCGGGGTGGATTCAACAATCTGGCTGGACCGACCCTGGGCGCCGCCGCCGTCAGCGAAGCCGTGCGCCGAGCCGGTATTGATCCCGCTGAGGTTGATGACGTTGTTATGGGAGCCGCACTGCAGCAGGGCACCACGGGGCAGAACGTCGCCCGACAGATCGCCCTGCGCGCTGGGCTTCCCGTGACCGTATCGGGTATGACCCTGGATCGTCAGTGCTCCTCGGGGCTGATGGCTGTGGCGACCGCTGCGAAGCAGGTCATGCACGACGGCATGGATATCGTCATCGGCGGGGGTTTGGATTCCATCTCCCTGGTGCAGAACGAGCACATGAACCTGCATCGCGCCGCCGACGAAGAGCTGTTGGCCATGCATCCGGATATTTACATGCCCATGCTGCAGACCGCAGAAACGGTCGCCAAGCGCTACAACATCAGTCGTGATGTGATGGATGAGTACGGCCTGCAGTCCCAGCAACGGGTGGCCGAGGCTTACGAGCAGGGCCGTTACGATGCGGAGCTTACGCCGGTGACCTGCAAGCGTATCGTCTGGGACAAGGAAACCGGCGAGCAGTCGGAAGCGGAAGTTACCGTGAGCCGAGATGAGGGCATTCGCGCCACCACCGCCGAAGGCCTCGCAGGCCTCAAGACGGTGATTGAGGGCGGGGCTATTACCGCCGGAAACGCATCGCAGCTCTCCGACGGTGCTTCTGCGCAGGTGGTCATGGACGCGAAGCTGGCGGAACAGCGCGGCCTGGAGCCCCTCGGTCTTTATCGCGGTATGGCTGTAGCGGGACTGGAGCCCGATGAAATGGGTATCGGCCCCATCTACGCCGTGCCCAAGCTCCTTAAGCAGCACGGTCTGTCCGTCGATGATATTGGCCTGTGGGAGCTCAATGAAGCTTTCGCCGTGCAGGTTCTGTACTGCCGAGATCAGCTCGGAATCGACAACGACAAACTCAATGTGAGCGGTGGTGCTATCGCGATTGGTCACCCGTACGGCATGAGTGGTTCACGGATGATCGGCCACGCGCTTATCGAAGGTAAGCGCCGTGGGGTCAAGTATGTCGTCATCACCATGTGTGTAGGTGGCGGTATGGGTGCAGCGGGTCTTTTCGAAGTCTTGTAATCATCCCGGTGCGGCATTCTGGTCGACCCCGAGGGGGACGCCAAACAAC
>DIYG01000053.1:0-53810 GCA_002428935.1 Halieaceae bacterium UBA6060
CGGTTCCAGGTCATGGCTGTCCACGAGCAGATCCTGCATACGAGCCGAGTCGTATTCATTCATCTGACAACCGTGGGTTTTTACAAAGACTTTTTTGCTCACTCGACCTTCTCCCGACCATCTCCGCCCGCCGAACCACTACGGTGCATCGCGCTGACGGTGCGACCCCTGCGCGATTCGGATTGCCAGGCAATTCCTTGTCACAGGCGCCACCATGCGCGCCCATGAGGGGATTTCAAGGGCGGCGGAGTATAGCGCCGGGATCTGCCTCTGCCCAGCGATTTTACTGGTATTGGCGCCATCATGTGGGTAGACTCCCGCGCCCTCGGGCGCGCGTCGCACAAACCGCCTCGCAAAACACCCGATAAAACGCCTTGGCCTGAAAACACCTCGGCCCCATAAGCCCAGCAAGCCCGGACCCTCCGTCCCAGAGAGTTATGCCTAGTAACCCCGTATACAAAGTCATTTTTCAAAACGGCAACCAGGTCGTAGAGATCTTTGCTCGGCAGATCTATCAGAGCGATATGTGGGGCTTTATCGAGGTTGAGGAGTTCCTTTTTGGTGAGCGTTCGCAGATTCTCGTGGATCCCTCCGAAGAGAAGCTCAAAAGCGAGTTTAGCGGTGTGCAGCGTAGCTACATTCCCCTCCAGTCGGTAATTCGTATCGATGAGGTCGCCAAGGAAGGGGTGGCCAAGATTACGGAAACGAAGCCTGGCGAAAGCGCTAACGTTACGTCGTTTCCGCTTCCTGGAGGGCCGGCTAAGCCCCGCTCTACAGAAGACTGAGAGGCGTTTTCTGTTTTACCTACGTGTGAGCATTGAGGTGCTCACACTTCCTATCACAGTGCTGTTTTGGCGTTTCGGCTGTATTCACCGTGAATTCTGACCTTGCCGTGCTGCGCTTAAGTCGTTGTCTGTTTTGCGTCAGCTGTGCACGGATTCCGGCGACTATGCGGCGGTAAAGCACACTCGCCGGAAAGAAGGGGCACCGGCTCGCTTAGCTTTACCGCCACGTATTCGCCTGCGTGGGTGCTAGTTGATGGCGTTGGGCGGGCTTTGATACCACAACTCTTGAGTTCGACGGCTGGCTTGTTGGTCCACACGCGTGCTCCAGTTCTAGCTTTATTGGCCGCAGGCCAAGGTTTCCGAAAGATGGAACTGCCCGGTTGAGGGTGGGGTACTGGCTAAGTACAGCGAACCGGTGCCCCTTCTTTCCGGTGAGCGTGCTTAGCCAGTACCCCACCCTCAACCGACATCAGCACCCACCTAAAAACAGACGGTCCAAACCATCTAAGAATGGGAAGCAAAGTTGACTTTTCCTCACCTGGGCCCATATCTAGCTATCAAACCAACAAAGGCAATCCCATGCAGGACGACAACAACGACGATTTGAAGATTACCCTGCCCCGGGGGGAGTCTGACGTTGCCGGCGACGTATTGGGTGGTGAGGCGTCTGTGCAGACCCCAGCGGTTGCCGACGATGTGCTGCCTGACTCCCTGTATCTCATCCCCGTACCCCAGCGACCTTTCTTTCCAGGGCAGGTACAACCCGTCGCCATGGACCCCGAAGAGTGGGGCGGGACTATTCGCGCGGTGATGGAGTCGGCGAACGGGGTTGTAGGTCTGGCCTACGTGGATCAGCAGCAGTTGGCGGGGGAGGCTCCAGAGCCACGACATTTTCCCGATATGGGTTGCGCCGTACGGCTGCATCGGCCCCCGGTTATGGCCGACAATCCCGGTCAGTTTCTGGCCCAGGGCGTACGGCGCTTTCGCATCGTCCGCTGGTTGAGCACGAAACCGCCTTACCGCGTCCAGGTAGAGTACCCCCGCAGTCAGGGTGATCGCGACAGCGATGACATCAAGGCCTACACCATGGCGGTGCTTCAGGCGGTAAAAGAACTCTTGCCCCTCAATCCTCTGTACAGCGAAGAACTTCGGCATTACATCGCCAACTTCAATCCCAATCAGCCGAGTCTTCTGGCCGATTTCTCGGCGGCCCTGACCACCGCTAGCGGTGAGCAACTGCAGGAGATTCTCGATACCCTGCCGCTTCAGTCGCGGATGCAGAAAGTGCTCGCGCTCCTGGGTAAGGAGCGCGAAGTAGCCGAGCTGCGGGGGAAAATCACCGAGCAGGTAAACGAGAAAGTATCGGATCAGCAGCGCGAGTTTTTCCTCCGCGAACAGATGAAAGTGATCCAGAAAGAACTGGGGATCTCCAAGGATGATCGAACCTCTGATGCGGAGCGATTCCGGGAGCGTCTTGAAGCGCTGACCTTACCCGAGGCGGTAGCGGCGCGGATTGAAGACGAGATGCAAAAGCTCTCGGTGTTGGAGCCCGGTTCCCCCGAATACGGTGTGACTCGCAACTATCTGGACTGGGCCACGCAGGTGCCCTGGGGCGTTACGTCCGAGGACAACCTTAATCTCCGCCATGCCAAGCGGGTGCTGAATCGCGACCACGATGGTCTGGAGGATGTGAAGGATCGGATCCTCGAGTTTCTCGCCGTGGGATCGTTTAAGGGCGAGATCGCCGGATCTATTTTGTTGTTGGTGGGTCCCCCCGGGGTGGGCAAGACCAGCATAGGGCGGTCCGTGGCCAATGCGCTGGGCCGCGAGTTCTATCGTTTTAGTCTCGGCGGCATGCGCGACGAGGCGGAGATCAAAGGGCATCGCAGAACCTATATCGGCGCCATGCCCGGCAAGTTCGTTCAGGCCCTAAAGGAAGTGAAGGTCGCCAATCCGGTGATCATGCTGGATGAGATCGACAAGATTGGCGCGTCGTTCCGAGGCGATCCGGCATCGGCTCTGCTGGAAGTGTTGGATCCGGAACAGAACAGCGATTTCCTCGATCACTACCTGGACCTACGCGTGGACTTGTCCCAGGTCCTGTTCATCTGCACCGCAAACCAATTGGACACGATCCCCGCACCACTGTTGGATCGCATGGAGACCCTGCGCCTGGCGGGCTATGTGGCCGAAGAGAAACTGGCCATCGCTCGAAACCATCTCTGGCCCAAGCAATTGGAGCGCCATGGGCTGACCGAGGAGCAGCTCAAGGTCAACGATCCGGCCCTCAAGTATGTTATCGAATCGTACTGTCGCGAGGCCGGTGTGCGTCATCTGGAGCAGCAGCTTGCGCGCATTATGCGTAAGGCCATTGTAGGGTTTGTGGGCAGCAAGACACCGGACACGGCAAAGCGTCGGGTGGGTAAAAAAGACATCGAGGACCTACTGGGCAAGCCCCTGTTCCAACCCGAGAAGCCCCAGCGTGGCATCGGTGTGGCCACGGGATTGGCTTGGACGGCCCTCGGGGGTGCCACTTTGCCCATCGAGTCTTCCCGGATCCACACCCTCAATCGGGGCTTCAAGCTGACCGGTCGTCTGGGCGATGTCATGCGTGAGTCGGCGGAGATAGCCTACAGTTTTGTTATCGCCCATCTGCGTGACTACGGCTGTGATCCCGACTTCTTCGATACGAGCATGGTGCATTTACACGTGCCCGAGGGGGCAACGCCTAAAGACGGTCCCAGCGCGGGTATCACCATCGCTACAGCGCTCGTGTCTCTGGCCCGAAAGGAACGCATTCGCCGACCGCTGGCCATGACTGGTGAGTTGACCTTGACGGGACAGGTGCTCCCCGTTGGGGGAATCCGGGAAAAAGTCATCGCCGCTCGGCGCGCCAAGGTGATGGAGTTGATCCTGCCTCATGCCAATCGCCGGGATTTTGAGGAGTTGCAGGACTATCTTCGCGCGGGGATCAATGTGCACTTTGCGCGGAATTATCGGGATGTGTTTGAGACGGTGTTTGAGGACCATCGGCGGGATAAGTCTTTGCATTGATGGTGGTGTTGTAGCTGTTGATGGAGCTTTGTTCGGGGTGGGGCTTTTACTCGGTACTCGCGCTTGCTGGGAAAAAGTGACGGTTGGTGACTGATTCTTTCTGGGCGGGGCTCCCACCCGGGAATCACGCTCACCGGAAAGAAGGGGCACCGGTTCGCTTAGTTTCCCGGATGGAAGCCCCGCGCGTAGGCGATGCGTGCTCAACACTGATCGAGCGGTGCCCACCCTAGCGAGCGTAGGGAGTAAGGTGCGCTGCGCTGAAACGAGCAGGCCGTTCCCCAAGCCAAGCCAAGCTGAGCTGTCTAAAAAAGGTTGAGTAGGTCCTTCAGGGGGCTTCGGCGAGAAGGATCGCGCGGCGCGGGGCCGGGTAGCCTTCGATGGTCCGGCTGGGATCTTCGGGGTCTAGGAAGTCGGCGAGGGAGTGGAAGGTCATCCATTCGGTGCTGCGTTGTTCGTCTACGGTGGTGACGGTTTCGTCTACCAGTCGGGGGTTCTTCCAGCCTAGCTTGCGTAGCCAAAGAAGAAGCTGGGCGCTACTGGGCAGAAACCATACGTTGCCCATACGCGCGTAGCGGCCTTCGGGCACCAGGCACTGGTGTTCATCTCCCTTGATGACCAGGGTTTCCAATACGAGTTCACCACCGGGACGCAGGCATCCCCGGAGTTGCTGCAGGTGCTCCATGGGCGAGCGTCGGTGATAGAGAACGCCCATGGAAAACACCGTGTCGAAGGCTTTCAGGTCCTGGGGTACGGCTTCGATTCCGATGGGTAAGACGGACACTGCGGGATCTTTCAAGTAGCGCTGAAGGGCGTGAAACTGAACAACGAACAGCGGTGTTGGGTCGATGCCGATAACTTCTTTGGCGCCAGCGCCGCGCATACGCCAGCAGTGATAGCCGTTTCCACAGCCGATATCCAGAATGCGTCGCCCCGACAATGACTGGATATGGGGCGCCAGGCGATCCCACTTCCAATCCGATCGCCATTCCGTGTCGATGGCGACGTCAAACAACCTGTAGGGTCCTTTTCGCCAGGGGTGTAAGCCCCTCAAGGCTTCGAGCAGCGCTTCTCGTTCAGAGGCCTCGGTCGGCGCTGCGCAATCGACTCCAACGGTGCCCTGGTCGAGAAATTGAGCTGAGACCGCTAGCTCCGGTAAAGCGTTCAGTGCCGCGAGCCAACGGGGTAGATCGCCGAAACGTTTCACGGACAGGCCCGCAGCGACCTGCGGGGGCAGCAGATTCGCCCAGGGTGCCAAGGGGCCTTCGCGCCAGCGCCCTTGTAGCGCGGGGACGTCGATGAGTTCGTCGGGGTTCACTTCAGGGCGATAAGCGAGGCGAAGTTAAAGCACTGAAACCAGACATCGCAGGATTTGAACCCCACCTCCTGGAGTCGGGCCCGATGGGTGTCCAGGGACTCGGGAATGAGCACGTTTTCCAGGGAGTCCCGTTTACCGGCGATTTCAAGATCGCTGTAGCCATGGGCTCGTTTGAAATCGTGATGGAGGTCGATGTTGAGCTGATTCAGGGTCGGATCGGGGAACAGTACTTTCTCCGACAAGACCAGAATACCCCCCGGCAGCAGAGCATCAGCAATGCGCTTTAGGAGCTCCGGTCGTTCTTCGAGGGGGACGAACTGCAGGGTGTAGTTCAGCACCACGACCGATGCCGGGGTGAACACCACATCGCGGACGTCAGCTCCACGAAGTTCGATGCTTGGGTTGTCGCCCACGTCGCTCAGCAGCCTCCGACAACGCTCGATCATGGCCGCCGAATTGTCGACGGCGACGATCTTGCAATCCGAAGCATCGATGTGTCGATGCATTGAGAGGGTGCTCGCGCCGAGGGAGCAGCCCAGGTCAAAGATGCAGCTGTCGCTGCGGGCAAAGCGCCCCGCGAGGAGGCCGGTCATGGCGATCACGGTTTCGTAACCGGGCACGGAGCGGCGGATCATGTCGGGAAAGACTTCAACCACGTCACGATCAAAACGGAAGGGGCCGGGAGCCCGTAGGGGATCGCTAAACAGTGTATCGCTGGGTTGGGTCACGGGGTTTGGGTCAGGCGTCGTGGCTGGGATTGATCAGGGATCTGGATCGCGAGATGGTAGCATGCGACGCCCTTTAGGCTGCCGGTTACAGCGGTAACAAACAACAGACGATGGGCGGTAAAACCACCCTGGGGAGGATAGAAGTCCTATGCAAGGAACACACGAATACGAGGGCGCGGACCGAAACAAAGACGTGCTCATCGACATCAATGGTGAACTGTTTCCCCGGGAAAAGGCCGCCATTTCGGTGTTTGACTCGGGGTTCATTCTCGGCGATGGCGTCTGGGAAGGACTGCGGGTAGAAGGTGGAACCATACTTTTCCTGGAGCAACACCTCGACCGTCTTTACGAAGGTATGCATACCCTGGATTTCCCTATCGAGGTGGATCGCGAAACCCTGACCCAGCGTCTGTACGGGGCCCTGGCGGCCAATGCCATGACCGACGGTGTGCACATTCGACTCATGGTGTCTCGGGGGATCAAATCCACTCCCTATCAGGACCCGCGCGTGACGATTACGCCACCCACCATCGTCATTATTCCCGAGTTCAAAACGGCTTTACCCGACACGGTGGAGCGGGGCGTTACCCTGTTTACGGTGCATGTGCGTCGAGGCTATTCGGATGTACAGGATCCGACCCTCAATACCCACTCCAAGCTCAACTGCATCACCGCCTGTATCCAGGCGGCAAAAGCGGGCTACGACGAGGCCCTGATGCTCGACCCCCACGGGTTTGTCGCGACCTGTAATTCGACTCATTTCTTTATCGTTCGCCGGGGAGAGCTGTGGACTAGCACCGGCGACTACTGCCTCGATGGCATCACCCGCCGCAAGGTGCTGACCATGGCGGCGGAGGAGGGCATGACTGTTCGGGAGCGGAATTTCACGCTGACCGATGTCTACAACGCTGAAGAAGCGTTCGTTACCGGCACCTTTGCTGGACTTGTGCCGGTGCGGGAGGTGGACGGCCGACGGATCGGCGATGGTGCTCGCGGGCCGACGGTGCGCGGCCTGCAAGACGCTTATCGTGGGCGCGTGGCGGATTACATCGCCGGACCCGGTCAGACCCATCCGCGAGGCTAAGATCATGGGAGGGAGTTGTAAGCGCATCGCCATGTGGTCGGGCCCGCGCAATATAAGCACCGCGATGATGCGCGCCTTCGAAAATCGCCCGGACTGCGCCGTTGTCGATGAGCCGTTCTACGCGGCCTATCTCCACACCACCGGTCTTGAACACCCTGCCCGGGAAGCCGTAATTGCGAGTCAAGCCACGGATTGGCGGGTCGTGGCGAACGCATTAACAGACGATGCGCCGGCTGCCGTCTACTACCAGAAGCATATGACCCAGCACATGCTGGCGGACATGGATTTGGCGTTTACGGAAGCCTTTACCAACTGCTTTCTCATTCGCGAGCCGCGACGCATCATCGCCTCCTATGCGCGGATACGACCAACCTTTTCCCTGGAAGAATTGGGTTTTACACAGCAGAAGGCTTTGTTTGATCGGGAGTGTGAACGTCGGGGCGAGGTGCCGCCGGTACTCGATGCAGCGCTTACGCTAGAAGATCCTCGCGGGGTGCTCGGTGAGTTGTGTGCTCGCGTGGGCATCGCCTTTGATGAGGCTATGCTGCGATGGCCCTCGGGTCCGCGGGACAGCGATGGTGTATGGGCTCCCCACTGGTATGGATCCGTTTGGGAGTCCACGGGGTTTGCCCGAGCAGATTCACCGATGGGGTCAGACGAGGAGAAAGACCGCGTTGCTACGCCCTTAACGCCCGCCCAGGAAGAACTCTGCGCCAGGGCTGATGATATCTACCACGCCATGAGTGTGCACGCTCTTTGCCGGCCGCAATCGACCTAGCGGCTCTGGAGAGCCGCTAGCACTGCGCTGAAGAGAGCGTCTGAACAAGTCGCAGAGCGACTTAGTTGGCGCTACGAATCCAGTTGTTGTCGTCTGCGATGTCGGCGCTCTGACGGGCCCTTGGGTGCAGCTGGGCAAAATCCCGCTCCACATAGGCGTTATGGCGCGCCGGCTTGCGGAACTTAATAGCGCGCAGAAAAGCCGCGAGGCTGTTGCTGCGTTCGTTCCGGTCGAGACGTTCACTGTTTCTTCCAGCACTCGTAGTGCTTTTTGTAATGACCTGGGTCATGGGTTAGTTCCTATTGGTCTAAGGTCGGTAGCATAGTTCTTGGACGTTACGCAACAAGGTAAAAGTCCCTATAACTTTTGTGAAAAATCCGCATACCGAAAATTCAACAGAGCTACCCCAGGTTTACGGTTCTCTTGATCAAACCCATCGCGTATTCTCGGAACTCGTTTTTCGCTGTGCATATTTTCAGGATTTCCCGTCATGCTTGATGTACTTCCCCGGCTCCCCGATGACCCTATTCTCGGCCTGGCGGCGGCCTGCCGCGCCGACCCCAATCCCCAAAAGGTCGATCTCACCCTCGGCATCTATATGGATGACGAAGGTGTATGCCCGGTTTTCGGTGCCATCAGCGAGGCCCAGACAGCCCTGGTAGCGGAAGAAATCAGCAAGGCCTATTTGCCACCGGCGGGGGTTGCGGACTTCAACAATGGCATGCAGCGTTTGGTCCTCGGTCAAGACAGCGCGGCCCTGGCCGACGGTCGAGTCAGCAGTATTCAGGCGCCTGGCGGTTGCGGTGCCCTGCGCATCGGCGCGGAGATCATTCAGGCGGCGGCGCCGGGCGCCAAGGTGTGGGTATCGGACCCCACCTGGCCTGTACATATACCGCTCCTGGGCAGTGTCGGCCTCACCTTTGAGACTTACCGTTACTACGATGCGTCCACCCACGGGGTGAACTTCGACGCCATGGTGGAGGATCTGAAACAGGCGGGCTCCGGCGACCTGGTGCTACTCCACGGCTGTTGCCACAATCCCTGCGGGGCCGATCTGTCCATGGATCAGTGGGAGACCATCGGTTCCATGGCAGAAGCCCAGGGCTTTATGCCGTTTATCGATATCGCCTATCAGGGATTGGGGGATGGCCTGGAAGCGGATGCGGCGGGTCTCCGTCATCTGGCCGCTCGTTTACCCGAAATGATTGTTGCGGCTTCCTGCTCCAAGAACATGGGTCTGTACCGGGAACGTACCGGATGCACGATTTTCCTATGCAAAGATAAAGACAACGCCGATGCCCTTTTAAGCCAGGCGAAGGTGGCGGCGCGACGGGTCTACTCCATGCCACCGGCCCATGGGGCGTTGCTGGCCGGACGGGTTCTTGCCGATGCGGCACTAACCAGCCAATGGCAAGACGAGCTTGAGACCATGTGCGCCCGTATCAACGGTTTGCGCAGTGATCTGGTGCTCAAGCTCCAAGAGGCCACCGGAAGAGACTTCGAATTCATTCGCAAGGAAAAAGGCATGTTCTCCTTCCTTGGTCTCTCGGCGGACCAGGTAAAGGACCTACGCGAAAAGCACAGCGTGTATATGTTGGGGTCATCGCGAATCAATGTGGCCGGTGTGAACAGTCGCAACATCGACTACCTGGCCAAGGCGATTGCCGACGTCATTTAAGGTTGTGACGAAGGCCTAGGACCGGTCTTCCAGATCGGTCCAACGCTCCAGCTTTCCTTCAAGCTGCAGTCCGAGTTCTGAGAGTTCCCGGAGCAGGGCTTCTACCTCCTCGGCGGGTCGTTCGTAGAACGACGGATCGCTGCTCAGGCCTTCCAGCTCTTGCTGCCGGTCTTCGAGGGCTTCGATTTCTCCTGGAAGGGCTTCCAGTTCTCTCTGCTCTTTGTAGCTGAGCTTTTTCTTTGGTTCCGGTTTGCCGGGGTTGTCGCGGGCTTGTTTGGGCTGAGGCTCTTCCCGGGCGGCTGAAGCTTCGTTTGCGGGTGTGTCCAGGGCGACTAGCCGACCGCCCCGCGCTTCCCAGTCGCTAAAGCCTCCCGCCTGCTCTTCAAGACTGCCGTCGCCAGGAAGCACAACGATGCTGGTAACCACATTGTCCATGAACGCCCGATCGTGACTGACCAGGAGCACCGTACCCTGGAACTCCATGAGTAATTCTTCGAGAAGTTCGAGGGTTTCAATGTCCAGATCGTTGGTAGGCTCATCGAGAATAAGTAGGTTCACCGGTCGACTAAACAGTGCCGCGAGCACGGCCCGGTTTTGCTCGCCCCCCGATAAGGCGCCGACGGGTGTTCTAAGGCGCTCCGGAGCGAAAAGAAAATCACCCAGATAGGACACCGCGTGGCGCTGTTTGCCAGCGATATCGAGAAACTCTCGACCTTCACAAATGTTGTCGATGAGATTTTTATCGGGATCCAGTTGTGTCCGGGACTGATCTCCGTAGGCAATTTCCAACTTACTGCCGAGCTGTACACGACCCGCGTCGGGACTTAGGCCACCGGTGAGGACACGAATCAAGGTGCTTTTGCCGGCCCCATTGGGGCCGACAATGCCGATGCGATCCCCCCGCTGGATGAGCAGGGAGCAGCGATCAAGGATCTGTCGCCCGCCCAGCTTGACGCTTACCTGATCCAGCTCGGCGACGCGTTTACCGGAGCGATCCGCGGCATCCAACTGGAGCTTCGCCCGACCCGTGCGTTCTCGACGTTGCTGGCGTTCTTCACGCATGGCTTTCAGAGCCCGTACCCGCCCCTCGTTGCGGGTACGGCGAGCCTTGATTCCCTGACGAATCCAACGCTCTTCCTCCGAGAGGCGGCGATCAAACAGTGCGTTGGCCTTTTCCTCGGCGGCGAGCTGCTGTTCCCGATGTCGAAGAAAGCCCTGGTAGTGCCCCTTCCAAACATTGAGCTGACCGCGGTCCAACTCCGCGATGTGATCGGCCACCCCCTGCAGGAAACGGCGGTCGTGGGTGATCAGCACCAGGGCACAGCTTAGCTTCGTGAGCTGTTCTTGAAGCCATTCAATGGCGGGGATGTCCAGATGGTTTGTAGGTTCGTCCAGAAGAAGAATATCTGGCTCACAAACCAGGGCTCGCGCCAGCGCCGCCCGACGACGCCAACCCCCGGAAAGAGACTCAAGACTCGCGTCGGCATTCAGCTCAAGATCGCTGAGGGTGCGGTGTACGCGCTGCTCCAAAGACCAACCGTCGACAGTCTCCAGAGCCTGTTGAACCTTCTCCAATGCCTGGAGATCGGTGTCTTCCGCCGCGATGAGGGCCGCGTAGCGCTGTAGGAGCTGTCCTGCCTCTGCCAGGCCGCCCGCCACGTAATCAAAAACCTGCGTCTTATCGGCTTTGGGCAGTTCCTGTTCCAGTCGTGCGATGCGGGTTCCCGGGCGCAGCCAGCGCGTGCCGCTGTCCAGGACTATCTCGCCGGCCACGATGCGAAGAAGCGTGCTTTTGCCGGCCCCGTTGCGCCCCAAAAGACCTATCCGTTGTCCGGCTTCGATGGTCAGTTCGACATCGTCCAGGAGCACCTGGGTTCCATAGTGAAGGCTGGCCTGATCAAGGCGAAGAAGCACGGGTATTCTCGGTTGCCACGGCGAAGCCGCGCATTCTACCCGTTCGGGCGACGATACCGTGGCTGGCGTGTTGAAGAACATGGCTCCCGTGGCCAAGGCGCGCTAACTGTGCAATTCTCCGCTCCCCGAAGCAGGAGATGGTCATGACCAAACCGTTGTGGATTCCCAGCCCCGAGCGCATCGAAGCGGAACCTCTAACAGCCTTTCAACATTTCGCCGCCGCCCGTGGAGGTTTGCGTGCCGACAGTGACTACGAGAGCCTGCACCGCTGGTCCGTTGGGGAACCGGAAGCCTTTTGGGGCGCCCTGTGGGACTTTTGCCAACCTCTTAGCGAAGGGGCATCGGAACCGGTGTTGACCGATGGCGATTGCTTTCTCGGCGCGAATTGGTTTCCAGGCCTGCGTTTCAACTACGCCGAGAATCTGCTCCGACGCAGGGGTGACGACACGGCACTTATAGGCCTGTTAGAGCAGGGAGAGGCGCGTCGCTATAGCTGGGATGAACTACACCGGGCCGTGGCCGGTGTGGCGGCGGCGCTAAGGGATCTGGGCGTGACTCCCGGTGACCGGGTCGCGGGTTTTATGCCCAATGTCCCGGAAACCGTCATCGCGATGCTGGCCACCGCGAGTATTGGCGCGGTCTGGTCTTCCTGCTCGCCGGACTTCGGTTTCTCGGGCGTATTGGATCGTTTCGGGCAGATCGCTCCGAAAGTGCTGTTCTCTGCGGATGGCTACGTCTACAACGGCAAGCATTGCGATAGCCTTGAGCGGCTGACGCAGATTGTCGAGGCTATCGATAGCATTGAGGCGGTGTTCGTGGTTCCTCTCCTGGATGACTCCCCGGATCTCTCCGCCATCGCATCCGCTAAGTTGTTCACGGATCTGCTCACCGCCGACCCGCCGCCTCTGGTTTACGAACGTCTGGCCTTCGATCATCCACTGTTCATCATGTACTCGTCGGGCACCACCGGTGTCCCCAAATGCATAGTCCACAGCGCCGGTGGAACCTTGATTCAGCATCTGAAGGAGCATCGGTTACAGGTGGGCCTGAGGCCGACCGATGTGTTTTTCTACTTTACGACCTGTGGCTGGATGATGTGGAACTGGCTGGTGTCGGGTCTCGCCAGCGAGGCGACCTTGCTTCTCTACGACGGGTCTCCCTTCGCCGAAGACGGGGAGCGACTGCTCAACGCTATCGATGAGTATGACGTCGCCGTGTTTGGCACCAGCGCCAAGTTCATTGCCGCCCTGGAAAAAGCCGGTAAACGCCCAGCCCAAAGCCATGAGTTGAGCCGGCTGCGTAGCATCCTCTCCACCGGGTCGCCGCTGTCCCACGAGAGCTTTGAGTATGTCTATCGGGACTTCAAGACCGACGTTTGTCTGTCCAGCATCTCTGGCGGCACGGATATCTTGTCCTGTTTTGTAGGTGGAGCACCGGTCCTGCCTGTGTACAGTGGTGAGATTCAGGCTGCGGGACTGGGGATGGCGGTGGAGATCTGGAACGATGAGGGACAGCCCGTTCGCGGGGAGAAGGGCGAGCTTGTCTGTGTTCGTCCGTTTCCCTCCTGTCCTTTGGGTTTCTGGAATGATCCCGATGATGTGAAGTTCCACGGCGCCTATTTTGATAGCTGGCCGAATATCTGGGCCCATGGCGACTATGGGGAAATAACGACCCATGGCGGCTTTGTGATTCACGGTCGCTCCGACGCGGTGCTCAACCCAGGAGGAGTGCGTATAGGCACGGCGGAAATCTATCGTCAGGTAGAACGCTTGCCGGAGATCCTCGACAGTGTAGTGATCGGCCAGCGCTGGGAAGACGATGTGCGGGTCGTTCTCTTTGTGATGCTGCGCGAAGATGCCGTTCTTGATGAAGCCCTGGAGCAACGCATTCGCCAGGCCATTCGCCAAAACACCACCCCTCGTCATGTGCCGGCGAAGATTCTCTCTGTGGCGGATATTCCGCGAACCATCAGCGGTAAGATCGTAGAGCTAGCGGTGCGTAATGTGGTTCATGGGGAGCCCGTAAAGAATACGGATGCCCTGGCAAACCCCGAGGCCCTGGAACACTTCCGCCAGCGTCCCGAGTTGGCGGACTGAGGATCGTGAGTAACGTGGTACCAGACACCCCGCCGGCCACGGTGTTGTTGGTCGAGGACGATGCGGGGATCGGTCGAGTGGTTCGCAACGGGTTGCGCAATCATGGCATCGCTGTGGATTGGCTTCGTGAAGCCGCAGGAATCATGGAAATGCTCGAGGCGCGCCATTACAACGCCCTGGTGCTTGATCTCATGCTGCCCGACGGCGACGGCTTTGAAATCTGTAAAGCCCTACGGCGGCGAGATATCGCTATTCCCATTTGCATGCTCACCGCCCGGGATGCCCTGGACGACAAGCTGGAGGGTTTTGCCGTGGGTGCCGATGACTATCTCACCAAACCCTTTGCCATCGATGAACTGGCGGCACGGCTGCAGGTGCTGTTTCGACGACACCCGGCAGGCGGCGCCGTAAAGCACTGGGATATCGGCGATCTTCAGATCGATACTCGCTCCCGAGAGGCCAGAGTCGACGGTAAGGTAATTACCCTGACCCGTCGTGAGTTTGATGTGCTCGCCTATTTTGCGGCCCACGCAGGAGAGGCTATTTCTCGCGAGCGTCTGCTGGACTCTGTCTGGCATGCGGAGGGCAATGTGGCTTCAAATACCGTCGATGTGTACATCGGCTACCTGAGGAAGAAACTCGCGGCGGTAAGCGCATCAGCGGATATCCAGTCGGTCCGCGGTGTGGGCTACAAGTTGGTCTAACACGTGTCGATAAAACAGTTGCTGACGCTGGCCACCCTGAGCATCGCCGCGTTGCTGGTCATCAGCGCGGCGTTCTCCCTGTGGGTCTTTTCTTCGACGGAAGCTCAGCTCGCTCGGGCTCTGGTGTCTTATGAGCAACTCAGTATCGCGACGGGGCTGGAGACGGACGCGGCGCGGGCCTTACTGGCGCAGACCCAGCGCCGACAGGGTATGGAAGCGCCAGCGCCACTCCTGGTGAAACGTCGCGATGTCGATGTGTCCATCGAATCCTTGATCGCTCGCATCCGCGATGAAATTGGCGGTCTTGAGGACCCCAATGAGCAGGCCACGGAGGCCGAGGAATTTGTGGCCGCGTTCGCGATACGCGAAAGCTATGCCCGTCTGTGGCGTGGTCTGGAAGAGGCACCGCGGGCAAGTGGCCCACCCCTTGACCAGCAGGCCCTGGCATTCTTTCTGGATCTGGATGGCCAACTGGATGCCGTGGTCGGTGATGAGCGAGCGGAAGTCGGGGCGGCATTGGAGCGGTTGGAGGCGTTGCGCAGCCGCCTGCGAAGCTACGCCCTGGGAGCCACCCTTGCCGCCGTGCTGGCCATCGTCGCCGCTGCGATATTCAGTTATCAGGCCCTCATGCGCCCCCTTCGAGCTTTGGATGCGGGATCTTCAGAGCTGGCCTCAGGGAACATTGCCCACCGTATCAAGACTCAAGGGCCTCCCGAGTTGAGTCAGCTTGCAGAAAGGCTGAATCACATGGCTGCACGCCTTGAGAGTCAGCGTAGTGCCTTGCGAGAGAGTAATGAACGTCTCGAGCAGACCGTTGCGGAACGCACTGCGGAGCTGGCCGACAAGGCCGAGCGGCTGCAACGCATCGATGCCTCAAGACGGCTGTTTTTCGCCAAGGTGGGTCATGAGTTACGTACGCCTTTGACGGTTCTTTTGGGAGAAACGGAAGTGGCGCTGGGACACCAGGAGGCCACCGCAGACGCTTATCGCGATGCCCTGGAGCACATCGGTGCCAGTGGCGAGTTGTTGAAGCGGCGTATTGCGGATCTGATGGCGGTAGCTCGTTCCGATGATGGGCGTTTGCAGGTCACACGGGAAGCCACAGATCTCGTTGCCGTGACCCGCTCGGCCGTGGATGCCACGAAAAGCTACGCGCGATCGAATGGTGTGGCACTGGTGTTGAAAGAAGGCAGCGAAGAACTGCAGGCCCACGCTGATGCGGATTGGTTGCGTCAGGCCCTCATGGCATTGATCGATAACGCCATCAAGTTTTCTCCGCCGGACGGGGATGTATCCCTGGGGGTGGCCGTCGAGTCCGGGGAGGGCGTTATAGAAATTCTCGACCGCGGTGCGGGAGTTAGCCAGGAGGAACTTCCGCTTCTGGCGCAACCGTATTTTCAGGGTGAGAACGTATCGGGCAGGGCCGGCACGGGCTTGGGTCTGGCGGTCGCCCATTGGGTAGTAGAGCAACACCAGGGGCACATGAGCTTCGCCAATCGTTCTGGTGGCGGTTTGCGGGTGGCCTTGCATCTGCCCACGGCGGCGTCCTAGCCCAGTCGAGAGATAGCCCTTCCGTCTCTAAACCCCTATCCCGCCGCCTTGCGCACTGGGTTTTAGCGGATCGATTCCGCTATCATTGCGCCCGCATTTTTGGTGTCCGAATGTTTTCTCGAGCCTATCAACCCCATCACGATCGCCTTCTCGCTCTCTGGTTGCTTACCTGTGCCGTGGTCATTTACGGCATGATTCTTCTCGGCGGTGTCACCCGTTTGACAGAGTCCGGTCTGTCTATGGTGGAGTGGCGACCGATCATGGGTATCTGGCCACCGATCGGCGAGGCGGCGTGGCTCGCGGTCTTTGAGAAGTACCAGCAATTCCCCGAGTACCAAAAGATTAACCAGGGAATGAGCCTGGGTGAATTCAAGGTGATCTTTATGTACGAGTACCTGCACCGGGTGCTCGGCCGTTTGATTGGCCTGTTGTTTGGATTGCCCCTACTGTTTTTTGCCCTGCGCGGCATGATTCGGCCGGGCCTGATGCCTAAACTTCTTGTGCTGCTGTTTCTCGGTGGTTGCCAGGGCCTTCTGGGCTGGTACATGGTACAGAGCGGTCTTGTGGATCGTCCCAGCGTCTCCCAGTATCGCCTCACGGCTCACCTGGGTTTGGCGGTGGCGCTGTATGCGGCGATTGTTTGGCAGTGTCTGGGACTGTGGTCAACGGCATCGGGATCCGCTTCGAAACCAGGCCCGGAACCCACGCCAGAGCCGCTATCAAGCCTTGCGCGCTGGGCACTCCCCCTAACGGTGTTGGTGTTTTTGATGATCCTCAGCGGTGGTCTCGTCGCCGGCACGGATGCAGGCTTTTCCTATCCCACCTGGCCGAAGATGGGACCGGGATTTTTCCCGCCGGGATTGTACGAGGGTTCGCCCGCGTGGCTTGCGGCCTTTGAGGACGTAACCACGATCCAGTTCAACCACCGGCTTTTTGCTTATCTGCTGTTTTTTCTTGTCGGCGGCTTCGGCCTGGCGGTTGTTCGACGCGCTCCCCATGGGCGTCAGCGTCTGGCCGGGGGCGCTGTGATTGCAGTTCTTTTGGTGCAGCTTGTCCTGGGCATCAGCACCCTCCTGACCCACGTGGCGGTGCCCGTCGCTGCGGCCCATCAGGGCGGAGCAATTCTATTGCTGACAATGATGTTGATTACCGCCCACGGTTTGCGCCGGCCTAGCGGTAGCTGACCACCAGATAACCTTCCAGGGGGGCATCTCCCTCACAGCGAATACAGTGAGGAACGTCCGCCCGATAGTGGGCTGTGTCTCCAGCGGCGAGGCGGATGTCGCTGGTTCCGGCGCGAACCCTCGCGCCGCCCTGAGCCACGGAAAACATTTCCCGGGTCCCTTCAAAGTGTGCCGCGCTGGAAAGTTCTGCACCCGGTTGCAGACTGATGGCATAAAACTCGATGTTCTTCTCGAGCTGTAAGGGCGATAGGGTGCGCAACTCGCACTCCCCATCGGCGCGAAACAGTGTGCCTGGATCGTTGCCTCGGACCACGTCGATACGATTTCCCGCTTCGGGATCGTCTACCAGTTCACCGATGCTGATGCCAAAGGTCTGCGCGATGCGCTGGGTGACTGCAAGGGTCGGGTTAGCCTTGCCTCGTTCGATCTGGCTCAGCATGGACCGGCTGACTCCGGAAGCCGCCGCTAACTGCTCCAGAGTCATGGATTGCAGTTGCCGCAACTGGCTGACGCGCTCGCCGAGGAGCCTGCTGGTGGAGTCACTCATGCCCGGAGTATAAGCCCGTCGTTTCTCAGTCTAGATATCCCGGGGGTGGCACGAAGGCGCGATGATGGGTTTCAAGAAGCCGGGCCACAGCTAGGGTGGTGCGATCACCCAGATAACGACTGGCGATTTGCATGCCAACGGGTAGGCCCTCCCGCGTTGTGCCCAGGGGAACGGCGGTAGATGGCAGATAGGCGTTCAGGGTCAGCCCCGCCCATTTGAGTATCTCCGTGTAAGGTCGAGTCTCGCCGTTGACGATGAGGTTCCTCGCCTGCATGTCCGGATGGTGGTCGTGGGGGAAGGCGGGAACATGAGTGCAGGGGCAGAGGAGTACATCGTAGTCCCGAAAGAAGGCCTCCCAGGCCACTCGCGTGCGTTGGCGGATTTCGTTTTGCTGTAACCAGGCCCGGTGATCGAGAGCGATACCTCGCATTTGTAACAGGGGCTCAGTCATATCTTCGGGATCGGCCGCAGCGACCATGTCTTTAGCCATCTGTCGCACTTCGTCGGGCATATCGGCGCCGATGACCGACAGCATGAGTTGCGTGTAGTTGATGTGATTAGCCGTCGGATCAACAGATGGTCGCGCCTGGCGATCCACATGGGCACCCAGGCCTTCGAGCGTGCGCGCCGCGCTTTCTATGTGCTCGGCGATGGATTTCTCTACGGGGCAGAAGGCATCGTCTGCCCATACGGCAACGCGTAGGTGAGACGGCTCACGGAAGCTTGGCGTGGGAAGCGTCGGCATGGGGTGGGCGGTAATATCTGGCGCTGGGCCGGCGAGCAGGGCGAGGGCCTGCTCCAGGTCGTCAACGCAGGTTGCCAGGGGGCCGGCACAAGAGAGATCGGGCTCCATAAGCACCGATTCCCCCGGAGGCATGTGCCCGCGGCTCGTGATGAGTTCATAGCTGCTCTTGTGGCCGTAGATGCCATTGAAGTGGCTGGGGGTGCGGATAGAACCGCCGATATCACTGCCCAGTTCCAGCGGAGTCAGACCCGCGGCGATGGATGCGGCAGCGCCCCCGGACGAGCCGCCACAGGTTCGGTCTATGGACCAGGGATTGTTGCTAACCCCATAAACGTCATTGAACGACTGGAGATCAGCGCTGTTGAAGGGAACGTTGGTCTTGCCAAACACCACGGCGCCCGCATCGATAAGCCGTTGTACCGCTACCGCATTGCTTGCCGGTACGAACTCTCGGCGCTCTGGTATACCGCCGACGGTGGTCAGGCCTTCCGTACACCAGGCGTCTTTGATGGTCATGGGAACACCATGGAGAGGCCCCCAGTCTTCGCCGTTTTTTGCCGCCTGGTCGGCTTCCAGGGCGCGAGCCAGAGCCCGTTCCGTATCCAGGATGACAACCGCGTTCAGCGTGTCGTTAAAGCGTTCAACCCGATCCAGATAGTATTCCAGCACGCTCACCGCTGAGAGTTTGCCAGCCTTGATGTCCTGCGCCAGGCCGAAGGCGCTGCGGTAAAGTATGCTCATGATCAGAATCCAATTTGAGGGCAGCGGATGAAGAAATGTCGTTGGTGGCAGCTTATCCCGTGCGTCGCGACGGGGCTATACCTGACCGCCTCGGCGCCAGCCGCGTTGGGTGAATTACTTGCGACCTGTCCTGCAGATGTGCCCCTGGCGGTCCAGGTGTTGGGTTCCGGTGGCCCCATCGCCGATGATGATCGGGCGTCCAGCGCCTACCTCGTTTGGAAGGATGGCAAGGCTCGTGCCCTTATCGATGTGGGTGGTGGTTCCGTGCTTCGATTCGCCCAGTCCGGCGCTCGCTTTACCGATCTCGACGCGGTGCTGTTGACCCACCTCCATGCAGATCACAGCGCCGATCTACCATCGCTCCTGAAGTCTGGCGCCTTCGCCAATCGCCGGCGTGGACTTGTGCTCGCCGGCCCGTCCGCGGGGGGGAGTGAGCGTGTCCGGTTCCCATCCCTGGAGGACTACGTAACGGCGTTGCTCCACCCGGAAACCGGGGCCTACGCGTATCTGGGTGGTTACCTCGATGGCAGTGATGGTTTGCCCTACCTGCGGCTGGCGATGATCGAGGGCGAATTTGAAGTGGACGAGGGTGAGCCCCATGAGACCGAAGACGAGGACTCGACGGAAGATGGGGAGGAGTCCTTGGAAGTCAGTCGCGTTGTCCTGCGAGACAGCGAACTGGAGATCACGGCAATAGCCGTGGGTCATGGGCCGGTGCCGGCGGTAGCTTATCGACTGGCGGTAGACGACAAGGTCGTCGTATTTGCCGGTGATCAGGATGGGCGCGGTGATGACCTTGCAGCATTTGCCGAAGCTGCAGATCTTTTGGTCCTGCACATGCCGATTCCTCACAACGCCGGAGCTCGCGCTCGTGCCCTCCATGCCAGTCCTCGGCGCCTGGGCGAGATCGCCGCCGAGGCGGAATCCCGTGCAGTGCTCCTAAGCCACTTCATGGCACGCTCCCTGAGAGACCTGGAGGGAAACCTTCAGGTCTTGCGTGGCGTTTACGACGGCCCCGTCTATCTGGCCGAGGACCTTAGCTGTCTGCCCCTGAGGTAGAGCGCCTTCAGCTATCGGGAAAGCGCTGTAAACCAGTACCGGCGTGGTGATAGCCAGGGAGGAAAATCCCGGAAAGCCCCAACCCGAGTCGTAACAAAAAATTCACGGAAAGCGGGTTGTGCGTCATCCGCACGTCATATCTCGTCACTACATTTCGCGCTATGCGAGTACTTAACAGCATTCAGGATTTCGATCGGCGGATGCTGCTGGTTCTCCAGCAGTCGCAGAGTTGGCTTGCTCAGCACAGCCGCGCGGTGTCGCGCAGCGCCGATGGTTATCTTTACGTTTTGATCGGTGGCTTGATCTCCTTGATGGCCGCGGACGGACAGAGATTTCTTTGGCATATCCTCGTGGCCTTTGCCATCGAGCGCGGTACCTACTGGGTTCTGAAAAACGGTCTAAAGCGGAAGCGCCCCGCGCAAGCGCTGCCGGGTTTTGAGAGTCACATTAATGCGGCGGACGAATTCAGCTTCCCATCGGGGCACACCTCGGCGGCCTTTCTGTTTGTTACCTTGCTCGTGCTGCATTTCGGTCCGCTGCTGATGCCTCTCTACCTGTGGAGTATGGCTGTAGGTATGTCGCGGGTGTATCTGGGAGTGCATTTCCCCACCGACACCGTTGTCGGCGCTGCCCTGGGATCGGCTATCGCCCTGTCATCGGCCAACTGGCTGCTATAAGCCCCTCCATGAGAATCCTCTACGGTGTTCAAGGCACCGGGAACGGGCACTTGAGTCGGGCCCGGGCTATGGCTGCCGCCTTTACCGGGCAAGACATCGACGTCACCTATCTGTTTAGTGGCCGTCCTGCCGAACGCTTTTTTGACATGGAATGCTTTGGCGACTACGAGACTCGCCAGGGTATGACCTTCGCCAACATAAACGGGCGGGTGAATTATCTACGCACCGTGCTGGGTAACAACTACCTGCGCTTTGTTCGTGATGTGCTGAAGTTGGATGTAAGTGCATACGACGTCATTATCACGGACTTCGAACCCATCACCGCCTGGGCGGGGAGGCTTCGCGGCAAGCGTGTTATCAGCATGGGCCATCAGCCGGCCTTTGACTATCGGGTTCCCGTAGCTGGGCGTGACCTGCGCACCGAGTTGGTGATGAGATTGTTTGCTCCCGGGGATGTGCGAGTGGGTATGCACTGGGATAAGTTCGATGCGCCAATACTGCCGCCCCTGGTGGATGTCGGTGAGGGCCCGGTTTTAAAACAACAGCACAAGGTACTGGTGTATCTACCCTTTGAACCCCAGGAGGAGGTGCAGAGGCTTCTTCGCCAGCTGCCCCAGTATGATTTTTATATCTATGCTCCTGGTTCTGAACAGCGTCAGCATAGCAACCTGCATCTCAGGCCCACCTCCCTGGAAGGCTTTCGCGCCGATCTTCACGACTGCGCAGCGGTTATCTGTAATGCGGGTTTTGAGTTATCCAGCGAGTGCCTGGCCCTGGGCAAGCGGCTTTTGGTGAAGCCCCAGGGGCGGCAGATGGAGCAGGCGTCGAATGCCCTGGCCCTACAGTCCTTGGGTTACGGTGCGGCGTTGGAGGAGCTTGATCGGGCGCGGATTCTCGACTGGCTGGATCACGAGTCTCCCGTACCGCAGATTCACTTTCCCAATGTGGCGCAGGCCATTGTGCGGTGGCTCCAGGCCGGAGACTTTCGCGAACAGTCTTTGCGATCCCTGTCCGATCGACTGTGGCGCAAGGTGACGGTGAATGCCTTACCGGTGTGGCCACCGGTTACCGGGAAGAGAGAGCTGACTGCGCCCTAACTGCGTACCGGGGCCCTAGCCCCGTATTGGGGAGACGGGGTCGGAGCCGAGGGTTTTCGACAACGGATTGGGGCTAGAGTTCGCCAGGAAATACCCAAGCTTTTCACTGGGTTGTACGTATAATGGGCCCTCCCCGTTAATCACCTGAAGGGCCATGGCAGAAAAATATCCAGCGGAGGAGAATACCCTCTCTTCGCTGCTGCGCTTTTTCGTGCGTATTCTTGCACCGGAACAGGGGTACTACGCCCTGGCGATAGTCTACGGTGTGGGCATCAGTTTGCTGTCTCTGGCAACGCCGGTGTCGGTGCAAATGCTCATCAACACGGTGGCGAACATTGGCCTCGCCACGCCCCTGGTGGTGCTCTCGCTCACGCTGTTTTTCCTGCTGCTCGTAGCCGGTGGTCTCAACGCCCTGCGCATCTACATCATGGATGTGTTCGGTCGACGATTTTATGCGCGGATGGTGTCCGAGATATCCCTGCGGACGATCTATGCCCAAAACCCGTTTTTCGATGACCGTGGTAAAAGCGCGCTCTTCAACCGTTATTTCGACATCATCATTGTCATGAAGATGGTGCCCAACCTGTTGGTGGGCGGCTTCACGATCATGTTGCAGACGGTTGTTGGCTTTGTGCTTGTGTCCTCTTATCACCCCCTGCTGTTGGCCTTTAACTTGATTATTGCCTTGTTGATCTGGGTGGTCTGGGCGATCTGGGGTCGTCGGGCGATCCGCAGTGCCGTGGAACTATCCCACCGCAAGCACTTCAGCGCATCGTGGCTGGAGTCCCTGGGCCATGCCAACGGTTTTTACAAGACTGAACTGCACATCGACGACGCTCTGCGCTATACGGACCAGGTTACCGGTTCCTACATCGAGCAACACCGACAGCATTTCCGCCATCACTTTTCTCAGACCCTAAGCTTTCTATTTATCTACGCCGCGGCGAGTGCGGCCCTTCTGGGTTTAGGCGGCTGGCTGGTCATTATCGGTGAGCTGTCCCTGGGCCAATTGGTAGCCGCTGAGTTGGTGTTGTCTGTGGTCTTCCTCGGCGTGTCTCAGATGGGTATCTATCTGAGCTACTTCTATGACATCTGCGGCGCCGTGGATGAGTTGTCCCTGTTCTTCAAAGTCGAACAGGATCGACCCAAGGAGGCCCACGCCCGTATCGAAGGGGACTCCAGTCTCAGCTTCAATAAGGTAGTGGTGGCACCGACCATCACGCTGGATTTTCAAATTCCGGAGCGTTCGCGGATCTGCGTGTACGCCGACAGTCATAAAGCGCAGCGGGTGTTCACCAGTCTGGTGCGCGGCCACCTTTCCCCCGATAGCGGTTATATCGCCGTTGGGGGTGCGGACCTGCGCGAACTGAAAGCCTACGAGAAGCGCCAGGAAATCATCGTCCTGGATCGTCCCAATGCGGTGGAGACCAGCATTCGGGAGTTTCTGCGTTTGTCGGCCCCCGACGGCGAGGCGGTAGATGTCATGGAGGTGCTGGGTATCGTCGGCCTGGCGGAGACCGTGACCCAACTGCCCCAGGGGCTGGATACACAGATCGTGGGAACGGGCTGGCCCCTGTCCATCGTGGAAACCATGCAGCTCAAGCTGGCCGCGGCGATCGTTTCAAGACCGCGAATACTGGTGCTTACGCAAGCCTATGACGGTATGCCCGAGGTGTTTTTGTTGCGGGCCATGGAAGCGCTGCAGGAACGCTGCGAAACAACGATTGTCTACTTCACCTACGAGAACATCGATCTTCACTTTACCCACTACCTGCGCCTGGGCTACGAAGAACAGATCATGGTCAACGACTACGAATCCCTGTGTGCGGTGATGGGGCTCACGGAGCACCCCCTGCGGGTGCCTCTGTCGATCTACGGTGAAAACGCCGCTGCCTTAAACGGAGACAAGTAACGATGGCCTCCGTCGAGTACCACGCGGACAAGTTTCACACCCTCAACAGCATCGGCACGCCCAGGGTGGCTCGGGTGGTGGGTATCAGCCTGCTGCTGTTCATGATCGTGGTTGCCTTGTTTCTTATCTATGTGCCCTGGGTGCAGACTGCTAGTGGACCGGGTTCGGTGACCGCCCTGAACCCCAATGATCGTATGCAGGAAATCAACGCCCTGGTATCCGGACGCATTCAGGAGTGGTACGTACGGGATGGCTCGCGGGTCAAGGTGGGTGATCCCATCGTGCGTATTGTGGACAATGATCCGCAGCTTTTGCAGCGCCTCCAGGCCGAGCGTGAGCAGGTTATGGCCAAGCTCACGGCGGCGGAAACCGCTTTGGAAATCGCCCAGATCGACAAGCGGCGCATGGAGCGGCTGTTTGACGAGGGGCTGTCGGCCCGTCGTGAATTTGAGCAGGCGCGGATTCGCGTAGAACAACTGCGCGCAGATTTTGCTCAGGCGGGTGCTGAGCTGAGTCGTGTGGATGTGAACTTGTCCCGGCAGTCCGTGCAGTTTGTCCGCGCTCCCCGGGACGGGGTGATTCTGCGCGTCAATGCCGGCGATGCGGCGACCTTTGTCAGCGCCGGGCAGGTAGTGGCGACCTTTGTTCCCGACAATGCGGAGCGGGCCCTGGAGCTGTATATCGACGGTCGTGACATCGCCCTGGTAAGGGACGGAGCCCCGGTGCGGATTCAGTTCGAAGGTTGGCCGGTGATTCAGGTAAGCGGTTGGCCGTCCGTGGCCATCGGTACCTTCAGCGGCCATGTTATTGCTATCGACCCTTCGGCTCAGAGTTCCGGTCGATTTCGTGTGCTGGTGGAGGAAGATGAGGCTACCGGTGCCCCCTGGCCCGATCGACGGTTTGTTCGCTTTGGCTCCAAAGCGCGCGCCTGGGTGCTTCTGGAAGAAGTACCCGTGGGTTATGAGATCTGGCGTCAGCTCAATAACTTCCCCCCCGACTTTCCTGTCCAGGGCGATCCTTTGGTGACTGTCAGCCCGTGATTGCACGTTGTGTTTTTGTTGTTGGCTTGTTGTGGTTATCGTCGGCGCGAGCGGACATACCCCAGGCGGAGCACCCGCTCTTACCCGAGGAAGTGCTCGCTGCGTCCGAGGCACATTTCCCGACAATCCTTAAGGCTCTGGCGGACCGGCAGGCGGCTCAGGGCCGGGTTACGGAAGCCCTGGGTGCTTTCGATCTGGTATTTTCCGCCGACGGTTTCGACTGGGTCGAGGGCTTCTACGACGGTACGGCTCTGGGCGGTAAGGCCCTAAAGCCTCTGCGCCCCCTGGGTGCCCAGGTCTATGGTCAGTACTCCCTCTCCAATGGGGACTTCCCCATTTATCAGGACGAGAATTTCACCAACACGGGAGGCACGGCAAAGCTGGGTCTGCTCTTCAGTCTGCTACAGAATCGCGATATCGACCCCCGTCGCTTTGGTGAGATCGATGCGGGGCTAGCGCTGCAGCAAGCAGACCTTGAGGTGCTCCTGACCAAAGTTGGCGTGCAGCAGCGTGCGCTCTCTGCGTACTGGCGTTGGGTGGCCACGGGCCAGCAACTTGCGGTCTATGAAAACCTCCTCGCCATCGCTTTGGAGCGTGAAGGCGGTTTGCAGCGAGAAGTAGACAGCGGTCGTCGGGCGCAGATCTTTATTACGGAGAACCGGCAGAACATCACTCGCCGGCAGACCCTGACTACGGCGGCGCGCAGGGATTTCCAGGTCGCCGCCAACCAGTTGGCGTTTTATCTGCGCGGCCACGATGGGGAGCCCCTGGAGCCCACGGCCCAGCGTTTACCGGCGGAGCCTCAACTCAGCGCCATGCCGCCGGTACCCGCGGCGGCAAGTTTGGATGTTCCCGAACTCCTGGCCAGGCGCCCGGAACTACAGATTCTACAAACCGGTGCGGAGCGAGCCCTACAAAAAATTGCTCTGTCGGAGAATGAATTGGAGCCGCGCCTGGACCTGAATTTTGAGATTGCCGAAGGCTTTGGTGCCATCGGCGAGGGCGGCGCCTCTCGCGATGGCACAGACTTCATTGTTGGTTTTACCTTCACCGTTCCCCTGGAGCGTCGTCAGGCCAAGGGCCGGATTACCCAGGCTCAGGCGGAGTTGGAGTCCCTGCGTCAGGAGCAACGACGGGTAGAGGATCAGGTGGAGATCGAACTGCGCAATATTCTTTTGGAACTCGATATTGCCCGCCAGTTGATGATGCTCGCAGAGCAGGATGTGGAACTGTCTGAAACCATGCGTCAGGCGGAAATCCGTCGTTTTGAACAGGGTGCCAGCGATTTCTTTCTGGTGAATATTCGCGAGGAAACAGCAGCGGATGCTCGTGTGCGCTATTACGGTGCGTTGCAACGTACCCGTGTTGCCCAGGCCAACTTTGACGCGGCTACGGTGAATCTCCCGCGATTGGGCATAGGCGAGACCGAATCGCCCTAGTTTTTTGCGGCAAGTCAAGATTCTGTAACTGGCCGCGCCGCATAATCGGTGTCCTTTTGTCTTGCGAGTGCCGACACCATGCCGGCTAGTGAAACCCCTGCCTATAACCTGACCGCGGACGCGGTCATGGATCAGTACGAGACTGCAGCCACAGGGCTAAGCGGTGATCTCGCCAAGGCGCGTCTTGATGAGTACGGTCTCAACGAGATCGCCTTTCGCAAGACCCCCGCTTGGTTGCGATTTCTCCGCCAGTTCAATGACCCCATGGTCATCATTCTGATCATTACCGCCATCACCACGGGGGTGCTCACGGCCTTTGGCAGTCACATGCTGCCCGACACCATTGTGATCTTTTCCGTGGTGCTGTTGAACGCCATCCTTGGTTTCGTTCAGGAGGGCAAGGCGGAAGGTGCCCTCGATGCCCTGCGAAATATGATGGTCCAGGAGTGTCTGGTGTTGCGCGATGGCGATCGTCAGCGCATCCCCGCCAAGCATTTGGTGCCCGGCGATATGGTGGTGCTGGAGGCCGGCGACAAAATTCCTGCGGATGTTCGTTTCACGGAGTTGAGCAACCTCCACGTGGACGAGTCCTCGCTCACGGGTGAGTCCGTGCCGGTGAAAAAGCTCACCGAGGCCCTGGATGGCGAGAGCCTGGTGCCCGGGGATCAAAAGAATATCGGCTTCTCCGGTACCTACATTAGCCAGGGTGGCGGACGAGCCGTGGTCTTTGCCACGGGGCGAGCCACCGCCTTCGGCCAGATCGCCGATATGGTCAAGGCGGCGGAGAGCACCGCCACACCGTTGCAGCAGAAGATGCAGGAGTTTGTGCGCTCGCTGATCGTCGCCATTCTTGCGGTGGGTGCTTTCAACTTCGCCTATGGTTTGTATCTTGGCTACGCCACGAGCTACAGCTTTCTCGGCGCGGTGTCACTTGTCGTCGCGGCGATTCCGGAGATGCTACCGGCCCTGGTGACCTCGATCCTGGCCCTTTCTGGTGTGGTCATGGCCCGACGGAAAGCCCTGATCCGGCGGCTGCCCGCGGCAGAGACTCTGGGCGCCACATCGGTAATCTGTTCCGATAAAACCGGCACGCTCACGGAAAACCGGATGACCGTAACCCGCGTGTTTGCTGGTGGTGAGGTCTACGAGGTTAGCGGTGAGGGGGATGCACTGCACGGCGAGTTTCTTCTTGATAAGCCGGTCGAGGCGCTATCCCAGCCGGCTCTGAAAGCTCTTCTGGAAGCGGGCTATCACTGCAACAACGCGCGAGTCCACGGAGGCCAAGCCCTGGGGGATCCCACGGAAGTGGCGCTGCGCATCTCGGCGATCAAGGGCGGTCTCATCGACGGAGGAGTACGACGCCTGGCAGAGATGCCTTTCGATTCCTCGGTAAAGTTCATGGCTGTGCTGATAGAGGACGCCGGTTCACGACATCTATTTGTTAAAGGTGCGCCCGAGGTTGTGATGGCCAAGTGTACGGGGCAACTCAACGCCGCTGGCGAAGAAGAACCGCTCCAAGGCACTTTGACCACGGAGAACGCCACGGCCTTTGCCGGAGACGCGCTGCGCACCCTGGGTTTTGCGCATCGCCAGGTGGCTGCGGATAAACTGGATTTACGGGAGGAAGACCTGCAGGACCTGTGTTTCCTGGGTCTGCAGGGGATGATCGATCCACCCAAGCCATCGGCTATCGAGGCGGTGGCGGCCTGTCGGGGTGCAGGTATTCGCACCATTATGATTACCGGAGATCACCCCGATACGGCCCGCGCCGTGGCGAAACAATTGGGGATCGACGCCCATCACGCCCTGACGGGGGTACAGCTTTCCGATCTTGATGAAGCCAGTCTGCGCACAACGGTGGAGGAGGTCTCGGTCTTCGCCCGGGTTGCCCCAGAGCACAAGAAGGCCATCGCCGAGGCGCTTAAGGCCAATAACCACGTGGTGGCCATGACCGGTGATGGTGTGAATGACGCACCGGCCCTAAAGGCCGCCGATATCGGCGTGGCCATGGGCCAGGGCGGAACGGAGGTCGCCAAAGAGGCCTCTGATATGGTGTTGGAAGACGACAACTTCGCGACCATTGTGGCGGCCGTGGAAGAGGGGCGCCACGCCTGGAACAATCTCCAAAAAGCGATTCTGTACACCTTACCCACGAATGCCGCGCAGGCATTACTGATTATGGGTGCCGTGCTTATGGCGGCGAGTATCCCGCTGTTCTCAGCCCGATTTGTTCTGGAGCCGGTGCAGATTCTGTGGGTGAATCTTTTGGACTCGGTGCTCCTGACCATGCCCTTGATGCTCGAGCGGAAAGAACACGGACTGCTCACGGCACCGCCACGACCCGCCGATGCTCATATTATCAACCGACTGTTTATGCAGCGGGTGGTGTTACTGGGGCTGGCAATCTCAACGCCCGGTTTCCTGGTCTACTACTACTTTGGCCACGATGCGGTGAGTGCCACCGGTGAGATCCTCGACCCGCTGCTTCTCACCCAGGCCCAGACCGCCGCATTCTGGGGCATCTTATTGGCCCATTTTGGCTATCTCTTGAGCGCCAGGTCGGTCCATCGATCGGTGTTTACCTTTAGCCCCTTTAGCAATCCCTGGCTCTTGGGCGGTATTGTGTTGAGTATCCTCATTCGCTTTATCCCCACCCTGGTGCCTTCCGCGTCGGCGCTGTTTCGCACAGCACCGTTCCCCACCGATTGGTGGCCGGTGATCTTTTTATGCTTCCTGCCCAGCTTTCTGATGATTGAAGGGGACAAGCTGCTCCGCGGGATATTCTCCCGACAAGCTGTCGCTGGCGGCTAAGGATGGCCCGAAGCGGGTTGGCTTTATCCGCTGAGGGCCTCGATCATCGATTGGATCTCTTCCTCGTTATCTTCCAGCATGGACGAGAGGTGTTCGCTGTCGGTTCGAAGTCTAGCCAGGGCGTCCAGATCGCCCAGTTCCGCTGCGGCCTTTACACCTGCTCGAGCGAGGAGATTGGCGACGAAGAGGATGTCGCTTAGATCCGCAGCGCCGATACGATCGCGTTCCTTGAGTTCCTGCTCGTCTACGCCCTGAGCGACGGTTTCCGGGAACTGCCAGGATTCCACGATGGCGCGGGCGACACCGGTATGCCATTGGGCAATCAGCCCATCGAGGCTTTGGCGATCAGAGAACAGCTCCGGGTGATCCGTCGCTTTCATAAGAATGTAGAACTTGCCCACGGCGTGAAGCAGTCCGGCGAGCATGGCTTCATCGGGTTTGCCGCCAAACTGGCAGTGCTTACCGATGACGTAGGAGATGGCCGCGACTTTAACGCTGTACTTGCGCAAGGTGTTGAGGTCGTCGATACACGGGCTACCTGGAGGGGCTTTGAAAGCCTCCCGGGCCGCGAAGGACACGGCGGCGTTTTGGACCATGTCCATGCCAACGCGGGAGATTGCCGTGTTGATGTCGGTGACCTCAATGGGGCCGCGACGCATCATTGCCGAGTTGGCCATGCGCATCAGCCGGGCGGCTAGCGCCGGTTCGGTGGCCACCACGGCCGCCAGTTTTTGGATATCGGAATCCGGATCGTTAATGCACTCTTGTACGCGAATTGCCGTATCCGGGAAGGGGGGTAGCTCGAATTCTCCGGCGGCTAGGTCTTGGCCCAATTGACGCACAAATTCAAAGGCAGGGTTGCTCATGGCGGTATTCGCCCTCTACGTATCTAACTGTTTTGTTTGATATTTTTCGGTTTTTTGGAGGGCTGTTGGGAGCCCGGTCTATTGTGTCTTGTCTGAGCCCTAGAAGCGAGCCCTGGGGGGATAATTAACCGAGGTCCATCTCGGTCATAACTTCGTCAGCCCACAGCGTTGCCTGGTGATGAAGGTCTGCGAGGAGTTCCGAGGGGAGGGAAGAGAGGTCCAGGGTTTCCGGAGCGCCCCGTTCCAGGGCGATAGCGATGGTGAGGGCCTCACCTTTGGCACCGCGATGGTTATTGAGTGCCTCGGCCATATCGTCGGAGACTGCAAGTTGCTGGACGATCTCGGCCATGGGCGCATCCATGAGCGCGTCGAGGATTGAGAACAGGCCCACGGTAAAGTAGGCACCGAGGTCGTCCTTTCGGGCCGCGTCGCCGAGCAGTTCACAGAACTTTCCTCGGATCAGGGCCATGATCATGAGTTCGCTGGGTTTGTCGTCGATGCTTGAGAGCATGAAAAGCGCGACCCAGTTGCGAATCGTGTCGCGTCCCAAATAGATCACCGCCTCGTGAATGGACTCGATGCGACGGTTGAGTGCCGTGGCGGCGGAGTTTACATACCGTAAAGCTCTCACCGAGAGGGCGACGTCTCGGCTTACGAGATCGCCCAGGGTTTCTATGTTGGTATCTGGGTCGTTGATACGGGAGAGTAATTGCAGCATGCCCAGCTTGCTGGGTGCGATACGCCGCCCGGAAACCACCTTGGGCCGGGCGAAGAAGTAACCTTGAAAGTAGTCACAACCGAGTTCCACGAGCATCTCAAACTGCTCCTCGGTTTCAATTTTCTCTGCCAGCACGCGGCAGCCCCGGGCCTTTAGCCGCTGGATTTCTTCCGCCCAGGCGCTTTCCTCGATGGCGGGTACCTCGAGTTTCACGATGTGGACAAAGGGTAGAACCTCATCGAAACGTTCGTGGTAGACAAAGTCATCCAGCGCAATGGTGAACCCTTTTTTCACCAGGGAGCGAATACCGTCCATGGTGTTGCTATTGATCTCCACGCTTTCCAGTACCTCCAGAACCACCTGATCTGGAGGCAGGGGAAAAAGGTCGGGCTCGTCAATGAAACGGTGGGGCAGATTGATGAATGCCAGATGGTCACCCACCAATTCTTTAAGGCCTATATCTGAGCTGGCGGATAGGACCTGCGCCGTCGCAGCTTCCGCGTCCACATCGGGAGGCATGTGGTTGACGTGAGAACTGCGAAAAAGCAGTTCGTAAGCGTACAAGTTCAGCCCACGGTCAAAGATAGGCTGACGGGCAATAAAGTACTCGGACATCCCGTCCCTTTTACAACAGCAGTCCCGGCGGTCATCGGGGGCCGGGTCAGTTTTGGTTTCTGAAGTCTGAACTTTTGACTCCAAGAAGGAAACTGCCCCAGATCACAAAATTGGCTCTTCGAGGGATTGGGGCGCCGACGCAGAAGCGCCGTGATTCCAAGACACAGTAGTGCAGCGGTGCCTGGCGCGGGTACCTCGCGCACGGGGGGATCTTGGAATCCAGCCCAAAGACCGGGATCCGGAGGGCCGAAGGTCCAGTTTAGGGGGGCGTCCAGGGCGGCATTTGCGCTAACAAGTTGCAAAGAAGCTCCGGTGCCATCGGCTTCCCGGGGCCAGGCGCCGCTGTCGTCATAGGCAACGCGCCAGAGTTCTTTGCCGGCGGCGTCCGCCAGAGCAAGCAGTTCACCACTGTTTGATAGTCCGCCGCTGAAATCAAACAACCAACCCACGTCACCAGGGAAGCGTTCACGAAACCCTGTTGGGTTGGCGGCAACCACCAGAGATCGACCGGCTTCGAGAAGGGTGTCAGCAAAGGTAAAGCTGATGCCGGCTGTGAAGGTATATCCAGCGAGTTGGATCGGTTCCGGGCCGGGATTACTGAGCTCTAGAAATTCATCGGGGTCAGCGCCGGCGATCGGTCCGTTGTAGTAGATTTCCGTCAGTATCGGTCCGGCCTGAACGCTACCGGCCAACTGTCCGAGGGTCAGTCCCAGACATACCAGCCACGGCCAGCTCCGTATTGAAAGTCGATTGGATTGGTGAAGCATGGGGCGTTCCTCCTTGAACCGTCCACAGACGAGCATGCCCAAGGAGCACCTATCGATGGAACGTCATTTCCATCGCGAATCGATCAGGTCTTCGACGTCGAGCCGAGCACCAGGGGGGAGGGGCGAATCGTACCGTCGTGTTCATAACCAAAGCTCGAGAGTTCGCGCCCGGCGAGTTGCCAAGCCACGGATGCGACCGTTGAGGGCATGGCATCCCGCCACTCACCGACCATACCGCGGCGTACTTCGTGGGCCGCATCGCTGCCGGGTGCACGGCCCCCGCTCATGCGCGTGAAATCTGTGGCCTCGCGGATGCTCCTGAGGATGGACGGGCTGGCTTCGAGCTCCAAGGTCTCGAGTAACGCTTCGAGAGTCTCGGCGAAGTTGGTCTTTAGGTCTTCATAGCGAAGTACTACAAGTTCTCCGCGCTGTGCATGGGCGATCACTTTGTTGGCTCGTACCGCCCAGGCCAGGATCTTGCGTAAGGCGCTGCCTCCCCTTACCTGCCAGGGTGCCTGACGGGAGCGCATCAGAGATTCGAAATGCCGGGCCGATATGGCGGCATCACGGGCGTCTCTAACGATGGCAATACAGCGACTGTGGGGCGAGATCTGTTTCAGCTCTCGAAACTGCATGATTTGATCGGCGGCCTTTGTGGCGATACGAGTATCACCATCCACCTGCGCCGCCAGGGACTGATAAAACTGTCCCGGGGTCTCGCGAACTTCGATTTGATCGCGCACCTTGGCCATAAGGCCTAGCAGATCTCGGCGGCGAATACTCTGATAGCCCAGGGGCTGAGTTAGGTCAGTTCCCCCCAGTTCCGGCGCAGTATCCGGCCGCAGACGGCCATCGGTCATGGTCAAGAGCGCATCGAGGAGGGCTTCCAGATCCGTGAGATCTAACTTGCCCGCCTTCTCTTGAAGTTGGTGCCCCATAACGGGAATCCAACCACGACCGAGAAAGGTGTCGCGAAAGACTTCTTCCGGACTGCGGGTCTGAAAGGTTTCGATGCTTTGCAGCCAGCGCTCGTTCTGTCGACGTCGTGCGTAGGCCAGGGCCAGGCCAGGCCATCGCTGCAGTCGGCGGTCCGGTATCAGGGCCGTGCGGATGGGGTCGTATTCCCGCCACCCGATGACCTGTGGGTGAGCGCACAACATACGCAGGAGCCAGGAAGTGCCGCACTTATAAAGCCCGACGATGTGAATAAAAGGGTGGCTTGAGCTTTGAAGGCTGGTCGAGGTCAAGGTTTTGAAGTCTGTATGGGGGCTCGTGACTACGCCCGCTGAAGTCATCCAAAATCGGTTGACTTGGCACCACCAAATGCTCAAAATTCGCGTCCCCCGCAATGGGGGAGCAATAATTTGTGGCTACGTAGCTCAGCTGGTTAGAGCACAGCATTCATAATGCTGGGGTCGGTGGTTCAAGTCCACCCGTAGCTACCACCTCTTTTTGAAATCCCAGCAGCTTAGGCAAGTTCTCGAACGCTCTGCGACTCGGCGCTGACTGACTGCGCCTAACGCTTTACGTTCCCTCACGAAAGTGGAAAGGTAGGCGAATACGCCGAGTAAGGATTACACCATGTGCGACGAACACACCGAAAGAGACAACGAACACTTCATAACCCATGGAGGAGCCCTGAACCGGCGAGATTTTGCCCGTCTGACGGCAGCAAGTGCCTTCGCACTAGCGTATCCACAATTGTTGCGTGCTGAGGATGAAGTCCCACTGCTGGAGTCAGAAGTTTCCGTACCTATGGCCGATGGCGTGTCAGACAGCTACTTCGTGCGGCCAGCCGAAGGCGATCATCCCGCGGTACTCATCTGGCCTGATATCCGCGGACTGCGCCCCGCTTTCAAAGCCATGGGCAAGCGTATGGCCCTTGCAGGTTATGCGGTGCTGGTCGTCAATCCGTTTTACCGCGATGCCAAGGCACCGGTCGTGGCACCGGGTGAACAGTTCAGCGACCCGGACGTGCGCGAGCGCCTGATACCCATGTATCAGAAGATTTCGCAGCAACCACTCGCCATGTCTGACGCACGAGACTATATGGCCTTCCTCGACGCGCAAGAAGGTGTCGATACCAGTCGCAAGGCCGGCACCGCCGGCTATTGCATGGGTGGGCCACTGATTATGCGCACCGCTGGTGCCTTACCCGATAGAATCGGCGCGGCGGCCTCGTTTCACGGTGGCGGCCTGTATACGGATGCTCCCGATAGCCCACACCTGCTGATCCCGAGTTCACCCGCACGTGTACTCCACGCCGTCGCAGAGAACGACCACGAACGCTCTCCGAAGGTTAAAGACTTGTTGATTGCAGCCTACGATGAAGCTGGTGTTGGCGCAGAAATTGAGGTGTACGAAGGAACCCTACACGGCTGGTGTCCGCCGGATTCTCCGGTCTATGACGAGGAACAAGCCGAGCGTGCGTGGTCGAGGATGTTGGCGCTGTTTAGGGATGCCCTTTGATCTCGGACCCGCCGGAGAACCCCAATCCATGCATTTTCCGGTGAGTAGGATGGGCGATTCGCTCTAGGAATTACTCTTAGCGTACTTATCTACTTGAAGATGCCAGTACATGGGCATGGCCTGGACTACGGACTCTTCAGGTGACCAGACGATCGATCAACCAGTAGCTTCCAACGCTACCGATAACGTAGGTCGTTAGTTTCAGGGCATGCCCTTCGGCTTCATCAGTCGCTCGGGCGAGTCCCCTAAGGATGAGCATCGTTATCGCCACTACCAATAGCTGACCCGCCTCCACGCCAATGTTGAAGGCAAAAAGAGCCGCCGCAAGTTGCATCTGAGGCAAGCCAATCTCAGCAAGGGAGCCGGCAAAACCAAAGCCGTGCACGAGACCAAATGCAAAAGCGACCGCCCAGGGGTACCTGCGTGTGAGTGTTTGTCTATCCGCATCACGTAACAACAGCGCTGATTCAACCGCAAGAAAGACAATAGACAGGGCAATCAGCGCTTCGACCGGGCGGCCAGGTAAACCCGAGTAGCCCAGCACCGTCGCCACGAGCGTCATGGAGTGCGCTGCGGTGAAAGCGGTCGCCGCCGTGACGACAGGCCACGGCCCACGCACCAACAGGACCAGCGCAATCACAAAGAGCAAGTGATCCCAGCCAAACAGGATATGCTCTGCCCCAATGACGAAATACTCAAACAAGACGCTCAACGCATCGGGTTCTGACAGAATAATGGCCGCCGTTTTGTCGGCGGTGAGTCGGAAGTTCTGGGTGGGTGCCGCAAGCGGTACGAAACGCGCTATTGCGTCAGACCTGCCGAGTAGTTCACTGAGGCCAAAGTGACCACCGGCAAGTGGAGCTGAGCAGGTCAGGTTTCCCCGGCCCATCAAAGCGACTGCCTGAATGCGCTGTACCGGTTCATCCGTGAACACACACTCTTTCGGGATAACCGGCTGCAGTCGAGACGCCAAGGCCATGCCGCTGCCGACAGCGAGCGTCACCTTCCAGTCCATCGTGTACTGGTCCTCGCCGACTTCGCGTAGTTCCACCAGCGAAGGCCGCAATTCGTGGGCGCAGAGTGAGGCGCTGGCCAACAGCGCAAGCAAAAAGCAGCAGACCGCGTTTCTCATCGCTCTATGCGATAGGCGCTGGCGAGTAATTCGTAGGCGCGCTGCTTTCGTGCCGCGATCTGCTCAGTGCGCCAATCGTTGGCGAGCACTGATCTAAGCGCTTCGAAATCGGGCGGCACAGCGTTGCGCGAGGTAAGGCGTACCAGGTGCCAGCCAAAGCCTGACACCAACGGTCCCTGCCATTCTCGAGACGGACTCAGCCCCCTAAGCCCATCGGCAAACTGCTGTCCAAAGCGCGCTTCAACGTCTCGCATTGGGCTGGCTTTGATCAAGGCCGGTAAGCTGGTGGCTTCGCCAGGAGTGCCGCCACGACCAAGCGCGTTTCGCGCGGCCCTCTCGCTGGAGAAAAGGGCCTGTTCAAAGGTCACCTCAGGATTCGCCGCTGTCTGACCGACGTATCGGTCCGCGTTGGTTTCCAGATAGGCACGAAGCATCTCTTCCGTTGGCTCAACCGTCTCCGCCGCAAGGCTGGCAGACAGGTCCATCTTGGAAACGAGTCGACGACGTACGACCGCATCGCCCTCATCGAGGCCCAGGCGCAGGGCTTCGCGATACAACACCTCTTCCCGCACATAGGCATCAACCGCCTGATCGAGCTCGGCGTCTGTGGGAGCGCGCCCCATGGTCAGCGTCCAACTCTCGGCAATCTTCTGTCTTTCGCTTCCGCCCACTTTGATCACACGGCTGGCGGGATCGGGCGGGGTACCGCCCCAGGTGAGTACCACGAAAAGAACAACGCCAATAGCAACGAATTGAAGCAATGGCTCGCGCAGCAAGAGTTTTAAGTTCACGAAAAAGCCCAGTTACGATCGAGGTTTCAACCAGATGGGCGAGGTATACGCGCGCTCTTGCGCGACGGCATCGGCCATTGCCTCCTCGGACAAGGTCACACCAAAGCGCACAGCATCAAAGAGTGTCCAGCGCGGTGTTGGGATTTCCAGCACGCGGACATAGTAGAACGCACGCTGACCCGCGCGATAGTTGGGATCGGTCCAGGTTGTTCGTAGCTCTGCTGCCCCGATCGTATTGGTGTAGGAGGCATCTTCACGATTCACCGTGTCGCCAACCGGCGCCAGCTTTCCATCGATTATCTGACGCGTGTTCGCGTCACCCCAGGCAACGTTGTAGATCTGCTCCTGCATTTCACCTGAAGCGTCGAGCCAACCTTTAATGACCTGAACTCGATCCAAATTGGCGCCGTCGGGGTCTTTCAGCACGCTAATCATAAAGCTGGGGGCGGTGCCGGTATCGTCGAGCTCTCCTCCCATCGGTACACCTTCCGAGTAGCCCTTACGCACCCAGTCGCCATCCCAATCCGCCGAGGTAAAACCGTGGCCACCAAATACACGCACGGTCATGCGCGGGCCGGTGGTGGCATACACTTCGCGCCGGGCAAAGGCATCAAAGATCTCAGCGCGAGTGTTACCGCGCGCCCATGCCGCGGCATAACCGCCAGCCAGATAGTGCCAGCCAAAGCGGCCCTCTCTTGTCCCGAGGTTTTGCACTTTCATCGATCGGTCCGTATAGGACTGCTCGTTCCCGGTGTGTTTCCCCCAAAAATTGTCCTCGTCACCCGTGGCCAGCGAAGTGTGACTATCGGTCGAACCGATCATGCCGAAGGCGTAGGGATTAACACCGAGCTGTTGCTCAAGGGTCAGACCGCGCTTCAGCGCCGAGCGCGCATAGGAGCCCGCGTACATGCCCGGTTCGGTCTTTTGACTCAAATCTAGATTGCCCTTCTCCCAGCCTAAAACACCGAATCCAGCCATTTCATCGTTGGGAGAAAGCAGCGGGTGCGTTTCGCCGTCGCCCTTGATCTGGGTAACTTCGATCACTGGCTCCGCCCAGGCGCGCAGGGCGGCGTACTCGGCGGTCATGGGTGAGCCGTCTTCCATGGTCATCTGGAACATCAGGCCATTCGACAGATTCCCGTTGTGTGGAATTGCAAGCACCCGTCCACCCGTATCTTTCTCGTAGGCGCGCATGTATTCCCACAACTGCGGAGCCTCTGTATCTATGCCAGGAAACGGGAACGTTTGTCGTGTCTTGTCACTCCCATCGCGAAACATGACCACACGATGCAAATTGTTGCCATCTGGCATCGCCGTCCATTCATAGCCTGCTATGGCAGAAAACACGCCGGGCTCGTTGTAACGATCGAGGATACTAAGCTGCGTATTCCAAATGTCCTCGGTCCTGGCGTCTGCACCCTCATCATTTGCGAAAGCTTCGGGTATATCGCCGCTGGCTGCCGCAGCGATGAGCTCGCCGATCGCGCGGGCTGATTGCTCGGGACTTTCGTGCATCATGTCGTACCAGCGCAAAATCGTCTCATCGCGCAGTATCCAATTGATGTACCAACGCGGGGCGTCATAGAGTTGGCGGGTGGCCCCAAGGGCATCGGAGTGGTCTGCAATCACCAGAAAATCAAGGGGGCGGGCTAACTGCGTCTTGGCACCGGTCGTTGCAATGACCTCCTCTCCACGAGCGAAGCGAAGCGCTTCCTCCGGTCCCAGTCGCGTGCCAAAACCAAAGGCGTCGACCGAGTTATCGGTATGAAGGTGAGTGTCACCCCAGTAGGGCCTTTCGGGAAACTCGGCTAGCTCTATCGTATTGGAGCCATCGCCGGCTTTTTCCGCGCTGACTTTCTGCTCGCTCTCAGAACACGCCAAAAGACCTGTTGCCAGCACGCCCACGCACCCGAGCGTTATCCATGCTTTGTGCATAGCCATAATCACCTAAAGTATCTTTATTGTTGCGCTCAGCATTGCGTCGGAGACAACGCGAGTCAAGGGTGTATAAACAACGAGGGATGGGGTTGCGGGAGACCGGGTTGATGGAGCACCAAGGGCAGATTGATGAGCCTGGTTCCCAGGCGCTATGCGGCGAGTCGTGGCTGGCACGCACTGGTTGCCCCGGGGATTCTCGTGGGTTTGTTCGGCTACGCGATTGGGACATTTATCGGCGTTTCCATCGCTGCGATGCTCGGTGTGGAACTCGCCGCGGGAGCGTAGCCAGAAACGTATCAGTGAGTTCTAAGTGTGCTCCGCGCCGCCGTCCCTAACCATGTCTTCCACGCTTCGTCCCATCGCCTCCAGGGCCATATCCTGCCACTGTCGGTAGTCGAGGACTTCGCCGATAACGTGGTGACGAAGGCTTACGTAACCATGAAGTACCGCCCATAAACGCAGAGCTGCGCGCTGCCGCTGGGCCTGGCTCGCGGTTGCCGGTAACAAGCGCGTCACCGCCGCAACCAGGGCCTCGAAGGCTTCTCGAGCCGCCGCGGTTGCTTCCGGCGACGGCGTGTAGCTATGTCCTGTCTCTCCAAAGATGAGGCGGTAGTGGCCCTCGTTCTGGTGGGCGATGGTGAGATAGTTACGGCCGCCAGCAAGGGCAGCGGCGACGGGGTCGGCAATGTCCGCGACAGAAAGCACGGCGTCTCGCACTAGAGCAAACCCCTCCACGTAGAGTTCATCCAACACGCCCTGCTTACCCTGGAAGTGACTGTAAATGGCGATGGTCGATAGGCCCGCCCGCTGACTGATGGCTCGCACGCTCAGCCCCTCTAACCCCTTTTCCAGGAGCAGCTCCGAGGCAGCGGTAAGAATTCGCTGTTTGTTACTCAAAGGCGGTCTCCTCGGGGCTGTGTTGACACCTTAACATAACGGCGTTATGTTAACCATAACACTGTTATTAAATACACAGCGGCCTCGTCGCGCTACTAAGGCAAACCGAGGAGCCCCAATGGAGGAATCACTGTGACGGAGAAGATTTTGGAGACGGACTACCTGGTGGTGGGAACCGGAGCCGTTGGTATGGCGTTTGTGGATACGTTGCTTTCGGAGTCCGACGCCCGGGTAATCATGGTGGACCGATACGCCAAGCCAGGCGGCCATTGGAACGCTGCCTACCCATTTGTGCAGTTGCACCAGCCATCCCAGTTCTATGGGGTCAGTTCCAAGGAACTCAGCAACGGTCGCCTGGAGCAGGGCGGGTGGAATGATGGTCTGAATGAGTTGGCCAGCGGCGCCGAAGTCAGCGCGTATTTTGATGACGTCATGCGCCATCAGTTTTTGCCCTCGGGCAGAGTTCAGTACTTCCCCATGTGCGACTATCTCGGAGATGGCAGGTTTGTCTCCAAGGTCGGTGGGCAGACCTATCGGGTGCAGGTGGCGAAGAAGACGGTTGACGCAACGTTTCTCAAAACGAAGGTTCCCTCGACGCACACCCCGAATTTTTCCATTGAGCCCGGTGTGCGGTTCATGCCTTTGAATGACCTTCCTAGAGTCTCTGAGCAGCCGGATCGCTATGTGATTGTAGGCGGTGGCAAGACGGGCATTGACGCCTGTTTGTGGCTCCTGCAAATGGGTTGCGATCCGAAGAAAATCCAATGGATTCGCCCCCGCGATGCCTGGTTGCTCAATCGCCGGAACACCCAGCCGACGGATGAGTTTTTCTTCGATGTCTTTAATGCTCAGGCGGGACTTATGGAATCGGCCGCCGAGGCGGAGTCCTTCGACGACCTGTTTGCGAAGCTCGAAGCCTGTGGCTATTTCTTAAGAATCGATCCCCAGCACAAGCCAGCCATGTTTCATGGCGCTACGGTCTCCATCAAGGAGTTAGATGAGCTTCGGAAAATCGAAGATGTGGTGCGGCTGGGGCGCATCACGCACCTGGGCAAGGAAGAAATTCAGTTTCAAGAAGGGCGTCTGCCCGTGGCGGCGAATACCCTGTTTATCGATTGTTCAGCGCGTCCCGTGGACGAACTACCAGAGGTGCCGGTATTTGCTGGTGATGTGATCACGCCGCAGATGGTGCGCTCCTACCAACCGGTATTTAGTGCTGCTCTGGCCGCTCACGTGGAATTGAACTACGAGGGTGACGAAGAGAAAAATCATCTTTGCACCGTAGTACCCCCACCGGAGGCGGATACGGACTTCGCTCACTTCACCGCCATTGCAATGATGAACCAGTACAATTGGAGTCAGGATCGGGCGTTGTCCGAATGGATCCTCAACAACCGCCTCGATGGTTTTGGCCAGTTGGTAAAAAATGCTCAGGGTGATTCGGATAAAGAGGCTCTGCTTAAGCGCATGCGCGCCTCGGGGCCATCGGCGGTGATGAACCTGATGAAACTCGATCAGGACTACAAGGCAGAACAGGGAGTAGAGGCGGCATGAAGCAGTTTGAAGTAAACAGGCAGGACTTTAACAACTACCGTGTCGCGGATCGCGCCACCGCTGAACTTGCGGAAGGGGAAGTGCGGGTTGCCATCGACTTCTTTGCCTTCACGGCGAACAACATGACCTACGCTGCAGCGGGGGACATGCTCGGTTATTGGCAGTTCTTCCCCGTTCCGGATGCCGATGGATTCGGTGTGATTCCCGTTTGGGGTTTTGCCGACGTGACTGAGTCTCGCGCGCCCGATATCGCCGTGGGTGAGCGCCTCTACGGGTACTTTCCCCCCGCAAACGAATTGGTTTTATTGCCGGTGAATGTCGCCGATCGAACACTTTTTGACGGCACGGAGCACCGTCAGTCTTTGCCACCCCTATACAACCGCTATCAGCGCGTTCGAACCGGTGGCGACGCGAGCGTTGAACGGCTTCAGGCGTTGTTGGGTCCGCTCTACAACACCTCTTACTGCCTTTGGGACCAGCTTCGAGAAAACGAGTACTACGGGGCTGAGCAAATTCTGCTCCTGAGCGCATCCAGTAAAACCAGCATCGGCTTGGCCCTGGCCCTGGCCGACGACGATGACGCGCCGAAGGTCATAGGGCTGACTTCAGAAGGCAACCGAGAGTTCGTCGCAGGTCTTGGACCCTATGGGGACGCTGTGCCCTACGACGCTGTCGACAGCCTTGCCCAGGTGCCAACGGCTATCGTGGATATGGCCGGCAATGGGAAAACGGCGCGGGCCCTTGACGATCATCTGGGAGATCACCTGCGGCGTTACATCAGTGTCGGTCTCACCCACTGGGATCAGGCCGAGGCGGGCCTCGGTGGCGACAATGAACGCAAGGAATTCTTCTTTGCGCCAAAATACATGCTCGAGCGCAGCGAAGCCCTGGAGCCCGGAGAGTTCGTGCGGAGGGCGCAGAGCTTTGTCGCAAAGGCTGCCGCCAGTTCCGGAAGCTGGCTTCGTCTTGAGGAAGTGCAGGGTGTGAGCGAGCTGAATGAGCGTTTCGCAGATATCTGCGCCGGGAAGATGGATCCTTCCGAAGGCTTGATTTGCAAGTTGTGACCATGGCGTAGTTTCCATCGATGGAGAGGCGTTTCACCCAATACGCCGGTGCTGCTCGGATTCTTTGGCGTATGCTCGAAAGTCGGGGCATTGATCCCCGGCCAATTTACGCGGTGGGGGGCCTCGACGCGGAGGCTCTGCATGGTGAGCGGAATCGCATTAACTCCGCACAGATGGATCGGGTCTGGGCGCAGATTGACCGCGTTGTAGACGATGCCTGCTTTGCCCTGGATCTCGCAACGTTTTGGCGCCCCGGAGACTTTCAGTCGCTGGATCACGCCTGGTTGGCGTCTCCAAACCTGGAGAGCGCCTTACGCATATTGGTGCGCTACTTCGATATCGTCGATCAGTCGACGGCTCTGGAGTTAGTGCCGTGTAAGAGGGGATTAGCCTTACAAGGTAAGCGTAACCTTGGCGGATTCAAGGATTATCCGGCGCTCAATACGGCCTTTTTCGCGCTCATTGTTCGCATGTCGCGTCTCTTGGCCGGTGAGAAGTTGGCACCCCGGCAGCTTACGCTGCGACACGCCGATGATAGCTGCGCGGCGCAGTATCAAGCCTGGTTTCGCTGTCCCGTCCATTTCTCTGCGGCGGTGGATGCCGTGATATTTGATGAGACAGATCTTGCTCGTAGCCTCTCGCCCAACCAGGAAGTTGCCGGAGCCCTGGCTCGTATTCTTCGTCAGGAGCAAACGCGGCTGCGTAGGAATGAGGGGATTACCGGCCAGGTGCACAGCTTGCTGGTGGATGCCTTGCCCGCCGGCCGCAGCGATCTGAAACATCTGGCTGAGTCCCTTGCTCTTCGTCCCGGCGAACTCCAGGAACGCCTGCGAAACGCGGGCACGACCTACCGCGCCGAGGTGGAAAACGCCCGCAAAGGCTTGGCGACCCATTACCTTCAAGACAAATCCTTATCGCTAGTCGAAATTGCCTTCCTGTTGGGGTTTTCCGAGCAAAGTGCCTTTAGCCGCGCCTGTAAGCGATGGTTCGGAAAGCCGCCCAGCGCGCTTAGGTCTTGAGCGTCGCAAGGGAAGCTAAAACCCCCTCGTGAGCCTTAGGGCTTATGTCTGTTTTACGGTCAAACGTTTCCTAACCTGGCGTCAAGCCCGGGTGCTGGGTGGCGCTGCATGATGACGCTGGTAGTCACGGGACATAGAGCCTGAGTCGTTACGCGCGTGGTGGTAGAACCGCGCGGACACCCCATCAGCGGAGGGAAGATCACCATGACCGACCAGTTACGTCGCGCCTTGCTCAAGGGTGCCGCATGTATTGGTGCTACGGCATCACTTTGGCCGCAAATGGCTATGGGGCAGTCTACGGGGAATCCACCGTCGGCAGCTCTTCGCAGGCACTGGGCTAGGCTGGCGAACTACGCAACCTTCGGTGCAAATGAGGAGACCCTCCAGCAGATAAGTAGTGCAGGTTGGGAAGCCTGGGTCGACGCACAGCTAAACCTGCCACCGACACCGCTGTTTCCAACAGCGACTCTAACCACAGACAAACCGACGGAAGCGCAGCTTTACAGCGCCTGGTGGACGAATGCCCTGGCGGCACCGGACCAGCTGCACCAGCGCGTGGCCTTCGCCCTTTCTCAGTGGTTTGTCATTTCCACCCGGCACCCCTTCCTGGACGGTCGCACCTGGACGGTTATAGATTTCTATGACCTCCTTCTTCGAGGGGTCCAGGGCAGCTTCTTCGACTTGCTGTACCAGGTGTCTCTCCACCCGGCCATGTGCGCCTATCTTTCAAGCCTCTACAACCAAAAGGGTGACCCCGCTCTGGGCACGATCCCCGATGAAAACTACGCCCGTGAAGTAATGCAGCTTTTCACCTGTGGTGCCGAGAAGCGGAAAAGGAATGGTCATTTTCGCCTCGATGGTCAGGGACTGCGGATACCGAACTACACCGAGCAGGATGTGAAAGAGCTCGCCCGGGTATTCACGGGGATGGGAGTTGCTGAAGCAAAAGGCTGGGGTAAGGAAACCGGGAATTGGCTACGACCGGTGATCGAGTACCCCGAGTATCACGATTATGGCAGCAAGACGATTATGGGCACGGAAATCCCCGCCGGTTTGAGCTTGCAAGATGATGTTCGTGCTGCGTTGGAAATCATCACCAAGTACGAACATTCCGTGGCCGGAAACTTCAGCCGGTTCATGATTCAAAGGCTCACGGTTTCCAACCCGAAATACACTTATGTACGAGATGTGTCCATTGCCTTTATGGAGAGCAATGGTGATCTCAAGACGATGGTTCGAGCAATTCTCCTTCATCCCGACGCGGTGGATGGGCGTAGCGACCCGCGCAGCGAAACGGGTCGCTTGAAAGAGCCTCTCCTATGGTATGCCAGTGCGCGACGAGCCTTGGCGCCACCCAGGGACGGGGCCCTAACCCCGATCACGGGGCCCGCGTTCAACAACAGCGAATTGAACACCGGAGGGACCTTCGCCGAGCAGTCTCCCGTAGGCGCGTTAAGCGTGTTCAGCTTCTTTCCCCGGGAACATCAGTCCGAGGCAATCCGAGGGGAGGGGACGGCCCACATCGACTATGTCTACCCCGAAGCCTATCTATACAACTGGAACAGCGTGGTCCGGGTGAGCAACAAGCTCTGGGGGAACGTGATCAAGAAGGATGCTGACGTGCCGCGCTTCCGGGCTTTTCTCGAGGCCGGCGCCAGCGACGAGGAGTTTGCGGACTTCGTGCTCGATCAGTTGTTGTTTGGCAACCATCGTCCGGCCTTGCGCGAAGAGGTGATCGCCCTGCTGGGCACCCGAGGCGCTTCCAAGGTAACGGCTAAGGTGCGGGATGCCCTGGTGCTTGCCCTCAATGCTCCAGACTTCCTTGTCAACAACACTTATCAGGAGGGCGGACAATGAGCAGCAAAGCCATCGTCGTCTTTTACATGCATGGAGGGCATGACGGCTACAACATGCTCGTACCGCTTGATCGTTACGATCGCTATGCCCACTACCGAGGCACCATCGCCCAGAGCCGCGATAGTCTGCTTCCCCTTAACGTCGGGCAAGGTGATCTGGCGATTCACGGCAACTTCCCGCGCATGGCGGCGCTGATTCAAGAGGGGAAAGGTGCGCCGATTCTTGGCACAGGGAACCTTGCGCAACCGGTGAACCGACAGCAGTACGACGATCGATCCGTGGTGCTCCCACCGTTTTTGTTCAGCCATTCCCACCAGCAGCAGTACAACAAGGGCGCTTACGATCGCTACTCCGGTTGGGCGGGCCGTGTGCTGGATGCCTGGTATGCCAGTAATGGCTCAGCGCCGGCCCTAAGCCCGGCAGTGACCACCACGGGTGACCGCAATCTGGTAGCCGCTGAGTCCCTGGATGTGCTGCAAGTGCAGTCCGAGGGGGAAACCTGGCAGGGGCTGAGCGCCGCGAAGCTCGATGCCGTGAACCGATTGGTGGCCGATGACAGCTACAACCACCCCCTTGAGCGAGTAGCTCGTCATGCTTTGGGCACGACGATCACTGGTCAGGCGTACCTGCGGGATATCTTCGGTCAGTTCACCGAGAGCGGGAAACTGAACACTGCAGCCATGGTGGCGAGCAAGCTCATCGCCGCCGCTGACGAGTTGGGTCATCAACGACAGATTATCCATATCGCGGCGCCCGGCCCCTGGGACAGTCACTTCGATCAGTTCGACACGCTCAACGAGGCCTACGCCTATCTCGATAATCTCTTTGTGGATTTCATCGATGAGTTGCGTCGCTATGGTGTGGCTGATCGCGTTGTGTGTATCACGGCCTCGGATTTTGGTCGCAGCCTCGTACCCAACAATCGTGGTACGGATCATGGCTGGGGTAACAATCATCTCGTTTGGGGTGAGCCCGTGCGAGGTGGGCAGGCCATTGGTAACTTTGTTGACTACGACGACCCCGACCAGTGGACCGGCGCCAGACGCCTGATACCTACCCTTGCCGATGTGCAGAGCTACGCCACCCTGGCCCGTTGGTTTGGTCTGGACGAGGATGCCATCGACGCGGTGTTTCCCACCTTGAGAAACTTCTCGCAGCGAGACCTGGGTTTTCTGCCATAGGTGCCGGTCCGCTGCTGGCCGAGCGCGCCCCGCGCTTAGGCCTTGAGAATCCCGGGCGTTCCTGTAAGGCTAGGCTTGTGTTCTGCGTTGCGGTATCTGCGTTATGCCCCTGTCCACGGAAACCCCCTTTCGCTCCTTCACCGATCAGGCCCTGCACTACTTTATCCGGGACCACGGCCATGTCCCAGCCGGCCCTATAACGTCCGCCGCCTGTTGGACGGGGAAGGCGTTACGAGAAGACCCGGCGAGTTGGATGATCGAGCTCAGCCCAGAGCAGATCGAGGAGCTGTCTGCGACCACTGATGCCCTCATGATGGCGGGGCGGTCCATGGCCGAGGTCCGCCGGGAAGATTTTGCGTTGCCTTTGCTGCACGGCGAACTTCGGACCTGGGCCCAGGAGATTGTCCAGGGGCGCGGTTTTGTAGTGGTCCGCGGCCTGCCGGTGCAGGACTGGGGTTATGACAAGTCGGCCTATGCGTATTGGGGGCTGGGCCATCATCTGGGACTGCCCGGCGCGCAAAACGCGGCAGAAGAGTTGTTGGGCCATGTTCGCAACTACGCCGATGGCGGCACGGACCTCGTCAGACAGTACCGCACCACGGAGAATATTGAGTTTCACTGCGACGCGGCCGACGCCGTGGGTCTGTTGTGCTTACAGGCCGCGAAAAGCGGTGGTCAGAGTCGTATTGTTAGCTCCGTGGCGGTGTATAACGCCATGCTTGCGGAGCGACCCGATTTGGCGACGCGCCTGTTCAGCGCCTATCCCCTCGATCGCCGCAACGAACAGGGGGAGGGCGAACCGGGATTCCTGCCCATACAACCCTGTTGCTTTGGCCAAGACGGCGTGTTGAGGACCTTCTATCACGGTAACTATTTCCGTTCGGCCCAGCGCTTTGAGGATGCCGCCATCGATGAGGCGGGGCTTGAGGCCCTGGATCTATACGATGAGCTTTGCTCGGATCCGGATCGACACCTCGATATGTGGCTGGAACCCGGGGATATGCAATTTATCTCCAATCACACCATTGTCCACGCTCGCACAAGCTACGAGGACTGGCCGGAACCCGAACGGCAGCGCCACCTTCTCCGTTTGTGGCTGTCCCTAGAATGAGTTCCTAGGCGTCCCGCGTCGACGATCAGCATCGGCGCTCCAATTGATTTATCTCATACCGGGGCCGGGGGATTCGTGTTCCCATGGAATGCGGATAGTTAGCTGTCGCTGGGGTGTGCCCCCGGCGGCATGTTTCATTCTGAGCGAGGGATTCCGGTGCGACAGCTCAACAGTATTGAGCACATGTTTATCGATATGGAGGCGGGGAACTTCAGTCTCGACGTTTCCAGCCTGCACTTCTACGACCCATCGACTGCGCCTCGGGGTAAGGTCACCTTTGCGCAGGTGTTCAAACGTTTCGAGCAAGGTGTTGCCAAAGTCCCTGTTCTGCGACGGAAGTTGATCGAGGTTCCGCTGGGAGCTGATCACCCTTACTGGGTCGACGACCCGCACTTTGATCTGGGAAACCACCTCGAACATATTGAACTGACTAATCCAGGGGACTGGGATCAGCTGATGGACACGGTGAGTGAGCTGTTCTCCCGATCCATCCCCCGAGACCGTCCCCTGTGGTTCGGTGCGGTGATAACCGGCATCGATGCTGTCGATGGATTGCCGGAGAATGGCTATGCGCTGTTCCTAAAAATGCATCATGCGGCCATTGATGGGGCTTCCGGGCGGGCGATTCAAGAGGCGATCCACGATCTTCAGCCTAGAGCGCCCCGGCGGGCGCGATCCTCGACGAAAGAAAAAACCGATAATGCGGATGAGTCCGTCTCTTCCCCATCCCGCCTGTCTCTTTTGGCTCGCGCTTATCCAAGCAATCTTGGCAAAGCCGTGCGTAGCAGTGCGGCGATGATTCGTGCGGTGCCGGCTTTGTCTAAAGAGTTCCTTTCGCAGCGGGGTGAGTCCGACGGTGATGAGGGTGCTGGAGCCAGCGGTTTTCGGATCAGCCTGCCCGAGACCGTTTTCAATCCACCGAAGAACACCGGTGAAGTGCGCATTGACGGAAGAATCTTTCCCCTGGCCGATGTGAAAGCCATGCGTTTACTGGTGCCCGGTGCAACCCTCAACGACGTGGTCTTTGCCATCATTGCGGGTGCCATGCGCCGCTACATGGAGGCCTTCGCCGAGGTGCCCGATGAGCCACTTACCTCGGGCATGCCCATGGACGTGCGCGGCGAAGATGATGGGGATGCGACGGTGATGGTTACCGCCGTGTTGTCCAAGCTGTTCACGGACGTGGAAGACCCCGTGGAACGCCTAGCTCTGAGTCGAGACAGTAACCGGGCCGGCAAGGATTCTCCGGCGATTCGCAGCGCGCGGCCGATGATGTCGGTGCTGGAAAACGCGCCTCATCTGCTCATGTCGCCGTTGATCAAGGCCGTGGCCTGGCTTGGCGAGCGGAGCAAGCTTATCGCCATGCATTCGCTCATCACCAACGTGCCGGGAATTCCCGTGCCCATCTATCTTGCCGGAGGGCGCATGGTTGGATTGATGGGGGTGGTACCTGTGGCCGGACGCACCGCGCTAACCCATGCGGTGTTTTCCACGCCCGATACCCTATCCATCACCGCAACCTGTGATAAAGCGGTGATGGACGATACGGAGGCTTATATGGACTGTCTTGAAGCATCCTTTGACGAGTATCTGGAACTTCTGGATTAGGACTTGGAGACCGGGGGCGCTGTGACTGACGAGCAAGAGGCAAGGGGCGATTCCGTGACCGGGCACGCCGACGCCCTGGAGGTCGGCAGCGGCGCTGCGTCGCGAGATTTCAGCGTCGATTGGCTGGTGTACCACGCAACCTACACCGGGGATTATCTGGCGGCGGTCGATCTGGCCACCGGTCGCGAGTTTACCTATCGCAAGTTCTTTGACCGCATTTGCCGCCTCGCCGGCGGCTTCAATCGTCGCTTCCAGATACGCAAGGGTGATCGGGTTGCGATCCTGGCGCAGAACTCCACGGACTTTTTTGAAACCCTCTTTGCCTGTTGGGAGATCGGTGCGATTTTCGTGCCTCTGAACTGGCGTCTTGCCACGCCGGAGCTCGCGCAGATCATTGCGCACTGCGATCCCGCGCTGTTGATCGTCGACGATGATTTTCTACCCAAGCTCGAGGGTATCGACAAGCCGACCATTGTTCGCCGTCTGGATGCCAGAGAGAGCGATTACGAGGCCCTGATCCACAACAGCACTCCGGAATTCGATAAGCAGTCCATTTGCGTCGATGACGTGGCGATGCTGATCTACACCTCGGGAACAACCGGAAAGCCCAAGGGTGTCATTCATAATTTCCACATGGTCCGCGACACGATCATCCACGCGGCCCAGCACGGGGAAGTCAACATCCGTACGCGCTCCCTCAGTTCCGCCCCGCTTTTTCACGTGGCGGGATTGAATGGATTTGCCATGCCTCTTTTTCATTATGGGGGAACGCTTTACATCATGCGGCAGTGGGATCCCGTGAAAGCCCTGGAGTACCTTGAGAGCGAAGAGTTGGGTATAACCCACATGCTCGGTGTACCCATACAGTATCAACAGTTGGCGGAGCTACCGAGTTTCTCATCCGCCCGCTTTGCTGCCCTGCAGGTGGCGGGTGTGGGCGCTGCGCCCGTGCCCCGACCTCTTCTGGAAACCTGGCGCGACAAAGGGGTGGGCCTATCGCAGAGCTATGGGATGACGGAGGCGTTTTCCGTGGCTTATCTGCCGTCCATCATGGCGGAAAAAAAGCTTGGTTCTGCAGGCTTCCGAATGATGCATACGCAGGTGCAGATTGGCGACGAAGAAGGTCGCGAGTTGCCTGCCAATCGCATCGGTGAGGTTCAGGTGCGAGGGCCAGCGGTGACCCCGGGCTATTGGCAGGACTCGAAGGCTACCTCTGGGGCTTTCGTCAACGGTTGGTTTCGTACCGGCGATGCAGGGCGTATGGACATCTCCGGGGCGATCTACATCGTTGATCGCTACAAAGATATGTTTATCTCTGGTGGGGAAAACGTTTATCCGGCTGAGGTTGAGAGTGCGCTTTTAAACCATCCCGCCATTGCTCGCGCGGCGGTTCTGGGAGTTGCTGATGAACGTTGGGGGCAGGTGGGCCTGGCGGTTGTTTGTTTGAACCCGGGTGCCTCCCTGGCCGAGGAGGAGTTGCGGGACTGGGCCAAAGAGCAGATTGCTTCCTATAAAGTGCCGGGCCATGTGCGTTTTGCAGGCTCCCTGCCCATGTCGCCCCAGGGCAAGGTTCTTAAGCAAGCGCTGCTGGATACCTATGCACCTGATGGGATCGTAGCTTCGATAAGTGATTGAGCCGATGAACGGTTTGAGTCCGTATACACGTTGTCAAAACCATAGGTAGCTTGTCATGCCGGTACTTAAGGATCTGCTGCGTTTGCAAACCGATTTCGCCGTCAGTGCTGGCGAGATTGTCTTCTCGCGGCTAACTCGCAAGCGTCTCCTGAGCAAAGCGCCTCGGGGCGATGGCCAACCCGTGCTGCTCTTACCGGGCTACATGGCTGGGGACGAATCCATGTACTGGTTGCGGGATGTGCTTCGAGACGCGGGATTCGATGCGCATACCTGGGGGCTGGGGAAGAACATGGGGTTCCAGGACCAGAGCGGTGCCGAACAGGTCGATGAAATGACGGCGCAGATCATGGAGCGCGTGCGAGCGGTAGCTGGCAGCTCGGGGCGCAAGGTGGCGTTGGTCGGGCAGAGCTTTGGGGGTCTGTACAGTCGCGAAACCGCGGCCCGCTACCCGGATGAAATCGATCGGGTGATCACTCTGGGTTCGCCCACAATCCACCCGTACATCAGCGACGATCAGAACAGTTTCATCGTCAAACTGGGCAGTCGCAAAGGGAAGGAGCGTTCCAGGTATTCCATCACCGGTAAGCAGGGCTTTCTGCACTGGGGGGCAAAACATCCGGCCCTGCCCATGATCGCCATCTGGAGCCCCATCGACGCGGTGGTATTCAGCCAGTCGTCTCGTATTCCCGATTACATCGTTCAGCTGTCTGAGGCGCCGGCGATTCGAGAGAACCTCCGTTTGGTGTGTTCTCACTCGGGGATGGCGTTTAACGAGGCGGTGGTTTTGGCGGTCGCGGATCGTCTCGCCCAGCCCCTGGATAACTGGCAAGCCTTCGATGCTGAGCAGTATTTCCCCCGTTGGGCCATTCAGGCGGTGGAGCAGGCTTTTGGGAATCGCCTGTTCCACGAGTTTATCTATGCAGACTGGCGAGATGAGATCGCGAATGCGCGACCGGCTAAGCGAGCCGTTGACCCTCAAGAACCCGAACTGATGCAGCGCTTGCGCCGGGATCACGATGACTTCTACCAGCTCTACGCGATGATCGAGGAATCTCTGTCCAACGGCGGATTTAATCGAGAGTCAGATTATCTCCTTCTCGCCGATGTGGCTCGTTTTATGACGGACTATCTGGATCGTTGCCACCACCCCCTTGAGGAATACCTGTTTGAGGCAGTGGTGAAGGCCAAGCCGGATGCTCGTGCCAGCCTGGAGCGCCTCGAAGCCGATCACGAAACCATCGCCCGGGATGGTCGCAGTTTGCTCCGGCAGGTCGAGTACGCCAGCGACCCGGCCAACCCGCGGAAGCCCGAACGACTCTTGGCGCGGTGGCGACGTTTTTGTGAAACCCTGCGTACCCACGTCACCATGGAGGAGCAGTTGTTGTTCCCTCAGGCTTTGGAAACCTTGTCGAAATCGGCCTGGAAAAAGCTGCAGCGAACATGGGAAGACGAACAGCCCAAGGGTTCAAGCCCGCTGTCTGGGGCCGGTGCCGGCGCTGAGTTTCGCCACCTGTTTGAGTATCTGAGCTATGTGGCCAGTAAGGGGAACAAACCGGCTGGCCTCGGTGATAATCAGGTGCTGGGTCGGTACCTAGACTCTGTGGTGTATCTGACGGAAAAGGCCGATCGCATCTTTGAGCGCCAAAGCCATTGAATTCCTCGCAGCGGGGTGAGCCCTTGATTATCGACGCCTGGGGTCAGCACCCCACGCTCCGACATGCGCAGGATCCGATCTTCGATTCCCTACGCCGGTGGACTCGACAGCCGATCCCCCAGAAGGCACTGCCGGTGTCTACAACTATTGCGCTGATGGACGAAGGGGGCGTCGACAAGATGCTCATCAGCGCCTGGCAGGCGCCACGCCACGACCTCATCAGCAATGAAGAGGTCGCCGCCTTTGTAGCGGAAGCGCCAGAGCGGTTCGTCGGCATCGGTTCCGTGGACATATCCCGGCCCATGGCGGCGGTCGCCGAGATTCGGCGCTGTGTGCGTGACTATGGTTTTCGCGGCATTCGCGTTCTGCCCTGGTTGTGCGAAGCGCCGCCGACGGATCGTCGTTTCTATCCAGTGTACGTGGCTTGTGTCGAGGAGGGGGTTCCTTTTTGCACGCAGATTGGCCACACGGGGCCACTCATGCCATCAGAGGTAGGGCGGCCTATATATCTCGATCAGGTGGCACTGGATTTTCCCGAACTGGTAATCGTGGCTGGGCATATCGGGTATCCCTGGACGGAAGAAGCTATTGCTGTCGCGACGAAGCATGAGCATGTGTATATCGACACGTCGGCGTACACGGCGAAACGATATCCACCGGAGCTGCTCCGTTATCTTCGCGGACACGGCCAGAGGAAAGTGCTGTTCGGCAGCAACTATCCCATGCTGACACCGGCGCAGGCCCTACACGGCATCGATGAGCTGGGTCTGAACGACGAGGCCCGCGCGGACTTTCTTGGGGCCAATGCCCAACGGGTGTTTCTTGGGGCCTGATTAAGCCCAGCGCTACGGCGCGATACCGAGTCGATCGGTCGCCGTATTCAGCAGGATGTACGCACCGACACCGATCATCACCCAGGGAACAACCTTTGTCCCGTGTTGCTCCAGGACTCGTGCTGCGCTGGGGCGTTGTGTCAGGAGCTGGCCGAGAAAAACCCACAGGCCGGCACAGCTAAGCCAGGTAAGGAGCAACACCTTCCGGCCACCTGCATAGGTGTCTGCCAGGAGCGGCAGCAGCAGGGCAAGGCTGTCTCCACTATTGCTGAGAAGAAGCACCGTGGTACCCAGCACAACGCTACCCTCGAAATGTGGGGCAGAAGCTTCTGCGCGACTACCTTCTGTCGCGACCTGAATGGCGGGGCTTCGCCGCAGCAGCCAAAGGCCAAGAGCGATGGGAATCAAACCCAGGTAGCCGATGATTCCGGGATCAAGTTCGTCCCCCAAGCGGCTGCCGGCAATGACCAGGGCAATCAGCCCTCCGACGGCCAGTAGGTATCCCGTGACAACGGCCTTCCGGTGTCGGGGGTTTGCGCCTTGAAGAAAGATCAGTAGGAGGAGGTTATCCAGGTTTGTCGCCAGGAATGCCCCGATGGCTAGCCCGGCGAGGGTAAAGCTTGCTTCCATGCAGTGATTCTACCACTGGAGTCGGGCCTACCGACGTCGAATTAGCCAAAGGCCGCGAGTGAGTAGCGGTACCACGAGGACCGTGAACATGAGTGCGCTGAGGGCCGTGTAACCTCGGGCTATCAAATCGACGATGCCGATGCCCTGGGCGATAAATACGCTGGCGAGAAGTATGCCCAGGGCGATCAGCGATCGATGTTGGCGAGAGAGTGGGCGATCCTGTTCCGCCAACTGGTTGGCGATACGTTCGTTGATGGCGTGAAGCAGGCCGATTCCCGTTTCTACAAAAGTTCCAAACACCATGAATAGAAACAAGCTCTGGAGTAGGGGGGCGTTTAGGCTTTGAATCAGCGTGACGGCGGGCACCGGCTCTTCCAGGATTGCGGGCCATAACGCGAGCATGGCGATGAAAAAGAGGCTTGCCGGCGCAATGGCGATAACCCCGGTCAGGGCGCCGGCACCAAGGGCCTGTCGACGCGTGCTCAGATACGTTACGCAAAAAAGCACCGAGGGTAGGGCGAGGTTGTAACCG